>CBDVCD010000189.1:0-6780 GCA_965372385.1 uncultured Gammaproteobacteria bacterium | reverse complement strand
TCCCACCGGCTTGCGCTTTTTACCACGGGGCAGGACGGTTTTTGGGGCGGAGACCCTATATTAGTTTTTCCTGATGCATTCGTGCGTCAGCACTGAACGTACCTGTCCAAGTGGGGTCGTTCACATCGAACTGTAGTATCATAATTCTGTTGTAGCTTAAGTACTCATTACAAGGTGATAACTTAGGGTGAGTACTAGTACGCCTATGTCAGATGAGGGTGATCGTGGTGGCTGGAAGCAATCCTCAAACAAAAATCCCGCTCCTGGGGCGGAAACTCAGAAGTCTGCTGGGACTGGTGTTTTTCCTGTTTGCCCTGTTGGTGGTCAATTCGCTCTACCTGGGCGCCATCACCTTGCTCGAGACCACCAGCGGGCAGAGCTATCAGGACTATTTCTATCTGTTGATGTTCCTGCTGCATCTGCTGCTGGGGCTGCTGCTTATCCTGCCTTTTATCCTGTTTGGCCTGCTCCATCAGCGCCGCGCCAGACGTCGTCCCAATCGCTACGCCATCCGGGCAGGCCTGGGGTTGTTTCTTACGGGTCTGTTGCTACTGCTGTCCGGCCTGATCCTCACCCGTTTCGGCTTCCTCGAGATCAACGATCCCGGGATTCGCAGGGCGGTCTACTGGATTCATATCCTCACACCCTTTCTGGCCGCCTGGCTGTTCGTGGTGCATCGGCTCGCCGGCCCCCGGATCCGTTGGCGCATCGGGGGGTATTGGGCCACCACCGCGCTCCTGGTCGCGGGCACCCTGTCGGTCATACAGATCGAGTCCCGGGATCTGCACCAGCTGGGAGATGATTTTCCCTACGCCCCCGCCTTTGTACGGATCGGTGGGGAGCAGACGCGGATACCCGACCGGAACCTGATGCAGGATGAAGTCTGCGCCGAATGCCACGGGGATATCGCCAGCCAGACCGCCATGAGCATGCACCGCTTCAGCTCATTCAACAATCCGGCCTATCGTTTCACCATCGATGAGGCCAGAGCGGTGCTGCTGGAGCGGGACAAAGAGGTCAAAGTGGCGCGGCTGTGCGCCGCCTGTCACGATCAGGTACCGCTCTTTTCCGGCCGCTTCGATGACCCCGCCTACGCGCCAGACAATGACCCGGGGTCGGAGGCGGGTATCACCTGTATCGGCTGCCATGCCATCACTGGGATCAACAGCCCCCGTGGCAATGGCTCCTATGATTTCCAGGACCCGCCACGCTACCCCTTTGCCTTCAGTGACAACGCGCTCCTGCAGGCGGTCAACCGGCAATTGATCAAGGCAAAACCCGCATTCCACAAGACCACCTTCCTCAAACCCGTACACAAGACCGCGGAGTTCTGTTCCGCCTGCCACAAGGTGCATCTGCCTTATGAACTCAATCACTACAAGTGGCTGCGTGGCCAGAACCATTACGACAGTTTCCTGCTGAGTGGCGTATCGGGGCATCGGGTGGACAGTTTTTACTACCCGGACCAGGCGGTGCCCAACTGCGCCCATTGTCACATGCCGCTGGTCCCTTCCGATGATCCCGCGGCGCGGAATTTCAGCGGCCAGGGTGAACGCAGCGTACACAACCATCTCTTCGCCGCCGCCAATACCGGGGTGCCGCATCTGCTGGGGCAACCTCAGTGGAGCAACGATTTGCGGCGGGATTTTCTGCTGCGCGCCGCCCGGATTGACATCTTCGGCCTCAAGGAGGGCGACATCGATGGAGGGCTGCACGCCCCCCTGCGGCCCCGGCTGCCCCAGCTGGAACCCGGCCGTCCCTATCTGCTGGAGCTGGTGGTGCGGACCCTGGGTATCGGCCATCAGCTGACCCAGGGCACCACCGATTCCAACGAGTTGTGGCTGGAGCTGACGCTGAAGAGCGGTGATCGCATCATTGGCCGTAGCGGCGCGATGGACACCGATGGGGATGTGGACCCCTGGTCCTATTTCGTCAACAGCTATCTGCTCGATCGCGATGGCAACCGCATCGAGCGGCGCGATGCGCAGAATATCTTCGTCGCCCTCTACGATCACCAGATCCCGCCGGGAGCGGCGGCGACGGTGCATTATCTCCTCGAGGTTCCGCCGGAGGTGACAGGGCCGGTTACTATCGAGGCCAGACTGCAGTACCGTAAATTCGACAGCCGTTTTCTCCGGCATGTGATGGGAGAGCGGTTCGAACGGAATGCTCTGCCGGTGGTCACCCTGGCCGAAGATCATCTGACCCTGCCGGTTGCCGGGATGGATGCAGCGATCCCTACCCAAGACAAGAACATCAGCACCTGGGAACGCTGGAACGACTATGGCATCGGCCTGCTGCGCAAGGGCAAGCGTGAACTGCGCCAGGCGGAGGCGGCCTTCAAACAGGTGGAACGGCTCGTTCCGGCACAGGGTGCACTCAATCTGGCCCGGGTGCATTTTCGTGAAGGCCAGCTCGACTTGGCGGCCGCGGACCTCAAGCGGGCCGCGGATGCGGGGGCACCACCCTGGACCCTGAGCTGGTATTCCACCCTGGTAGACCGGGAGTTCGGCAACCTGGACCGGGCCATCCACAGCCTTGAGGCATTGATCGAGACCCGCTTCCAGGCCGCGGTGCAGCGGGGCTTCGATTTCTCCAAGGATTACCGGGTGCTCAATGAGCTGGGGCGGACCCTGTTCGAGCGCGCCCGTCAGGAACGGGGAGAGAAGCGACTCAGCCAACGTCGCCACTATCTGCAACAGGCAAGGGACTGGTTAGAGAAGGCGCTGGAACTCGATCCGGAGAATGTGAAGGCCCACTACAATCTGGCCCTGGTGTTCACGGAACTGGGTGAGACCGATGCCGCGGCCAGACACCGTCTGCTGCATGACAAATACCGACCGGACGACCAGGCCATCGAACAGGCGGTTACCGCGCATCGCAGCCGTAACCCGGCCGCCAACCACGCCGCTGAGGAGACCGCGGTCTACGATCTGCGGCGTGAAGGGGCATATGGCCTGGTGGTGCCAAGCCAGGTCGCCTTGCGTGCCGGGCATAACTGAAGGTAATTACAAGCCAAGTTCAAACGGTATCAGAGGTCGGGTCCGGAGTGGCGGGACCCTCGGTGGCAGGACGCCACCGTGGAGCCTACAGGGAAGTATTCACGGCGTGTCCCGACAGCCCGGACCCGCCCATTTACTCTGCCCAACAGAGCTTTGTAATCATCTAACTGAAAGGGGTAGCTAAGCAGTGAACAATAAACCCTCCCTTACCCGGGCAGAGAGAAGGGTAAGAAGCGCGTTGATCCGTTCAGCGATGGTTGCCGTCATCCTGGCCGCGTTGATCTTCGGCCTGGTAATCTGGCACAACTCCCGGGATAGGGCGAGCCAGCCGGTTGTCGAAGCGGAGGTCTCGACACCGGTCACTGCGTCGTCCAGCCAACCACGGGCCATACCCCGCATACCCTTCACCGACATCACCCGGGAGGCCGGCATCGATTTCCTGCATGTCAACGGCGCCTATGGTGAACGTCTGATGCCGGAGACCATCGGCAGCGGAGGCGCATTCCTCGATTACGACAACGACGGGGATCAGGACCTGTTGCTGATCAATTTCAACTACTGGCCGGGGCATGAGGGTGAAGCAACCCCGCAGCATGCACTCTATGCCAATGATGGGCATGGCCAGTTCGATGAGGTGACCGAACAGGTGGGGCTGGCCTTCAGCGATTATGGCATGGGCGTGGCAGTGGGCGACTATGATGGTGACGGCTGGATCGACCTCTATCTGACCACCCTGGGCAAGAACCGGCTGTTGCATAACGAGGGCGGCCGTTTCCGCGAGGTCACCGACAAGTCCGGCGTCGCCGGGGGGCAGAATGAATGGAGCAGCAGCGCCGCCTTCCTCGATTACGACCGGGACGGCGACCTCGATCTGTTCGTGGTCAATTATGTCAGGTGGTCGAAGGAGGATGACCTGGAGATCGACTTCCGCCTCACCGGTCTGGGCCGGGCCTACGGGGCGCCCAACCATTTCATCGGGTCCAACAACCGTCTCTACCGCAACGAGGGCGATGGAACCTTCACCGATGTCTCCCGTACGGCGGGCATCCTCATCGAGGATAGCGTCTCCGGCAGACCGGTCGGCAAGGGACTTGGGGTCTCGCCGGTGGATTACGACCGGGACGGCTGGATCGACCTGATCGTGAGCAACGATACCGTGCGTAACTTCCTCTACCACAACCTGGGCGACGGCAGTTTCGAGGAGATCGGCGCCTTCGAGGGCATCGCCTACGACCGCAACGGCAAGGCTACAGGTGCCATGGGGATCGATAGCGCCTATTTCCGCAACGACCGGGATTTGGGCATCGGCATCGGCAACTTCGCCAACGAGATGAGCTCCCTGTTCGTCACCGTGGACGGCCGTCCGCCCTTTGCCGACGAGGCGGTGCTGGAGGGTTTGGGCCCCGATACGCGGCAGGCCCTGACCTTCGGTCTGTGCTTTTTCGATGCGGATCTGGATGGGCGACTGGATCTGCTGCAGGCCAACGGTCACCTGGAACATGAGATCAACAAGGTACAGCCCAGCCAACACTACGCCCAGCCCGCCCAGCTATTCTGGAACTGCGGCGATGACTGCCGCCGCCGCTTTCACAAGGTGTCCGAAGCGGGTGATCTGACCCAGCCATTGGTCGGCCGTGGTGTGGCCTATGCGGACATCGACGCGGACGGGGACCTGGATCTGCTGATCAGCCAGAACGGGCGGCGAGCCAAACTATTTCGCAATGAGCAACAGAGCGGCAATCACTGGCTGCGTCTAAAGCTGACCGGCAAGGGAAACAACCGTGACGCCATCGGCGCCCGGGTCGAACTGACCACTGCTGGCACGACCCAGACTCGGCGGGTCATGCCTAGCCGCGGCTTCATGTCTCAGGTGGAGCTGCCCCTGACCTTCGGCCTGGGCTCGGCTGACAGGGTGGAAAGGCTGAGTATCATCTGGCCGGATGGAGAGCAACAGGATGTCGTGGTTCCCCAGATCGACAGGCTGCAGGTCGTCAATCAACAACCCTGAGAGAAATCCCATGAACGAACATGCCGATTTTCACCCAACCCGCTGGCATCGGAGCATCTCCCTGCTGCTTGCCGGCATTCTCGGCTGTCTGCCAGTCATCGGCCTGGGCGATACCCTCTCCGAACTGCCCCAACCCTGGCAGGGACGCCTGCAGCCGATCGCCGAGGCGGATCTTTCCGGGGCTGAACCCTATGCCCGGAAGGTGATTGCCAATCAGCGTAGTGAGGTGGCGCGACTGCTGTCGGATGAAACCACCGCCGACCCGGACCTGGCGGAGGGCTTCGGCCGCCTCGGGGCCTTTTATCAGGTCTTCCAACTCGCCTCGGCGGCACGGACCAGCTACCGCAATGCCATGACACTCGCCCCGACCCATTTCCGCTGGGCCTATTACGCCGGCTATCACAGCAGCCAGATGGGCCAGCATGAAGAGGCGATCAGGCTCTACAAGCTTGCCCAGGGCCTGCAGCCGGACTATTCGCCCCTGTCCCTGCGCCTGGCGGAAAGCTGGCTGGAACTCAGCCGCCTGGATGAGGCCTCCTCAGCGCTGAAATCAGTCGCCAAGAAACCGGGGCTACGTGCCCTGGCCCTCTATCATCTGGCCCAGATCGATCTGCTGCAACGGCGTTACGACCAGGCCATCGAAAAACTCGAGGAGGTGCTGCGACTGGACCCGAAGGCCGACCAGGCCCATTACCCCCTGGCGCGCGCCTGGCGGGCAAAGGGGGAAAATGCACGCTCCCGCGAGCACATGGACAAGCATGGCAAGCGTCTGCCTGAGGTCGATGACCCAATGATCAAGGAGCTACAGGACCTCAACCAGGGGGCCCGGCGCTTTTTCGCCCAGGGACTGCATGCCAGCCAGACCCGGGAGTTCGCCAGCGCGGCCGAGGCCTTCGCCCAGGGCCTGGAGATCGAACCGGAGAACAACCATGCAAGGGTGAGCTATGCCAGGGCGCTCTTTCTCGCCGGCCAGGCCGACCAGGCGGCCAGGGAGCTGGAGGCAGTCCTGCAGCGGGAGCCGGAGCATGACCTCGCCCTGTTTCTCAGTGGCATTCTGCAGGAGCACGACGGCGCCCCCACCGCCGCCGTAGCCCGCTATCAGAGGGTGCTGAAACAGGATCCGGACCACTACGGCGCTCACTTCTGCCTGGCCAACCGGCTGTTTCAGGATGGCGAGTACGGCGCGGCGGCATCCCACTACCGAACCGCCCTGGCCGCCAATCCGGAGATCCCTCCCGCCCGTCTCCATGAACTACTGGCCCTGAAACTGAGTGGCCAGTCCGATGCGGAAATAGTCAAACGTCTGGAGACACTGGCGATTTCGCACCCCGAACAGCAGATCCTGGGTTACACACTGATCAGGATGCTGCTGTTGAGCGAGGAGGATCAGGTGCGGGATCAGGAGCGCGCCAGACAACTGGTGAATGAACTGGTGCAGCAGGCCTTCATCCCGCCCCATGTGGAACTGCAGGCCCTGGTGGCCGCCGCCATGGGAAATTTCGAACAGGCCGCCATGCTGCAACAGCAGGTGTTGCCCACCCTGCACTGGATGGGGACGGAGATCCGCCAACAGGCCGAGGATGTACTGGCGGCCTATCAACGTCAGGAGCTGCCCATGGCAGTCTGGTACCGGGACAACCGGCTACTGCAGCCACCAGCCAACGACGCCCGGCTGATGTTTCGGGAGTATCCGTCGGCGGTACCTTATTAATCTGGTAACTATTCAGCCTCCGTAGGAGCTGCCCGTGGCTGCGATTAGCGACGATAGTC
>CBDVCD010000188.1:0-6802 GCA_965372385.1 uncultured Gammaproteobacteria bacterium | reverse complement strand
ACGCTGAAACCGATCCAGTTATCCCACTTTGACTATGACGGATATCTAGAAGCAAGGAAAATGTTCACTGTCGATGAATGGATAGACCTGCTTGTTCAGAGTATTGGCTTTAATCCAGAGCTGCTGGGGAAGCGGAGTAAAATCACCCAAATTATCCGGTTGATCCCTTTTTGTGAACGTAATTACAACCTGATAGAACTGGGTCCAAAAGGGACGGGTAAATCTCATATCTATTCTGAATTTTCGCCTCATGGCATTCTTATTTCTGGCGGTGAGGTCACGGTCCCCAAGTTGTTTGTGAATAATTCCACCGGCAAGCTAGGGCTTGTCGGATATTGGAATGTCGTTGCTTTTGATGAATTTGCAGGAAAAAAGAAAAAAGCCAATAAGGCCCTTGTAGATATCATGAAGAACTACATGGCCAATAAGTCCTTCTCAAGAGGGGTAGAGACGTTAGGGGCTGAGGCTTCTATGGTCTTTGTTGGAAATACACAGCATACCGTTCCCTACATGCTGAAACATGCTGACCTATTTGATGAACTGCCTGAGCAATATCATGATTCGGCATTCCTTGATCGTATCCATTTTTATATTCCAGGCTGGGAGGTTGATATTATCCGGGGAGAGATGTTCTCTGATGGATATGGATTTGTAGTGGATTACCTGGCGGAGATTCTGCGGTCCCTCCGGAATCATGATTACTCGGATCGATATCAGGACCATTTTACATTATCTTCCGATATTTCAACTCGTGACCGAGATGGAATCCATAAGACGTTTTCAGGATTGATGAAAATATTATATCCGCACGGAGAAGTATCTACGGAAGAGATTGAAGAAATATTGCAGGTTGCAATAGAGGGACGTAAGCGCGTTAAGGATCAATTGATGCGTTTTGATACAACATACGCAGATGTGAGTTTTGCTTACGAAGATAAAGCCGGAAAAGCCACGGCTGTTAAAACCCTGGAAGAAGAAGAGTATCCAAATTATTACCATAAAACTGTGAGTGATGGGTCGAGTAAAGATGATACGACACAGGTCGAAGAATCAACCTCGAAGCTGAGAGGGGGTAGTGAGAGTGTCTCGGCAGTATCTACTTCTCCTGAAGAGAAGCACGTAACCTACCAGGAAAACCAACGTGGTATCTCATACGACATACTTTTTGGACCCTATATTAAGGGCGCAAATAGCATAACCATCACCGACCCATATATAAGACTGTTCTACCAGACTCGCAATCTTATGGAGCTGTTAGAGACCATTGTTAAATACAAGTTAGAGGAAGATGAGGTAGAAGTTCACCTGATTACGGCAGAAGATGATTTTAAGGGTGTTCAGCAACAGGAAAACCTAGAAAAGATAAAAGTGTCTTGCGCTTCAATAGGCATCAAGTTTTCATGGGAGTTTGACCAAAACGAAGGGATACATGCGCGCCATATCATAACCGATCATGGATGGAAGATATTGTTGGATCGTGGACTGGATATATTCCAGCGTTATGAGATGAATGAGGCCTTCTCATTTACCAATCGTCTGCAGCAGTACAGGCCATGCAAAGCATTTGAGGTGACTTATCTGAAATCATAACCTTGGATGTATAGGTGGTTTACAAGAAAATACCAGGCTAAGAGTCAGCTCATTGTGTATAGGTGATCTGACAGTAAAAAGGGGCGTAGTATTACAGTGCTGTGGGTGATGCGTCATCCTTGTTCTGTGGCAAGGCGCGATGACGCGTAATAGCCAGTCTATTGCAAGGGTACGGTTCGCAGAACCGAACGGGTGCATATGGACGTGCACCCAGGACAGGACGGAGGAGCAGGACAGCGCAACCGTACGGCGCAACGTAGCCACAGGGCGAGGAGGGCGTGAGATTTCCGGGGAAACCTATTCGTGACGGGTATAAGGGGCTATCCGGCCCCTGTTCTTCCCTCAAACACCACTACGCTATGTGGGCGGATCGTATATTTTTCATCGTTGACCATTACCGCATCACTGGCAGGTTGAATGTCTTGTGGTGAGGGTTCCGCTGTGTCGATGATCCGGTACCAGGTGTGATCCTGGATTTTGGGTAAGGGTGAATCGAGGCTACTGTCCGCCATGTTGTAGATAATATGCAGATGGGCTTCGTCGTCTTTATCCGCGGATAATGTATAGGCCAGTAGCTGGGCGTCGGGATCATCCCACAAGGGTTTGTGTAACTGATATCCGTGCCAGCAGATATCGGGTAGCTCAGTGTCAGGATGCCGGGTGCCGGTGAAGAAATGGGACCTTCGCAGACAGGCGTGCCGTTTGCGGAAGGCAATCAACTGTCGGACGAAACGCAGTATCTGACTGTTTTTCCGCAGCAGTCCCCAGTCGAGCCAGTTCGTCTCATTGTCCTGACAGTAGGCGTTATTGTTACCGCTTTGGCTGCGTAATACTTCATCCCCTGCAAGGATCATCGGCACACCCTGACTCAGCAGCAGTATGGCGAAGAAGTTCTTGACCTGCTGTTGACGAAAGCTAAGGATATCGGGGTCATCGGTGGGCCCCTCTACCCCGCAATTCCAACTGAGATTCTCATTGTGACCGTCCCGGTTTTCCTCTCCATTGGCCTCATTATGCTTATGGTTGTAGCTCACCAGATCGTGCAGGGTAAAACCATCGTGGCAAGTAATGAAATTGATGCTGTTGGTCGGTTGCCGGCCATGCTCCTGGTAGAGATCGCTGCTGCCGGTGATGTTGGTGGAAACCTCACCGAGGATTCCCTTGTCACCCCGGACAAAGCGGCGAATCACATCCCGGTAGCGTCCATTCCATTCTGACCAGCGATAGCCCGGGAAGCCTCCAACCTGGTACAGCCCAACTGCATCCCAGGCCTCTGCAATCAGCTTGGTCGCTGAGAGGCGGTCGGAAAACTCGATATTCCAGGGTAGAGGGGCATGATGCATCGGTGTGCCATCTTCCGCGCGCACCATGGTACTGGCCAGATCGAAGCGAAAACCATCCACATGAAATACCTTGACCCAGTATTCCAGACAACTCACGATGAATTTGGTGACCACTGGATGATTACAATTGACTGTATTTCCACAGCCGGTGTAGTCGCGATAGAGGCTGAGGTCATCAGGATCCAGGTGGTAGACGAACTCGTTGAAGAACCCCTTCATGTTGATGACAGGACCATCCGCGCCAGCCTCGGCGGTGTGGTTGAACACCACGTCGAGGATGACGCCTATGTTGGCCTTGTGCAGCGCCTTGATCAGATCCCGAAACTCGTTCAGTTGCTGAGGTGAGAGTGGCGAAGCACAGTAGTGTGGGTGCACGGAATAGAAACTGTGGGTGCTGTAGCCCCAGTAGTTCGTGTTTCCAAGGGCCGCGACACCTGGCGGTACGTCCTGTCTGTCAAATGCCATGACCGGCATCAGTTCCACATCGGTAATGCCAAGCTCCAGCAGATAGGGAATTTTCCCGATCAATCCCGCGAAGGTGCCGGGATGCTCGGCCACCGCCGAGGGGTGACGGGTAAAGCCCCTCACGTGCAGTTCATAGATGATCGAATCCTTGATCTGGTGATTGATGGGTAGATCGCCCTCCCAGTCATAGTCTTTGGTATCGACCACCATCGCGCGCATGGATGTCTTGCAGCGCTCATTGGGCAGCAGGGCCTTGGCACGATCCCAGCGCACATCCGTGATCGCCTTGGCCCAGGGATCGAGCAGTTCAATCGAGGCGTCAAAACGAAGGCCGGTGAGGGAGGTATCATTGGGGCCATGCACACGCCAGGCGTAGTGGGACCCATTGGTCAGCCCTTCGACATAGATGTGCCAAAAGAAGAAGCTGCGGTTATGTTGTGGATCGAGGGAAATGATCTGATAGGGTTCAGCACTGTCGGCCTTCTCGAAGAGCAGCAATTCCATATAGGTGGCATGTCGACTGAAAACACAGAAGTTGACACCCCCGGCATCAATATTCGTACCGATGACATGTCGTGTTCCCCTGGAGCTCTTATAGGGTCCTGGCATGGTTGAATTCCACAAAAAACAGACTGATCACATAGGTTACTGTACAGCCATGGCCTGAGTGGCGCCAGTCCACTGTTTTCAGTTATGCAGCTACAATCACTTCAAAGTCATATGCCTGACCGATTCCTCACTGGCGCATGCCAATTGGTCGAAATCCCGTGATATGGATTCAGCCATGCTCGCCAGATGTTTGCGTTGTCCATCGTTAAGCTGTCCGCCAACGAAAACGATCATTTCGATGTAATAGGGTATCAGCCAGTCGAGCTGATTGTAGGCAAACTGAATCCGGCTGCAGCCAGAGAGCAGGACGGCTAAACCAGCAATGAAGAGAAGGCGCCTCATGCAGGGTTACCTGGGTCCAGTTGAATCTTTGTTTGTCTCACTATTGTTGCTGGCCATGCGCAGACCTAGCAGGGTAAATAGCCAACCCAATATGAACAGCACCATGATGGCCTTCATCTGACCGATGGCGAAGGCCTGTGATCCCATGGTCAGCATCATGGCTGGCTCAAGCGCAAACGATGGCATGGTCGCTGCACCGCAGATATTCCAGACTCCAATGGCAAAGCAGAGATAACCCAACCCTTGCAGATCGATGGCAAACCGTGCGGACGCTGGTAATCTGGCCCGATAACGACCCCAATACCAGATGCTACCCAGCACCAGCAGCATGATGCTGTAACCACCGGTGCCGAAAAATATCGCACTCAGTTGTCGCCCCCAAAGCACGGGCACCAGGCCGGCTGCCAGTGTGCCCATGATTGCCACAGCCACGAAAAACCAGAGACGTCCACGAGTTGCTTCACTACCAGCCAATGCTCCCAGCAGGCTGACACCTATACCCAAAGGGAAGCCGAAGGCAAATGCAAGAAATTTCAGTGAATCCGGCCCCTGTTGTTGCATCAATTGATCGACAGGCAGGTTTCTCAGTTCCGTCTGCAGGGAGTTCCCCAGAAAGACGCTGATCGTTGCCATGATTGCACCCCCCGCGAAGAGCCATAATCCTTTGTGATTCATGGGCATAAATGCCTCCTGTAGCGGTTTCCCCGGGTGCTTTGCGATGTCTTGTGAGTGCAACAAATACTAATACGATCGATTCATGTTTGTCATCCGGTTGCAGGGACTTGACTCATGCCTTATCTACTGTTAAAGAACTATTTGAAGGTGATTCCAATCCTGCCCATCTTGATCGAGGTGTCTATGATGATTTTTGGGCTTGCTCCACAAACGAGGCTTCAATTGATGCGGGTCAATGGGAGGGGCTTAGCGCTTACCACTTTTCTTGCCATCCTGCTCACGGCCTGTTCCAGTGACCCAGGTGCAGGTCCCAAAGAGCTCGAATGGGACTGGGATGTTTGTGATCATTGCCGCATGGTGCTTAGTAATCGCCTCTTCGCCGCGCAGATACGCTACCATCCGGAGGGCAGCCGGCAGTCCCAGGCCGTGCAGTTTGATGACATTGGTTGTGCAACCCTCTGGCTGGAGGAACAATCCTGGAAGGATGATTCCACTGTTGAGATCTGGGTTACGGATCATCGTACTGGCGAGTGGATCGATGCGCGCAAGGCCACCTTTGTGGTGGGCAAGATCTCACCCATGGCGTATGGTTTGGGGGCCCAGTCAGAACCGGTTGTTGGCGGGCTCGATTATGCCATGGCAAGGCAGCATATCGTGGATGTCGAAGATCATTTCAATGTCCATGAAATCCATCTGTTGAATCGACTCAGGGAACATGCGGAGAAACGGGCAGCGAAAAACAGTTTCCAATAATCAGTTTCCGGGCAAGTGAAAATAAACTCAAACACCATACTCTGGTCTGTGACGGGTCTGCTGCTGGGCTGTATCAGCCTGATTGCTGTGTACAAGGCATGGCCGATACTCTTTCCCAAGATCTCCATCAACATACCGGCGGATCCTGACTGTGATCTGCGCGCCGGACCCTGTATCTCCCGATTGGCTCAGGGTGGCACGGTCACCTTCTCTGTTGAGCCACGCTCGATTCCAGTAGTAAAACCCTTGCAGCTGTGGGTGGAGGTGACGGGTCTTGAAACACAAGCCGTGGAGATCGATTTCACTGGTGTCGATATGAACATGGGCTTCAACCGGTCGGCCCTGGAACGTCAGGAAGCGGGACGTTTCTCAGGCAAGGGGATGCTGCCGGTCTGCGTGCGGGATGTCATGGAGTGGGAGGCCAGGGTGCTGATTCACACCGACCTGGGGCTGATGTCGGTCCCCTATCGATTCATCACGGTAAAGCCGGGTAGGGAACCTCCAGGTGGGTGATAGATAGAGATATCGGTCATCTACTGCTGCTCTCCTTCGGTCGGGTAATCCCTGTGCCACCAGGCCATCATGCCACCCTGCAACTGTACGGCATTATCGTAACCCTGTGCCTGAAGCAAACGGACCGCGGGGATACTTCGATGCGCGCTCAGGCAAATGGCGACGATCGGTAGATTGGGATCGAGTTGCAGAGCAGCAATGCGTTGCTTCAACTCCTGGATTGGCACACTGACAGCACCGGAAATGCGGCTACGCCGCCATTCAGTGCCGGTGCGTACATCTACTATCTGCAGCGGGTTTTCCTCAGCGATCAGCTGATTGAGTTCCGTCGCGCTGATTTCAGCTACCTGTCCGAATGGCAGCCACCAAAACAGGGTTGTTAATCGATTCAAGGCGGACATATTTTCACCTTCCGTGTTGAGTGACTGAGATTGAGGTAGCGTATTGATCTTTATTCTAGGTGATTAGCCCCATCTCTCAGCTGCGCCTCGGCGGTGGGGATAGGCTGCCGA
>CBDVCD010000187.1:0-6820 GCA_965372385.1 uncultured Gammaproteobacteria bacterium | reverse complement strand
CCTACGGCATTATCGCGCCGCTCACCATCGGTGCGACGATGATCGTGGACCATGAAGAGTTCGACGCCGAGCGATGGTATGGCATCTTGCAAGAGCAGAAGGTGACCGTCTGGTACACAGCCCCAACGGCGGTGCGCATGATGATGAGGGTGGGTGCTGAGGTCGTCGCCCGGTATGACACCAGCAGCCTGCGTTTTATGGCCAGCGTCGGTGAACCACTCAATCCCGAAGCGGTGCTGTGGGGGGAGGAGACGTTCGGCTTACCTTTTCACGATAACTGGTGGCAGACCGAGACTGGCGGCATCATGATTTCAAACTATGCTGCCATGGATATCAAACCCGGTTCTATGGGCAGGCCTCTTCCGGGGATCGAGGCCGGCATCGTGCAGCGCCGCGAAGATGGCGGCGTGGAGGTTATCGAAGAACCAGACGTACAGGGCGAACTGGCCCTGCGTCCCGGCTGGCCGTCGATGTTTCGTGGTTATCTGGATGAGGAGGAGCGCTACCAACAATGCTTCGCCGGTGGCTGGTACCTCACTGAAGACCTTGCTAAACGGGATGTGGATGGTTATTACTGGTTCGTAGGACGTGCTGATGACGTTATTAAGTCCTCCGGACATTTGATCGGCCCGTTCGAGGTAGAGAGTGTGCTGATGGAGTATCCTGCGGTGGCAGAGGCAGGCGTAATCGGTGTACCCGATCCGGTGACCATGGAGCGGGTAAAAGCCTTTGTGGCCTTGAAGCCGGGCTATAAAGCAAACGAGGCGCTACAAAAGAAGCTGCTTGGATACGCGCGTAAGCGCCTCGGCGCAGCCGTGGCGCCACGGGAAATAGAGTTTAGAAAGAACCTGCCCAAGACCCGTTCGGGCAAGATCATGCGACGGCTGTTGAAGGCCAGGGAACTTGGGCTGCCGGAGGGGGATATTTCAACCCTGGAAAGTGACGAATGAACGAGAACGACAGTAACAAACCGGTGCTTACGCACGAACATGCCCTGGAACTGTTGCAGGGCATGATCCGGATCCGGCGCTTCGAGGAGAAATGCGCCGAACTCTACAGTGCCATGAAGATTCGTGGTTTTCTCCATCTCTATATCGGCGAGGAAGCCATCGCAGTTGGTGTCATGCAAGCACTGCAGCCCGATGATGCAGTAGGGGCCACTTATCGTGAGCATGGCCATGCCCTGGCGCGTGGTATTTCGATGAATGCAATCATGGCCGAACTGTACGGAAAACAGGAGGGTTGCAGTCATGGTCGCGGTGGTTCGATGCATATCTTCGATGCTGCAACCCGGTTTTACGGCGGAATTGCTATAGTCGCTGGCGGAATTCCGGTTGCCATTGGGCTTGCGCTGGCCGACAAGATGCAAAGGCTCAAACGTGTGAACGCCTGTTTCTTCGGTGAGGGCGCTGTGGCAGAAGGGGAATTCCACGAGTCTCTCAACCTGGCAGCCCTCTGGAAGCTCCCGGTTCTGTTCCTGTGCGAGAATAACCGCTATGCCATGGGTACTGCCCTCGAGCGTTCCGAGTCAGTGACGGATATCAGCATCAAGGCCCAGAGCTACGGTATACGGGCCGAAGTGGTGGACGGCATGGATGTGGTTGCCGTGGAAACCGCCGCTCGCCGTGCTGCTGAAGCGGTACGGCGGGGCGAGGGACCTTGCTTTTTAGAGCTGCGTACCTACCGTTTCCGTCCCCATTCCATGTTCGACCCAGAGCTTTATCGTAATAAAGTGGAGGTACAAACCTGGAAAGAGCGCGGCCCTATTGTGACATTTATGGAGCAGTTGAAAGAACAAGGTCTGGCAAACGACGAGGACATCGATCAAATCGAAGCGGCCGTGGAGAAAGAGATCGCAGAGGCTGTCGCCTTTGCCGAAGCCGGCAGCTGGGAACCGGTCGAAGAGCTCACCAGGAACGTCTACACAGAGAGGGCTGAGCCGTGAGCAGTGCGGCCAAGCCAGGCACTACCGTGAAGACCACCTATCGAGAGGCGATCCGCGCCGCGCTACGTGAGGCCATGCAGCAAGATCCCCGGGTCTTCCTCATGGGTGAGGATGTGGGCCGTTACGGCGGCTGCTACGCTGTAAGCAAGGGACTGCTCGAGGAGTTTGGGCCAGAGCGCATACGCGACACCCCCCTTTCCGAGTCAGCCTTCGTCGGCGCAGGCATCGGCGCGGCGCTGGGCGGCATGCGCCCCATTGTCGAGGTGATGACCGTCAATTTCAGTCTGTTGTGTATGGACCAGATTATCAATAACGCAGCCACTATCCGACACATGTCGGGCGGCCAGTTCAGCGTCCCTATAGTGATCCGCATGGCAACTGGTGCCGGCCGCCAGCTCGCCGCACAGCATTCCCACAGCCTGGAGGGGTGCTATGCCCACATCCCGGGTATCCGCGTGGTGACACCAGCAACGCTGGAGGACGCCCGCGGCATGCTGACGACAGCGCTGGCCGACCCTGATCCCGTACTGATCTTCGAGCATGCCGTACTCTACAATATGGAGGGAGAACTCCCCACTGATGTCAGGGCTGTGGATATCGACCATGCGGCGGTTCGCCGCCCGGGAAACGATGTCAGCCTGATTACCTACGGCGGCTCCCTCGATAAGACTCTGTCCGCTGCTGACATGCTTGCTGTGGAAGGGATCGATGCCGAGGTGATTGATCTGCGCACACTACGCCCCCTGGACGATGACACCATCCTCACCTCGGTCCGCAAGACCCAGCGTGTGGTCATTATTGATGAGGGCTGGCGCAGTGGTAGCCTGTCGGCCGAGGTGGCCGCACGCATCGCAGAACATGCCTTCTACGATCTGGATGCTCCCATCGCCCGGGTCTGCTCGGCGGAAGTGCCTATTCCTTACCCTAAACATCTGGAGCAGGCAGCGTTGCCGCAGCCCGATACCATCATGGCGGCCGTCAAAAGTCTGTTCGGCGGAAGCTATGTCTGAATTTCTTATGCCTTCGCTCGGTGCCGATATGGAGTCTGGCATCCTCGTTGAATGGATGGTTAAGCCCGGTGAAAGAGTCCACCGTGGTGACACCGTCGCCGCCGTTGAAACCGTCAAGGGCATTTTGGATATCGAGATCTACCAGGACGGTGTTATCGATGAGCTGCGGATTCAGCCTGGAGAGGAGGTTCCGGTAGGAACGGTGTTGGCTACACTTATCGGCGATGGTGAAGAGACGGCTGTTCAACAAGAGCCAAAGGCTCCCGAGGAAAAGGCCCCGCCCGAAAAACCGGAGCTGGCGAATATTTCTCCTCCCACTGAAACCGCCGGACGTCACGGCCCTCGTATCTCACCAGCCGCGCGTAGGCGGGCAGTTGCTCTGCACGTCGATCTGGAAGCCATTATTGGTACCGGTCACGATGGGGCAATTACAGTACAGGATGTTGAACAGGTCTCTATCGAAACGGGACCGGCTGCCATGCGCCGGGCAATCGCCGCAGCCATGACTCGCTCCAAGCGGGAGATCCCGCATTATTATCTGGGCACGACCATTGATCTCAGCCGTACCCTGGCGTGGCTGGAGCGACAGAATGTGGAGCGACCGATAACCGAACGGATGGTCTATGCTGTGCCGCTGATCAAGGCCGTAGCTCTTGCTCTGGGCAAGGTGCCGGATCTCAATGGCTTTTGGGTCAAAGACCATTTTGAGACGAGCGAATCCGTCCACGTCGGTGTTGCGATTTCGCTTCGGCAGGGCGGTCTCGTGGCACCGGCTCTGCATGATGTTCAATCCAAGGGCCTTGATACTCTGATGCAGGAACTCCACGACTTGGTGAACCGCACACGTACCGGCCACATCCGTCTCTCCGAGTTCACCAAACCAACGATTACCTTCACAAGCCTCGGAGAACAGGGTGTTGAGATCATCTACCCGATTATCTATCCACCACAAGTAGCCATTGTGGGTTTCGGATCTATCATTGAGCGGCCCTGGTCGATTGAAGGACAAATCGAATCGCGTCGCGTCATCAAGGCAACACTGGCTGCCGATCACCGTGTTAGCGATGGCCACATTGGTGCATTATTCCTGAACACTGTGAATAGACTATTACAAGAACCGGAGGCGTTATGACTCAAGGCGAAATCAAGGGCATCGTTCTGAAGGAGTTGGTATCAATCGCCCCTGAACTGGAGGGTGAAGAGATTGATCCGGATCTGAACTTCCGCGACCAGTTTGATTTCGACTCAATAGATTTTCTCAACTTTGCCATCGGTGTTCACAAAAAACTGGAAATCGATATCCCCGAGGTGGATTACCCAAAGATGTCGAACCTGGCCGGTTGCATCGCCTATCTTGAATCGAAACTCAGTACGACAGTGAAAGAGTAGATCTGATTCATATCGCTGTGCCCTTAATTGTTCGACGATAGACAGTTTGGGCCGGTAATTATTTTCAGGCGGGGTGGGACTGTGGCACCACCACCTTATGGACCGGCCCATGCCCCCAGTGGTGATGATCAGGACAGAATAGTCGCAGACATCTTCTTGTCCTAATGGTAAAAAAGTATTGTAGATAGCTTTGATATGCCCGTGATTACGGGAACGGTGGCACCATCGGCTCTGTGCCTTCAATGTCAGCTGACGGGTGATGTATTTTTATAAGTTCCTCAAATTCATCAACACGTTGGCGAGGTACATCAAGAAGCATGAGTATCTCACCCGCTTTAACAGCATCCTCGAATTTCTCTAATCGGCCACTGGGTATGCTTATGCCGACCATGCTGGACATCAAGCCACCAACAGTTGCGCCCGCGGCAGTTATAGCCAGCAGGATACCACCCCCCAGCACCAGACCTGACGCGGGAATTGCAGTCGCCACCAAACCTGCCAGGAGCCCGGTATATGCACCACCTAACAGTCCCTTTTCCAGAGCAGGAATAAAATCACTTTTTTGTAATAACGAGGCCTCGGGAATATCCTCCATAGGCGTTCCTTCTTTGGCGATAACATGGATGTGGCGTTCTTCAATCCGCGCCAGCAGTAATTCATCGACAATTTTGTGGGTAACTTCAATGTTGGGTAAGAGGAAATATATGCGTCGCATAATTCAGTTCCTTATGACGTGAGTTTATAAAAATATACTTCATATTATACATTTAGATGTAGTTCATGAAAAAGAAAGATTCGCTTTGTTACTAGTAACTATAGCTGTCGACATAACAGTAACATTATCGTCTTATAATCAGCATCATGAGATTCCCCTGTACCAAATGTTCAAAATAGTAAATTGTGGTTCGCACCAACACCCAACCGGTGATTTGACAGTTGCGACCATTGCTCTTGGCTGAGTAGCTATAGTTGTTTTTCTCTACTTGTTGTCTTTCTTCTTTCTGTTTTGCAGGAATAATTGGTGATGATAGGAACCCTCACGGAGCATCTTGGCACCGCATTCCGGACACCTCTCCTCCTGGCAGGGAATGCCTCTGTGGTGCAATCTTTGTTTTCCGCATTTTGGACAAACACAATATCCTCCAGTACCCATGTCATGTCTACGCATTACCGCCATGATTAATAACCCTCAGTTTCCTCTTTGACTGTAGTTTCTATTTAAGTCCAGATCGCGCTACCAAGAGCACCTTCCTGTTATTTGCGCGGCACCTCGATGACCGCGCCCAGGCCGCCCTCGATAAAATCATCGGCCCATTCATCGCGAAACATACGGATTGCATTGTCCCCCGTGCAATGGCTTGGTGCGACCTTTGTGACGCCCAGCGCTTTGAGACGCGCGATAATCGCCCGGATCTCGGCATCACTACTGCCACCCAGGTGAAAGCCTCCCATCAGCAGATAGATGTTCTTGCCAAGATACGATTGAGCCCGCTCGGCCATATCGGCGACGTTGGGATGCGCGCAGCCCGTGATCACGATAAGCCCTTGCCGTGTGTCCACAATCAGGGCTTGCTCCTTGACGGCCCAGCCCATCTCCCCCGTTGAATACACGCTATCCATCAGCTGCTGCGGTCCAGACACGGTTTCAGTCGCCGCCCCGAGGTGTTTAACCTCTTGCTGGAATAAGGCCGGGAACGATTCAGGCATATACACGGTGACATCAGGATTGCGCGCCAAAAAGGCGCCCAGTCCCCCGGTGTGGTCGCCGTGGATATGGGAAAGGGCGACAGCTTCAACCGCTTCGGCATCGAGGCCGAGCCGTTGCATGTTCGAGAGCAAAATATCGCCATTGCCGCCCGTGTCAAACAGAACGGTCTTATCCAGGCCCTCAATCAGACAGGAAAAGCCCCAGCTGGTCTCCAGCCCTGCCTTATAGGGCACGTTATTGAAAACGACGTAGAGTCGAAGCTGACTCTGTTCGATCTTCTCCGTTCCGCCCGCTGCAATAATGGTTTGTGTCATGAATAGCGCCCATCCAGAGAGCAGGGTAAGTGCGATGCTTTTATATGAATACATGGCAAATACCGCTCCAGTCCGTTATTTTGCCTCGGAACCCACAAAAGACATAACCAGCTTGCGTTCCTGGTACATTGCCAATTACTTTCGCAGGAAGAGATTCTCGGCTGCCAGTGCATCACGCGGTTGCATCACTAGCCAGGGAAATGCGAGCAAGTCACCGATGAGCCTGACTATCACTTTCACACTGTTCATGATGGCTAATATCATGACATACTTTTATGTGCCGACTCTATGACATCTTTTGCCATCACAGACTATGTTATATATTTTTTGTAGAGCATAAGGAGGAGCTAATGATACAAGAACGCAGACACGATATGGGTGAAGGAGGGTTCTGCATCCGTCCTAAATGCGGAGAACGAATAGAACATCAACGAGGTATCCCTTGTCAGGAGGA
>CBDVCD010000186.1:0-6869 GCA_965372385.1 uncultured Gammaproteobacteria bacterium | reverse complement strand
GTTTACACCAATAAAAATGTTCAGCAAACCACTCAAAGGAGATTAGTGAAGTGAACCTACTTAAACCTCTTGGAAAGGCACTCGCCATCTTTCCGCTGCTTCTGGGCAGTGGATTGGCCATCGCCCAGACCGAAAAACCCAACATTCTGGTGATCTGGGGCGATGATGTCGGTATGTACAACATCAGCGCCTACCATAACGGCATGATGGGTGGCAGTACCCCGAATATCGACCGTATCGCCAACGAAGGCGCGATATTCACCGACGGTTATGCTCAGCAAAGCTGTACTGCCGGTCGGGCCTCGTTTATTCTCGGTCAGCACCCTTTCCGTACCGGCCTCTTGACCATTGGTATGCCGGGTGCAAAGCAGGGGATTCAGGATAAGGATCCCACCATCGCGGAATTGCTGAAGAACCATGGCTATGTCTCCGGACAGTTTGGTAAGAACCACCTGGGCGATCGGGATGAACATCTGCCAACCGCCCATGGCTTCGATGAGTTCTTCGGTAACCTCTACCACCTGAATGCGGAAGAAGAGCCGGAAAGCGAGTTCTATCCCAAGGATCCTGAATTCCACAAAAAGTTTGGTCCCAGAGGTGTGTTGAAAGTCACCGCGGACGGCAAGATCGAAGACACCGGCCCATTGACCAAAAAACGCATGGAAACAGCCGACAGCGAGTTTCTTGCCGCCAGCATCGATTTCATTGAGAGAGCCCACAAGGCAGGCAAGCCCTTCTTTGTCTGGCACAACTCCACCCGCATGCATGTCTGGACCCACCTCAGCGAAAAGTACAAGGGCAAGTCCGGTTACGGTCTGTATGCCGATGGCATGATGGAGCTTGACGATGGCGTCGGCGCGCTGCTGGACAAGCTGGATGAACTTGGCATTGCCGATAACACCATCGTCGTCTTCAGCACCGACAATGGCGCGGAGAAGTTCACCTGGCCTGATGGTGGCACGATCCTCTTCCGTGGTGAGAAAGGCACCACCTGGGAGGGCGGTTTCAGGGTTCCGATGATGGTCAGATGGCCTGGCACGGTTAAGCCTGGCACGGTTATCAATGACATCTTCTCACAAGAAGACTGGATGCCGACCCTGCTGGCAGCGGCTGGTGAGCCGGACGTCAAGGAAAAGCTGCTCAAAGGCCATTCTGCCAACGGCAAGAACTTTAAGGCGCACCTTGATGGTTACAACCAGACGGATCTGTTGTCAGGCAAAGGTCCCGGTAAGAGAAACGAGATCTTCTACTTTGATGCCGGCGGCAACATGAACGCTCTTCGCTACCAGGACTGGAAGGTTCATTTCACCATCATGGAAGGCTCCATCAATGAAGCCTATCGTAAGACGCCAAGTTGGCCATTGATCGTGAACCTGAGAATGGACCCCTTCGAGGTCGGCCCGGACTCGGCGATGTACGTTCGCGATTTTTACGCGGACCAGATGTGGATGTTTGTTCCTGCCCAGGCCTATGTAACGAAGTTTCTGGAGACCTTCAAGGAGTTTCCACCGACAGCGGGTGGTTCTCTGAGCATCGACAGCGTCCTGGATAAGATGAAGGCGGCTTCGAGTCGTCAGTAATCGATCCAATAACAGCAAGCTCGACATCATCAGAATGGGGCGACGGAGTTTCCGTCACCCCCATCGGGCTTCTGGATATCGGCCGCTTTTGCGGCCGTTTTTGGTATGCTCAGCCTGTTCCATCATGCCAGAAAAAAATATCTCATCGACTAAAAAAGGTTATCAGAGGAAGAGGAATGACACCCATCGAAGCCATTGGCCAACTTAAGGTACGCATCAACCAAGACATCATTGGCCAGGAACGAATCGTCGAACGGCTGATCATCGCCCTGCTGGCCAATGGTAATATCCTGGTGGAGGGGCTGCCCGGTCTGGCCAAGACCCGAGCGGTGAAGAGCATGGCGAGAAACCTGGAAGCGGAGTTCTCCCGCATCCAGTTCACCCCGGACCTGCTGCCCGCCGACATCACCGGCTCCGATGTGCTGGTGGGGCAGGCCGGCGAGCCCGAGTTCCGCTTCGAGCCGGGTCCCATCTTCGCCAATATCGTATTGGCCGACGAGATCAACCGCGCCCCGGCCAAGGTGCAGTCAGCGCTGCTGGAGGCGATGGAGGAGCGCCAGGTCACGGTCTCCGGCACCAGCCATAAAATGCCACCCCTGTTCATGGTCATGGCGACCCAGAATCCCATCGAGCAGGAGGGTACCTACCCCCTGCCCGAGGCCCAGATGGATCGCTTTCTGCTCCATGTCTATATTGGCTACCCCGATGAGAGCGCCGAGGTGGAGATCATCCGCCTGGTACGTGGCGAGGAGAAGGGCGCTGGCGGGAACGACGGGCTGCAGGAGATCTCCCAGCAGGTACTGTTCAAGGCCCGCGAGCAGATCCACAATGTAGCCGTGAGCGAGGTGGTGGACAGATACATGGTCGACCTGATCTTCGCCACCCGCTACCCCGAGCGCTACGACGCCGATCTGGCACGCTGGATTCAGGTGGGCGCGAGCCCCCGTGGTGGTCTCGCCCTGGACAAGTGCGCCCGTTCCCGGGCTTGGCTGAGGGGCCGTGATCATGTGCTGCCGGAGGATGTGCAGGATGTAGCGCCCGACGTGCTGCGCCACCGCATCATCGCCAGCTACGAGGCGGATGCCGAAGGCATCAGCAATGACGATCTGGTAAGCAAGATCATCGAACTGGTGGCGGTGGCGTAGCCCGGATGGAGCTTGCGTAATCCGGGAACAACCATCGCTCCCCCGGATTCCGTTTCGTTTCATCCAGGCTACAATGATTCACTTGTTTTTAAACAGACTTTAGGCATTATCCAGTGCAATATCCCAGGGTAAAACCAGCCAGGAGTGATGAGCAGCAGGATGGGGTCTATGTCTCCCTCGACAGCCTCACCCGGTTGCAATTTCGCGTGCGTGATGTGGGTTTTCTGCCCAGCCAGCCGGTGCACAGCATCCTCAACGGCCGCTATGCCTCACGCCTGCGGGGGCGCGGCCTCAACTTCGAGGAGCTACGCGGCTATCTCCCCGGAGATGACATCCGCACCCTCGACTGGAAGGTGACCGCGCGTACCCGTAAGCCCTATGTCCGGGTCTACACCGAAGAGCGCGACCGGCCGATGATCCTGCTGGTGGATCAGCGTATGGGCATGTTCTTTGGTTCCCAGCACGATATGAAATCGGTTACCGCCACCGAGCCCGCCGCGCTGGCCGCCTGGCGCTCACTGGCCCAGGGCGACAGGGTGGGTGCACTGGTATTCAACGACGAGCGGATCATGGAGTTCAAACCCCAACGCAGCTGCCGCCAGGTGATGCGGATACTGGCCGCCATCACGGAGATGAACCATGCGCTCAGGGCCGACAGCCAGGTTGCAGCCAAGCCGGACCAGTTCAATGAGGCCCTGCGGCGAGCCCACAAGCTGATCAGTCACGATTCACTGCTCTGCCTGATCGGTGACGGCTTCGGGGTGGATGAGCAGAGCCGTTCCCTGGTGACCCGGATCAATGCCCATAACGACCTGATCACCGGCTTCGTCTTCGACCCCCTGGAGGCGGACCTTCCCGACATCGATGGGCTGCGTTATTCCGACGGAGAACGCCAACTGGGGGTCGACGCCAGGGATCACGGCCTGCGTGAGCGCTTCAGTCAGCAGTTCCAGGCGCGTCAGGCCTGGATGCAGGGGATCTCCCTGGCGCAGCAGATCCCCTTCTTTCCGCTGACCACGGCACGTCCGGCAGCGGACCAGATACGCGAACTGCTGGGAACTCGTTTGAAGCAGCCTTCGCGGCGGCGGAGATGATCCTAGGATTATGAACACCGACAGCGGCAGTCTCGAGCGGCTGCACGACATCCTGCCGGCAGCTCCGCCCCCCTGGTGGCCACCGGCAACCGGCTGGTACCTGCTCTTCGGTCTGCTGCTGTTGCTGACGGCCTGGTATGGCTACCGAACCTGGCGACGCTACCGCTGCAACCGTTACCGCCGGGCCGCCCTGGCGGAACTGGCGGCAATAACAGGTAGCTCTTCCAGGGTCGAATTGACCCGCTTGCCCGAACTGCTCAAACGGACGGCACTGCACGCCTATCCCCGCGCCCAGGTGGCGGCGCTCAGCGGTCCGGAGTGGCGCGCCTTTCTCGATGCACAGTGTGAAGGCGCGCTGTTTGCGGGAGAGGCCGGTGAGCTGCTGGAGCGCTTGGCCTATCGCCCGGCCTCGGCTGAGGGGATGAATCCCCGGATCCTGATCGACAGTAGCCGCCTCTGGATCAAACAGCATCGGGCCGAGCCATGCTGAGCCTCGCCTACCCCTGGTTGCTGTTACTGCTGCCGCTTCCCTGGCTGCTGCAGCGTTGGTTGCCGGACTACCGGGAGCCCAGACCATCCCTGCGTGTCCCCTTTCTGCAGCGTCTGGCAAAGGCCAGCGGTCGGACGCCCGGGCTGGGCAGTGACCTATTGACGGGCCATCGGGGCCAGCGGATCCTGCTGTTGCTCGGCTGGTCGCTGCTGATCCTGGCTCTGGCGCGTCCCCAATGGCTGGAGGAGCCACTGGTGGAGGAGCGTTCCCTGCGCGACCTGCTGCTTCTGGTGGACCTCTCCGGTTCCATGGAGGCCCGGGATTTCACCAATGACAAGGGTCAGCAGATCGACCGCCTGGCCGCGGTGAAACAGGTGCTGGACGATTTTCTGCGACGGCGGCAGGGCGACCGGATCGGTCTGATCTTTTTTGGCTCCGCCCCCTTCGTGCAGGCCCCGTTCAGTGACGATCTGAAAACACTGCGGGAGCTGCTCAACGAGGCGCAGGTCAGAATGGCAGGCCCCAAGACAGTGATCGGCGACGCCCTGGGGCTGGCGCTCAATCTGTTCGAGTCGGGCAAGGTGGAGGAGCGGGTGGTGATCCTGCTCACCGACGGTAACGATACCGGCAGCCTGATCCCCCCGAAGCAGGCGGCCCAGATCGCCCACGACCAGGGTGTGGTGGTGCATGTGGTGGGGGTTGGCAGCAGTGATGTCGCAGGTGAACAACCACTGGATGAAGCGGCATTGAAAGGGATCGCCGAGGTCTCCGGCGGCCAATATTTCAAGGCGGAGGACCGGCAGGGGCTGGCCGGGATCTATCAGACCCTCGATCAATTGACACCGAAGAAGGTAGAGAGCCGCAGCTACCGTCCGCGCCGCGAGCTCTATCACTGGCCGCTGGCGGTGCTGCTGCTTGCCCTTCTGGGATTCCATCTGGGTCTTGCGTTGCGCCATTTTCTTTACCCTCACCCCGGCCCTCTCGACTCTGGTTCCGAACTTCGTTCTACCTCCATCCCTGGAGTCGTCCCTGAGGGAGAGGGAAGAAAAGGGCAGCAGGCATGAGCGAGCTCGCCCAGTTCCACTTTCTACGCCCCGACTGGCTCTGGTTGCTCCTGCCCGCACTCGTGATCTGGTGGCTGATGTGGCGACAACACGATCCGTTGCGCGGTTGGTCTCGAGCCATCGCCCCCCATCTGCTGCCTCACCTGCTGCTGGATGGGGAAGCAGCCCAAGGCCGCATCAAGCCCATGCATCTGCTGGGCATGATCTGGCTGTTGGCGATCTTTGCCCTCGCCGGCCCCAGTTGGCAGCGGGAGGCCGCACCCTTTGCCGAGGAACAGTCGGTGCTGGTGATCCTGCTCAAGGTGACCCCGAGCATGCAGGCCGGGGATGTGCAGCCGAGCCGTCTGCGCCGGGCGGTGTACAAGATCGGCAAGCTGCTGGAACGCCGCTCCGACACCCGTACCGCACTGCTGGCCTATGCCGGTAGCGCCCATCGGGTGATGCCCTTTACCCGCGACCACGCCTTGATCACTCAATTTGCCGGCGAACTCTCCCCGGAAGTCATGCCGGAACCCGGGGAGGCACTGGTGGATGCGGTGGCGCTGGGCAATGATCTGATCCGCCGGAGTGGACAGCCAGGCTCCATGTTGTTGCTAGCCGATTCAGTCGATCTCGCCCAACTGGATGCATTAAAGGCCCTGCGATCCCAACCGGGCGTCCCCGTCCAGCTCTGGGCCATCGCCGCGGGCCCCGACGTGATACCGGTAGCGGGCACCCCACCGGCCCCACCGCTGGACGAGGAGCAGATGCGGCTGGCCGCCAATGCCCTGGGCGGTGGGCTGGAGCTGATCAGCATTGACGACAGCGATGTCGATGCCCTGGATCGGAACATTGGACGCAGTCTGAGCAGTATCAGCAAAGCGCAGGGCCAACGCTGGCGGGATGCGGGTTACTGGCTGGTTCCCCTGCTGATACTGCTGGCGCTGTTCTGGTTTCGACGCGGCTGGGTGGTGCGATGGGCCGATTGATTCTGATCATTGTGCTGTTGCAGCTGACCTTGGAGGCCTCGGCGAACAGCAGCCTTGCTGATAGCTGGAACAGCCTCTGGTGGACCCCGGAGCAGCAGGGGCAAAAGCTGTTCGAGCAGGGCGATTTCAAGCAAGCCGCCAAACACTACCGCGACCCCATGCGGATCGGTAACGCGCTCTATCGTGCCGGTGAGTTCGAGGCCGCCGCCGCTGCCTTCGGACAGGTCAATTCCCCCGAAGGCGCCTTCAATCAGGGCACCGCGTTGATACTGCTGGGCCAGTACGAGGCGGCTATTGCGGTCTTTGATCATGCCCTCGGAGTAAGGCCCGACTGGGGGTTGGCACAGGAGAACCAGGCCATTGCCAAAGTCAGGCTGGCACGAAAACAGAACCATGAGACCCAGGAAGCCACCGAGATGGGGGCGGACGAGATTGTCTTCGACAACAGGAAAGCAAAGCAGTCTGAGCCAACGCAGTGCTGACGCACGAATGCATCAGGAAAAACTAATATATGGTCTCCGCCCCAAA
>CBDVCD010000185.1:0-6874 GCA_965372385.1 uncultured Gammaproteobacteria bacterium | reverse complement strand
AGCGTCCTGGAGGCCGGTGACCGCGGGTCGACCGGCGATGACGTTGTCGATGACATACTTGCGACCACGTTCGGCAACGAAACTCTTGACCTCAGCCTGATCGACCTTCATGTCGTCGCGCCAGGTACCGATGGTGGCCAGGTCAGCACGCTGCACGGAGTTCATGCAGTCGTTGGGGCAACCGGAAACCTTATACTTGAACTTGTAGGGGAGAGCGGGGCGATGCATGTCGTCGAGGGCATTGTTCACCAGCATGCGCAGGGTACGGCCTTCGTCTACGCAGGAGTTCTCACAGCGAGCAGCACCCACACAGGACATACCGGTACGCACGGCGGGACCGGCGCCACCCAGGTCGAAGCCCATCTCATTGATCGCGTCAAATGCGGGCTGCACGTTATCGGTAGAACAACCCTGGAACATGATATCGCCGGACTGACCGTGGAAGGCGATCAGGCCTGAACCATACTCTTCCCAGATGTCGCAAAACTTGCGAATAGTGTTGGTGTCGTAATGCATGCCTGGAGGCGGCATAACACGCAGGGTATGGAATTCAGCCGCCGCGGGGTATACGGGTTTTCCGTCTTTCTTCAGCTCGGTGAATCGGGGGATAATGCCACCGCCGTAACCGATAACACCGACAGTACCACCCTTCCAGTAGCCTTTTTTGGTCTGGTAGGAGGTCTCCAACTGACCGAGCAGGTCAACCATCATGTCATTGTCGTTAGCGAGACGCTTGAGCCCAGTTACGAAAGACGGCCATGGGCCACTCTCCAACTGGTCAAGCATGGGGGTATCATGCATCTGTTTTGCCATCACTCTTTCTCCAAATGGTCGTTTATTAGGGTCTTTGGCCAGCATTGATCCTAAGGTCTGAGCCCGGCCAGGAACCGAGCATAGGTTATGGCCAGAAGACCTGCAATCCGAAACCGACACAGGCAGGGCACCTGCTTCAAGTTGTGGCAAATTTTAGAGTTTCCTAATGGATGACCATATCCTTCTGATGGGGTGGATTTATTTTCTATTTCCTACCCCATTAGGGATATTCCTAATCCTAAACTTGCCATAATTCCTCTCCATATTTTATATTAAATGCTGTGAAATGAATGACTTATAATGTTTAGTACATACCAATACTCTAAAACACCCCCCATCCAGGGATAGGCAGAAATTTACCCCAAGAACTCCATAGGTAAACTTGAATGAAAATCAAACTTGATGTTCAATAGCAATAACCGAGCAAATTACTGAGAAATTACCTGGCAATTAAAACCTGCCTGACTATCCATGAAAGGCTTAACTCATGTTGTACCTAAGTGAAGTGATGATGCAAAACTCCGATGTCGAAACCTTTGAGAGACTGCTCGAGGTAGTAAAGGAACGAAAAAAATCGGAGATGTTCTTCCGAATCGACGTCAAACCACCCTTTCCGGACACACCGGAGAATTGGGAAGACCGTCTTGAAGCGGCCTTTACCTGACACCCTTAATCGATTTAGAGAGTGAAATTATTGTGAAGTATCTGGAATCAGAGGCCTTTCTTGGCGAAAGTGAATGTTCTGAAGACGCAGTCAAATCGAGTAAACTGCTTGAGATCAGTCTTGACGAAAAGCAGGAGGCGCTCGCTGCCCTGCCGGCTGAGGCACCCGTTCAACAGCGCCTCAGCCTGATCCTGGAGAGCGGATATATCCTGCTGGATCTGGATCGCACCGATGAGGCCTGGGAACAGACCCGTACTGTACTGGATGAAGCCTTGCAAAATGAGCTCTGGCTCAGCGCGGTTGAGGCTTGTGATATCCTTTACCAGGCGGAAAAATCGGACTCGGTCAAGGCGCTGGCCCAGGGTATCTGGCTCGGTGTCACCTTCCCGGTAGACCCGGAGCTGAGTGTCGCCATGCTGCAGCATCTGGTGGACGAGACTCCAGACGCGTCCGACGGGGCGGCGATTGCGGCGGTCACGGCGAATTACCTGGTTGACCTGCGCGCCGAGGGCCCTGATCGTGAGAGCCTGAAGTTCTTCACCAATCAGTTGCTGGGTCAGGTCGCGCGCCGTCACAGCCAGGTGGAGGAGCAGGAGATCTTCGATTTCTGGGTGGAGCGTATGGAACTGGACGATCCGGCCAAATTTCTGCCTCGTCTGGCCAAGGTACTCGATGTTATCATCGGGGATGACTGGTGGTTCGAGCGGGATGAGTTAAGGTCCAAGATACCGGTTCACGAGTAAGAGTACAGATCTATGTATTGGCAAGAAGAAGTAGACGAAAAACAGTTTATCGCCTCCGACGAGGTCGTCGATCTGCTGTTCAAGATCAAATGCAATACCCTGCCGGTGGATCACGCCTGGCCGCTGTCGGAAGCTATTCTGGCCGAGCTGCCCTGGTTCGCCGACGAACCCCGGGCTGGCCTGCATCTCATCCATGGAGCCGACTCCGGCAATGGCTGGGAACGACCAGAGAATGGGGATGATCTGCTCTACCTCTCCCGGCGTACCCGCCTGGTCCTGCGCCTGCCCAAACACCGGCTGGCGGATGCGGTTACCTTGAGCGGCAAGACCCTGCACATCCAGGATAACCCGCTTGAGATTGGTGACAGTCATGCCCGCGGCCTGGCCACCACCACGACCCTCTATTGCCGCCATCTGGTCACCAACACCGAGATGGACGAGGATGAGTTCATGCGTCTTGCGGTAGCGACACTGCGGGAGATGAACATCCGTTTCAACAAGATCCTGTGCGGCAAGAGCAGGGCCTTTGCCACCCCGAACGGAGGGCTGCCGACCCAGAGCCTGATGGTGGCGGGGCTGCCGCTGGAAGATGCGATCACCCTGCAACAGCATGGGCTTGGTCCACACCGAAACCGCGGTTTCGGCTTGTTTGTACCCCATAAGACTGTTTAAGATACCCAGTTAACGAATATTTGTCCTATGGGCGGCCCTGGCTGCCTGTGAATTAGTGAAGGAGATGTCAATGTCATATGAAGTAAACGGCGCTACAATCGAAGCCACCGAAAACGGCTACCTGGTCGATCAGGCTCAGTGGAGCGAAGATGTCGCCAAAGCCATCGCTGAAGCAGAGGGTGTCAGCTTGTCCGAGAAGGCCTGGGAAATCATCAACCATCTGCGCGACGAGTTTTTCAACAACGCTGGCAACCAGCCCAACGAACGCAACATGGTCAAGCACTTCAAGGGTGTCTGGACCGATATGGGTAAGGTGGATGCCAAGGCCCTTTACATCCACTTTCCGAAAGGTCCGGCAAAACAAGCCAGCAAGATCGCCGGCCTGCCTGAGACCAAGCGGAAGGGTGGTTATTGATTCTAGGTTGATCCAACCAATCTGATCAGATTGCCGGTGGCTCCCAAACTACCGGCAGTCTGAATACAAAACCCTTCTACCTTTTACCTATCCTGCGTAGCGCCTCGTACAATTTTCTCTCCTCTTTCGACAGCTGTTCAGGGATTTCTACCCGAACACGGATCAACAGGTCACCAGGGACCGGCTCACGATAACCTGGCAAGCCCTTTCCGCGCAGGCGCAGCACCTCATCCGGCTGAGTGGCGGGAGGAATATTCACCTTGACCAGGCCATCCAGCGTCGGCACCTGCCGGGAGCAACCAAGTACCGCATCCGCCACCGGGATGGTTTCAACCCGCCATAGATCACGACCACGACGCTCAAAGCGTGGATCGGCCCGGCTGCGGATCACCACATAGAGATCACCGGATTTACCACCTGCCACCGATGGCGGCCGACCGTGGTCCGCCACCCGCAGGGTCATGCCCTCCTCCACACCCACCGGAATCTTCAGTTCCAGCGTCTCTTCCTCTTCAATCTCCCCCTTACCCCCACATTTCGGGCAGAGTCTATCAATCAGCTCACCCCGGCCATGACAGACCGGGCAAGCAGTGGCCTGCTGAAAGAAGATACCCTGCTGACGCGAACGCTCTACCTTCTGGCCCGTACCGCCACAGGCACTGCATGGTCGCGGCGGGCGGGATGGATCCGCACCTATACCATGGCAGGTCGGACAGACCTTTGGCCGGCGAAACCGGATCTTTTCCACGCCACCCTTTGCAACAAGATCCAGAGAAATACTGAGGGCCAGTTGGATGTTGCCACCACGGATAACCCGCGGTTCGCGTTGCCCTCCCCCGAAGAAGCGGGAGAAGAGGTCGTCGCCCAGGCCAAAGCCAGCAACACCATGGGAACCGAAGATCTCATCGAAATTGATCCCCCCATACAGATCATCCATGGAAAAGCCCGCCACTCCGGCATGTCCCTGGGCATCGTAGGCGGCACGCTTCTGCGGATCGCTGAGCACCGCATAGGCCTCGGCCACCTCCTTGAAACGTTCCTCTGCGTCCGGGGCCTTGTTGCGGTCCGGATGGTATTTCATGGCCAGGTGCTTGAAGGCCAGCTTGATCGCCTGCTGATCCACATCTCTGGAAACTCCGAGAACCTTGTAGTAGTCGAGTTTCTTTGTTGTTGGCATAGCTCAACCGTCCAATTCTACTTTCATTAGATTAGCCACAGAGACACAGAGAGCACAGAGACTTTCCATCTGTTCCGTGTTTGAGGTAAGTGATACTGAAAGATGAATCCATTCCATGGGATAGGACCTCTTGCGTTGCAGCAAATATTCAACTCTGTGTCCTCTGTGTCTCTGTGGCTATTCTGAAATAGTAAAACTAGACGAATCAGCATATTCATGCCTGCGTCTTCAACATCTCCAGCATCATCTCCCGCATACGGAATTTCTGCAGCTTGCCGGTCACCGTCATGGGGAACTCCTGCACGAAACGGATATACCTTGGCACCTTGAAGTGGGCGATACGCTCCCGCAAGTAACGACGCAACTCATCCTCAGTCATCGTCTCCCCGCTGTGCAGCTCAACCCAGGCGGCGATCTCCTCTCCATAATACGCATCCGGTACGCCGAACACCGCCACCTCCGCCACCTGGGGATGGGCGAAGATGAGCTCTTCGATCTCCCGGGGATAGATATTCTCACCGCCGCGGATGATCATCTCCTTCAAGCGTCCGGTGATCTGCACGTAGCCCGCCTCGTCCATACTGCCGAGATCGCCTGAGCGCAACCAGCCCGCCTCATCCAACGCCTTGGTCGTGGCCTCTGCATCGCCGTAGTAGCCCCGCATGATGTGGTGACCGCGAAAGCAGATCTCCCCGACCTCCCTCACCGGCAGGGTCCGGCCATCCTCTGTTGAGACAACCTTGACCTCCTGATGGGGTAGATTGGTCCCGACGGTCTCGGTGCGCCGTTGCAGGTCATCGTCACGGGTGGTCAGGTGAGTCAGGGGCGACGCCTCGGTCTGGCCATAGCCGATAAGGATCTCCCGGCAGTGCATCTCCTGCATCACCCGCTTCATCAAGGGCGCCGGACAGGGCGCTCCCGCCATGATGCCGGTACGCAGGCTGGTGAGGTCGAAGCGCTGGAACGCCGGATCTTCCAGCTCCGCAATGAACATGGTCGGCACCCCATGAATGGCGGTGCAGCGCTCGGCCTCCACTCCCTGTAATACCGCCCGGGCGTCGAAATGCTCGCAGGGGATGACAATGCAGGCACCCACCGAGAAGCAGAGCAGATTGGCCAGCACCATGCCAAAACAGTGATAGAAGGGTACCGGCACGCAGAGCCGATCCCGCTCGGTGAAGTGCATTGCCCGGGCGCTGAACCAGGCATTGTTGAGAATGTTATGGTGGCTCAGCAGCACCGCCTTGGGAAAACCGGTAGTGCCCGAGGTGTACTGGATGTTGATCGGGTCATCCCGGTCCAGAGAGGCGCCGATCTCATCGAGCCGCTCGGCCGCGATCCCCTTGCTCGCGGCCAGCACCTCCTGCCAGGTGCTGAAACCTTCCTCCGGCCGCTCGGTTTGTTCCGGATTGGAGGGATCATAGACCACCACCCTGCGCAGGAAAGGAAATTCCGCACTGCTGAATTCTCTAGCCCCTTGGCGTAATTCAGGCAGCAGCTGCAGCAACATTGCCACATAATCGCTCTTGCGGAAGGACGGAATCACGAACAACCCCTCCACCTGCGAGCGCTGCAAGGCATAGGCCAGTTCCCGGGACCGGTAGGCCGGGTTGATATTCACCAGGATCGCACCGATGCGCGCAGTGGCCATCTGCAGCAGCAGCCATTCGATGTTATTGGTCGACCAGACCGCGATCCGGCTGCCCTTGCCGAAGCCGTTACCGAGCATTCCCCGCGCCAGCCTGTCCACTGCCTGGGCGAATTCGGCGTAGCTCAGACGGCGCTTTTGCGGCAGGCAGACCACAGCCTCCTGTTCCGGAAATTGCCGGACAATCCCGGCGAAATGTTCCGGGATGGTGGCACCGAGCAAGGGCGGCTCGCCGCCCCGGTGGCAGTAGCTTTTTTTTCGTTCAGTCATGATGCAATCCCCCTGCCCGTTCCATACCAAGCGTAGAATCAAACAATAGCGCTGCGATCCGATCCAAGACAGCCTCGGTTTCGTTGAAGACATGGTTATTCCAAAATCTCAACACTCGAAACCCTTGATTAGACGACAACCAGAGATCGCGAAGCCTGTCAGCCTCTGCCTGCTCTTGATGCTGTCCTCCGTCTAGCTCAATGACCAGTTGTGCTTCCAGACAGACGAAGTCAACGATGTAAGGATCAATGGGGTGTTGTCTACGAAAACGGAAGCCGTGGAGTTGTTTCTTGCGGATGCGATGCCAGAGGAATTGCTCAGCTTCCGTCATGTTGCGGCGTAGTTGTCTAGCGTTTTTGATTTGTTGTCTCACTTCTGAAGCTTCTCCTGGCTGCTGATTCCCCCACCCTAAACCTCCCCCTGAGGGGGTGGGACTTATTATCCCTTACCGTCAAACATACTTCCCCACCCC
>CBDVCD010000184.1:0-6910 GCA_965372385.1 uncultured Gammaproteobacteria bacterium | reverse complement strand
TGATCTGCATCAAGGGTTGAGAAAAAATGTGGCTATGTTGAATAAGCATCCGAAGCTGCTATATTATTTATACCCACATAAAAACAACCAAGCAGCGGATCGGAGGAAATTATGAATTCTGCTTTGGAACAGGAAGGCATTCTGACCGTAGTACTGGAACGTTTCGAGAAACATAGACTTCCACGTGTTCTCGACATCAAGAAAATAATCGACGAGGGGGGAACCCTGAGCAATTCAGATATCGAGTTTCTGGATGAAGTACTGAGCGATACTAAGCAATATGCGGGTTTTGTAGAAAAACATCCCGACTTCAAAGACCTGTTCGCTCGCGTAGCCCATCTTTATCACGAGATAACGAAAAAAGCACTGGAAAACGAAAAAATAATCTCTGCCGGCTAACCCCTGCCTATAGTGGACTAGGTGAGCACACCCCGGCAACTGCTCCCCATGCGTTGCTCCGCCCATGCAGGCATAGCTGCCGATAAGCAGCTATGCCTGACCCGGTCTGGTTTCGCTCTTAAGATACGCTGAATAAAGCCACCTCTGGCTTTAGCAGGGTTCTTATATTTCGCTATCCATCACCGGCAGTTCGAAGGGTACGCGCTGCATAGCCACCTTGCGATGTTCTTCCATCTTTTTCAACATCTCGCCGCGGCGGACCTCCATCTCTTTCACCCTCTCGTCACGACGGGCCTGGGCCTCTTCCATGCGCTTGCTCATCTCTTCCGACATGGCCGGACGGGCCGGTGCGGTACCACGACGGGCCTCCATCTCTTTCACCCTCTCGTCACGACGGGCCTGGACCTCTTCCATGCGCTTGCTCATCTCTTCCGACATGGCCGGTCGGGCCGGTGCCGTGCCGCGGCGGGCCTCCATCTCTTTCACCCTCTCGTCACGACGAGCCTGGGCCTCTTCCAGCAGTTGGCTGATGTCCATCGGTTGAGCGCTAAAGGCGGGCATGCTGGGACGGCTGGCTTCCATCTCCTTGATCATCGCCTCGCGTTGGGCCTCGCGCTCTTGGATGCGCTTGGCGATGTGGGCGGGCAGTTCCGGCATGGCGGGGGCCATATTGTCGAACTGAGCCTGCAGCTGTTTGTGCTGGGCATCCATGGCGGCCATCTGATCTTTGCTGAATTGCTCGGCAAACTCGCGCTGGGCGGCCACGGCCTGCTCAAATGCCTGCTGTTGCTGCTCGGCGAAGGCCTTCTGCTGCTCTTCTGTCAGTCCGGGAGCGGCGTAGACAGGTGCCCCAAAGTAGGGTGCTTCACCCAGAGTGTTGTCCGACCAGCTGGAAGTGGATACAGCCACCAGTGCAATGGCGGCGGCAAGTGTAGAAATCTTGTTCATATTCATTATCCTGAAAGTATCTTAAAAAATCGGTATAAAAAGCTTTATATGGAGAACTGATGCTGCGTTAGCGGTTATCCATAATATAATTGTTTTCTAATATTCTAACAAGCTTTTATTTCATTTTTTTCAAGTCCGTACTGCAGGTTTGGAATCAGCGGGAGTGATGACTCTGGGATCAGAGTGCAGATCAGGTTACTCCTTCAAGGCCTGACGGGAGGACTCCGCCACGGTTAATATCGCCTTGAAGGAGTAACCCATCGATCGATTAGGTTTTACGTTTTATCCGCTTCATGGCGGTGAGCAGACTGCGCCGCATAAGTTCAAATGCATGCGCCAATTCAGCAATTTCGTCACCACGCTTCTCGACATTGATCTCCCGATTGATATCCCCTTTGCTTACGGCCTTCGCCACCTCAGTGATATCAACAATAGGAATCAGGATCAGGCGGCGAACAAGAATATTCACGACAAGGAAAAGCAGGCCAAATAAAAGCGTTACTCCCGCAATCGCCACCAGACTACGTTGTATCGTCAATGCCTGGACATCATCCAGTGGAACACCCACCACACTCACCCCCACCACATCGCCTTTTTGGTAACCGTAGCCACTCTGTTTACCGTAGGTCTCAGTTACGTCTGCTGGAGCATGTTCCGGATCTCCATGACAAAGTAGGCAACCTTTCTTGCTGATCTTGGGGGCAGAACTCACCAGGTATTTCTCTCCACCGATCATGCCAACTTGGTTGAGTAACTGAAGATTGCGATCACTCCGAAACATTTCCAGAAGATCCAGCTCCAGACCAAGAACCTGATTATCCATATTGAGCGGATTATCCGAGGCATTCCTTATATAGTATTTGGGCTGTCTCTCCTTCAGGTATTTAGAGATTCTGCTGGTAGCCACAATCCCGGAAAATGAAGGTGAATAGAAAATACCCTTCTGCATAAAGTAGGGTCGAAGATCTGTGGCAACGAAATCCTGGATTGACTTAACCACGTCGACGAGCAGAATCAGGTCCTCTTGCGCTCTGTTGTAGACCTCATTTTTCGTAAAAAAGTAGACTGTTGGAGTGGTTACCAGAACAGTACAGAAATAGATAGCAATGAGAGAGAAATTGAATTTTTTTATCAGGCTTCGATGAGTCATCTGCTGGTTAGTATGCGTTTCCATCTCCTGAGTCTAGCCCCTATATGATTAAGTGAATTGTTAGGTATAACTTTAGATTTCAAGTCTGCTTTTAATATTGAAATGGTTCACTTCTTAGGTAAGCATCACAATTCCTCATCCCACGGAATTATTCACTGATTTCTGCATCCATTTGGATAATTTAAGCGAAATGATCACTCGATCCACAACTTAATAACACCAAATATTTGTAAGATTTAGGATATAATCAATCTGAAATAAAAGGCACATTTGAGCCAATAATAATCTGCATGTCCCGCGCAAATTTCATTATCGCTATTGTTATTGCTGCTGTTACCATCAGCTTCTGGGCCTTGATCAACCGCCCTGAAGTCGAACCCGCTTGGCCTGAAATCATCCAGGGTTTCTCCTTTTCTCCCATGGGCATGCAACATGATCCGGTTAAGGGAGTATTACCGACAGCAGATGAAATCGATGCCGATCTCGCACTACTCAAGGGTAAGACCTTTGCGGTTCGAACCTACACCGTTGAAGAGGCTCAAGGCGAGATACCGGCATTAGCCCGTAAATATGGAATCAATGTTGCGCTTGGTGCATGGATCGATGATCGACTCGAAAAGAATGTGGTGGCGATCGAACGACTGATTAAAATCGCCGATAAGAACCGGCGTAATGTTGTTCGCGTGATTGTGGGAAATGAGGTAGTCCTGCGGAAAGAAATTCCTATTGGCCAGCTCTATGAATACCTGGACCATGTCAGGGCCGAGTTAGGTGCGCCGGTCAGTACCGCGGAACCCTGGCATGTCTGGACCAAGCATCCTGAGCTGGCCGAGCATGTAGACTACCTTGCCGTGCATATGCTGCCTTACTGGGAGGGCATACATATCGACCTGGCGGTCGATTATGTCATCGACCGCATCGAAGAGCTTAAGCAGCTCTTCCCGGACAAACCCATCGTCATCACCGAGATCGGTTGGCCAAGTAATGGGCGTACCCGTCAGTCGGCAGTTGCCTCGGAAGCCAATCAGGCCATCTTCCTCCGGCGTTTTTTGGAGCGTGCCCAGCAGGAAAAATATATCTACTATCTGATGGAGGCATTCGATCAGCCCTGGAAGACCCAAACCGAGGGTTCAGTCGGGGCCTATTGGGGGGTATATGATGTCGATCGACAAGCCAAATTCACCTTCACTGAACCCATCGTAGAGATACCTGAATGGCACCTGCTTGCCATCATCTCCGTGCTGATCGCCGCCATCACTTTTTCTCTGTTGCTGATTGATAGTAAAACGCTGAATCATAGAGGAAGAGGATTTCTTGCGATCATTGCCTATGCGGCAGCCACCGCCGCTGTTTGGATTGTATACAGCTATATCCAGCAGTATCTCAATCTCAACGCAATTATCGTCGGCATCCTGATGCTGATCGGCATGATGGGGGTGATTGTTGTGTTACTGGTGGAGTCGCATGAATGGGCGGAAGCCCTGTGGGTAAAAGAGCGGCGCAGAGAATTTGCTCCCATTTCCGTAACGGATGACGATTTACCCATGGTTTCGATTCATCTTCCGGCCTATAACGAACCGCCGGATATGCTGATCAAGACACTGGATGCGCTCGCCCAACTGGATTATCCGAACTATGAAGTGCTGGTCATCGACAACAATACCAATGACCCAGACATCTGGCAGCCCATCGAAGCCTACTGCCGCACCCTCGGTCCCCGCTTCAGATTCTTCCATGAGAATCCGCTTGCCGGTTATAAATCGGGCGCTCTGAACCATGCCCTCAGACAGACGGCGCCTGAAGCCGAGATCATTGCCGTCATCGACAGTGACTACCAGGTGGAACCTACCTGGTTGAAAGACCTTACCCCCCAGTTTCAGAATCCGGAAATTGCCGTGGTACAGGCACCTCAGGATTATCGGGACGTGAACGACAACGCCTTCAAGGCGATGTGTTATGCCGAGTACCGGGGCTTTTTCTATATCGGCATGGTGACCCGCAACGAGCGCAATGCCATCATCCAGCATGGGACCATGACCATGGTGCGGCGCAAGGTTCTGGAGGAGGTGGGCAACTGGAGCGAAGACTCCATCACTGAAGATGCGGAACTGGGCCTGCGTATCTTTGAACAGGGCCATGAGGCCACCTACATTCCAAAAAGCTATGGCAGAGGCCTGATTCCCGACACCTTCCTCAATTACAAAAACCAGCGGTTTCGCTGGGCCTATGGCGCCATGCGGATCATGAAAACCCACGCACGCGAATTGTTTGGCAAGGCGGCGGAGAACCTCTCAGTCGGCCAGCGTTACCATTTTGTTGCCGGTTGGCTCCCCTGGATTGCCGACAGTATCAATCTGCCGTTCAACCTTGCCGCCCTGGGCTGGTCACTCGCCATGATCCTTGCCCCTGACAAGATCGCCCCTCCCCTGATTCTGTTCTCGATCTTCCCCCTGGCCCTGTTCACCTTCAAGGTCTCGAAAATGATCTACCTCTATCGAGGGATTCGCGTGGTCGGCACCATACGTCAGACATTGGCGGCTGCAATTGCTGGGCTGGCCTTGTCACATACCATTGCCAAGGCCATGTGGCTGGGCGCGATAACCAAAGGCAGACCCTTTCTGCGCACTCCCAAACTCGCTCACTCGGCCGCCCTGCTGAAGGCCATCGCCACCGCTCGCGAGGAGACACTCCTCATGTTGGCGCTGTGGATTTCTGTTTGGGGAATCCTCGACCAGCAGGGCTCGAAAACCCTGGATCTCATACTTTGGATGAGTGTGCTGATGGTTCAGTCGATCCCCTACTCCGCGGCCCTCTTGATGTCGATCATCAGCGGATTCCCGAGGTTACGGGCAAAGTTGATATCTTCAGGTTCTGCCACCGATGAGATCGAAGGCGGTTTAAACGGGTAGAATAAGCTGCCATATTCCATTATTAATTTACGGGTTCGTGCAGGCCTGCTCTGAGGGTAGAATGAACCTAGTCGCCCTACCCGGCGTTTCACCACCCATAACGGAGAACGAGATAAATGGCTGATATCACTCTTGAAGGAAACCCGATACATACCAATGGCGACCTGCCGGCCGTTGGCAGCGAGGCACCTGATTTCAAACTGGTCGCTTCTGATCTTTCAGACGTTACCCTGGAAAACTATTCAGGGAAGAAAAAACTCCTGAATATCGTACCCAGCCTGGACACAGGGGTATGCGCAACATCGACCCGCAAATTCAATGAGGCCATAGGATCCAAGGAGAATGCCATTGCCCTGGTCATCTCCGCCGACCTACCCTTTGCCCAGTCGCGGTTTTGCACAGCCGAGGGAGTGGAAAATGTGGTCTCCCTCTCCATGATGCGCAACCGTAACTTCGCCAAAGACTATGGCGTCCTGATCACTGACGGCCCGTTAGCCGGGCTGTGTGGCCGCGCCGTGGTGGTGCTGGACGAAAACAACCAGGTCATCTATAACCAGCTGGTCCCTGAGATCGTACAGGAACCGGACTATGATGCGGCACTTGCCGTGCTCAATTAACAGCCCATTGGATTTTCTGCCCCTTCTATCGGATTACTGATAGAAGGGGTAATGAAATTTAAACCGTTACTCCTCAACCCACTGCCGGTGGCTTTTGACAAAGACTATTATTTATCAGCCATAAACGGATTGCGTACAATGATTTGATCGTCAATACGTTGTCCGTTCTGTAGATCCTCGGTAAACAAGGTGATACATCCAGCCAGAATGGCTGAGGCTAGGATCAACGAATCGTAGATAGAAAAACCACATCTCTCTGAGAGATCAATCGCACGGTCATGCGACTCTACTGTAACTGGCACAACATCGCAGACAGCGCTGACAGTATCCAGAATCTCGCGGATTTCCTTCCAGGACATGCCAAGCTTGCTTGACGCAACAGAAGATAACTCAGTCAGCACCTGGACACTGATCAAGCCACCTTTGGCTAATAAGGCCTCTGCAATATCTGCCTTGACGATATCGTCAGACAACAGATACAGCAAGACATTCGTATCGAAAAAATGCTTACTTTCGTCCATGCGCTTCAAGCCGGTCAAATCTAAAACCCCGAGGCAAGCGACCGCGATATTTCCGCAGTCTAGTCAGCAATTCCTGATTATCTGGAGATTTGCTTACATCAAAGGTACGCGCACCAGTGACCTGAATCTCAATATCATCCCCTTCCTTTAACCCGAGTGCCTCGATGACAGCGGCTGGAAGCCGCACGGCTAGACTATTGCCCCATTTCGATACATGCATACTAACACTCCAAATGAAATGATATACATTATATTTATGTATATCATTTCTTGGCGTGCTCCGCAAATATTCAAATCAGGTAAACCTGTGGTTACCCGCGGGGGTCAGGTCTAACATGATACTGGATACTGGCTACGCAGCACTCC
>CBDVCD010000183.1:0-7012 GCA_965372385.1 uncultured Gammaproteobacteria bacterium | reverse complement strand
TGATTTTTTTGAAGCTGGGGTCATATTAAATTCCACGAGATCAGGAGGTCTGAAGCAAGATCCGGATACCACTCTCCTCTGCCATTGACGCGGCTGATGAGGGGTCACCTGAGGCGGATTTAGACTGACCAGGGCCAGCCAGCAGACTGAGTATGGAGGCAATCATCAGCAACCGCTTGCCATAGCGGGTTCCATAGGAGACAAAAATCCAGATGGGGTTGGAGGTTAGTCAGCCCAAAAACCGCTGATACCGACAACCCCCTGAGCCCCATGCAGCCTCGCTCTTCCGATGTCATCTGGCGCCATCCCCCCCAGTGCATAGACCGGTAGATTGACCGACTCCACCCAGCGGGCAAATCTCTCCCAGCCCAGTGTCGCCGCATCAGGGTGAGATGCGGTGACCTCCACCGGTGATAAAAACACATAATCCAGGCCCAATATCTCCGCCTGCTTCAGCTCTTCCGGGTTATGGCAGGAGGCCCCAACCCAACCGGTCTCTTCGGGTCTACAGCTCGTTCCCATGAGCTGATGACGATTGAGATGAATACCATCTGACATCCCGCTCCAGGACTCTGGGTTTTCCGGCCGACTCAGCAACAGCTTGGCGTCATGTTGCCGGCAAATTTTCCGGGCAGCCTCCAGCAGCGACCGGTAATCCACATCACCCAGTTCATGGGCCCGTAACAACACCAGCCTTATCCCCCTACGCAGGGAAGCATGCAATTGTTCTAGAAAGCTATGGGTCCGAAGTGGATCCCTACCGGTGATCAGATAGCGATTCGGCAACCGAAGTGCATTGATGATCGGCCGATCAGCGGCGGGGAACTGCTCCGGCCGCATCGTCTCGGGGAGTACCCAGCGCAATGGCTGGCCCTCCATTCCCTGTGGCAGCCCGGTGAACTCCGGCACCCGATAGACCTCGAGCAACACAGAGCGGTCATGATAGTGATGGGTGACCCGGATCAGCGGCTCTGCTTGTAGCGGCTTTATGCCCAGTTCCTCACGCAGTTCCCGCGCCAGCCCCTGGATAGCGGTTTCCCCGGCTTCCAATTTGCCACCGGGAAACTCCCAGAGACCACCCTGGTGAAGATGATCGTGTCGCCTGCTGATCAGGATCCGGCCTTGGGCGTCCTCGATGGCGGCGGCGGCGACATGGATAGGTTTCAAATTCATGCTCCCAACGTTCGTCTCCGCCCTTCAGGTGCGGTATTCGGCGTTGATCTTCACATAGTCATAGGAGAGGTCGCAGGTCAGCACCCGGGTTTCCGCCCCACCTCGTCCGAGCCTGACCCGGATAGTCATTTCATCGTTGTCCATCACCTGTTGGCCTGCCGCTTCGGTATAGTCGGCAGCACGACCACCATCCCGCACGATACAGACATCGTCCAGCCAGATCTCCACCTGATCGATTGCCAGATCATCAATTCCAGCACGCCCTACCGCTGCGAGTATCCGCCCCCAGTTCGGATCGGAGGCAAACAGGGCGGTCTTCACCAGTGGCGAGTGGGCAATGGTATAGGCCACATCCCGCGCCTCCCGCTCAAGGGCGGCCTGCTCCACATGGATCTCCACCAGCTTGGTGGCCCCCTCCCCATCCCGGATAATTTCGCGTGCCAGCCGCATACAGACATCTGTCACCGCTTCGCTCAGCTTGCGATAGCCCTCTGAAGTGGGATCGGTGATCGGTTCCTGCGCTGAAGCACCGCTGGCTATCAGGATGCAGGCATCGTTGGTTGATGTATCTCCGTCCACCGTAATGCTGTTGAAGGAGGGTTTTACCGCCTGTTCCAGGCAATCCTGCAACAAACCAGACTCCACCGGTAGATCCGTGGCCACATAAGCCAGCATGGTCGCCATATCCGGACGGATCATGCCGGCACCTTTGGCGATACCGGTCACCGTTGCCATCGCCTCATCCACCTCAAACTGCCGGGAGACCAGCTTGGGACGGGTATCTGTGGTCATGATGGTCTTGGAGGCCTGTTCCCAGCCCAGTTCATCCAGTCCTGCAATGGCATCAGGCATGACCTGCACCATCCGCCCCACCGGCAGATTCTCACCAATGACACCGGTGGAAAATGGCAGCACCTGCTCCAGCCTGCAACCCGTCAACGACGCCAGGGTCTCACAGCTTTGCAGGGCATCTTGCATACCCTGCTCACCGGTTCCCGCATTGGCATTTCCAGAGTTGACCAATAGATAACGGGGCGTACCGGCCTGCAGATGTCTGCGCGCAACATGTACCGGAGCAGCACAGAAGGCATTGCGGGTGAACACACCGGCGCAGCTGGCACCTTCCCGCAGTTCGATTACCAACAGATCATTCCGTCCAGGGTATTTGATGCCGGCCGCCGCCGCCCCAAGCCGGACCCCTGACACCGGAAGAAAGGAGAAGGCCATGGGTTGCTCAGGTGTAACCATCCAGATCGTCAGCTCAACCGGCCATGACACTGTTTATACTTCTTGCCCGAACCGCAGGGACAGGGTTCATTGCGGCCGATCTTGCGTCCTTCCCGCACAAAGGGCTGGTGCTCTTCCTCCGCGACAGCGGATGTCTCGGCTTCCTGCCCCTCGTCCGCGAGCCCATGGAACTCTTCATGTTTGAATTCAAAACCCTCGTCGGCCTGCGGTTGTTCCTGCATGGCCATCTGTTGCGGAAATTGTACCTGCACCTTAGCGAGCATCCCGGTCACTTCCCGCTTGATGCTGTCCAACATGCCGGAAAACATCTCGAAGGCCTCCCGTTTGTACTCTTGTTTGGGATTTTTCTGGGCATAACCGCGCAGGTGAATACCTTGACGCAGGTAGTCCATGGATGCCAGATGCTCCTTCCAGTGACTGTCCACGGTCTGCAGCATAACCGCCTTTTCAAAGTGACGCATGGCATCGCTGCCGGTCGCCTCTTCCTTCTCTTTAAAGCTTGCCTCGAGCGTTTCCAGTATGCGCTTTTGCAGGGTCTCTTCATGCAGATCGTGATCCTCATCCAACCATTGCTGAATGGGCCACTCACCCCCGAACTCCTCTTCCAGTGCCTGACTCAGGCCGGGTACATTCCACTGCTCTTCCATGCTCTGTGGCGGCACATGGGTGTGGAAGATCTCAGCCACCACATCTGAGCGCAAGGCCGCAATAGAATCGGAAATATCATCCGTCTCCATTAACTCATTACGCTGCTCATAGACCACCTTACGCTGATCATTGGCCACATCGTCGTATTCCAACAGCTGTTTGCGGATGTCGAAGTTGCGACCCTCAACCTTGCGCTGGGCATTCTCGATCGCCTTGCTCACCCAGGGGTGCTCAATCGCCTCGCCCTTCTCCATGCCCAGCTTTTTCATCATGTTACCCACTTTATCAGAGGCAAAGATGCGCATCAGGCTGTCTTCCAGAGAGAGATAGAAGCGGCTGGATCCCGGATCGCCTTGACGCCCAGAGCGGCCACGCAGCTGATTATCGATACGTCGGGATTCGTGCCGCTCGGTGCCCACCACGTGTAAGCCCCCAGCCTTAAGCACCTGCTGGTGGATCTGCTGCCAGGATTCTGTCATATCTTCGATCCTGGCTGGATCCGGATTATCGCCCAGCTCGACCTCCAGGTTGCCACCCAGCACGATATCGGTACCGCGTCCCGCCATGTTGGTAGCGATGGTCACCGCCCCCGGCTGACCGGCCTGGGCGACGATACCCGCCTCCTGCTCATGGTGCTTGGCATTCAGCACCTTGTGCTCCACCTTCGCCTCGTTCAGCATGTTGGAGATCAGTTCCGAGGTCTCGATGGAGGCGGTACCCACCAGCACGGGCTGACTCCGTTTCACACAGTCCTGAACATCCTCAAGGATCGCCTGGTATTTCTCTTCTGGCGTGAGATAGATCAGATCACCCATATCGTCACGGATCATCGGCTGGTCGGTGGGAATCACCACCACTTCCAGGCCATAGATCTGTTGAAATTCGAAGGCCTCGGTATCCGCGGTACCGGTCATACCGGCCAGCTTCTTATAGAGACGGAAGTAGTTCTGAAAGGTGATGGAGGCCATGGTCTGATTCTCATTCTGGATCTCGACCCCCTCCTTGGCCTCAACCGCCTGATGCAGACCATCGGACCAGCGGCGTCCAGGCATGGTGCGGCCGGTAAATTCGTCAACTATGACCACCTGGCCATCCTTTACGATGTACTCGACATTTTTCTGAAACAGCGCATGGGCCCGTAATGCGGCATTCACATGGTGCATCAACATGATGTTGTTGGAGTCATAAAGACTGGCACCCTCCGCCAGCATTCCGGTCTCGGTGAGCATCTCCTCCACATGCTGGTGTCCCTCCTCGCTGAGAAAGGTCTGGCGCGCCTTCTCATCCACGGAGAAGTCACCCGGCCCGAAGTCGGGCTTGCCCTCCTCATTGGTAATCGGGTCCTGCCGGGTCAGGCGGGGAATGATTTTATCGACGGATTTATAGAGTTCCGATGAATCATCCGTAGGACCGGAGATAATAAGCGGCGTTCTTGCCTCGTCGATGAGTATCGAGTCCACCTCGTCCACAATAGCGTAGAAGGGTGGACGCTGCACTCGCTGGTCGGCGCTGAAGGCCATGTTGTCACGCAGATAGTCGAAACCGAACTCGTTATTTGTGCCATAGGTGATGTCAGCCCCATAGGCCTCGGCCCGACTGACCGGCCTGAGATGCTGATAGCCACCCGCGGAAGCATCATAATCCGGATCAAGCAGATAGGATGAGCTGTCCGGACCCATGCCACCAGATGAATTGATCACACCCGTAGTGAGACCGAGAAAATGGTAGAGACGCCCCATCCAGGCCGCATCGCGCCGGGCCAGGTAGTCATTTACCGTCACTACGTGCACACCCTTGCCCGGTAAAGCATTGAGATAGGCCGCCAGGGTGGCCACCAGGGTCTTGCCCTCGCCAGTACGCATCTCGGCAATCTTGCCCTGATGCAATACCACGCCACCGATCATCTGCACATCGAAATGGCGCATCTTCATCACCCGGCGACCGACCTCACGAACGACGGCAAACACCTCAGACAGCAGGGCATCCAGCGCCTCGCCCTGCTCCAGTCGTTGGCGGAACTCCTGGGTCTTGGCTCTCAGCTCAGTATCTGAAAGGGCCTCAATGCCGGCTTCCAGCTTATTGACCAGGATAACATCCTTAGACATCTTTTTTATCAAACGGTCGTTACGGCTACCGAAGATCTTTTTGAATATTTTGCTGACCATCTATCAAGGATTCCATGAGAAAAGCGAAATTTGGCGATCATACCTTAACCGCCGTTTGACATGAAGAATTAGTACAGAAAGGGAGATGAAGTAGGGTGTGAGAATCTTCCCTATGGAAAGCGTCTCAGGCGGTTGCTCTCAGGTCTGGTCCTGGCTACGTTTGACCTGAACATATTTGGCAGGATTAACCGGCTTACCATTACGCAGTACCTCGAAATGGACATGCGGTCCTGTTGAACGACCACTGGAGCCCATGCTGCCGATGGTCTGCCCCTGTTTTACTCGGTCACCGATCTCCACCAGGATCTCCTTGTTGTGACCATACCGGGTAACATAGCCCTTGCCATGAGTGATTTCAACCAATTCTCCGTAACCCTGGCGTTCGCCTGACCAGGTCACTATACCGGCCGCCACCGCAACCACATCCGAACCCTCCTTACCGGCAAAATCCATGCCTTTGTGCATGGCACGTTTACCGGTAAAGGGATCATTACGCATACCATAATAGGAGGAGATCCAGCCTTTTCTGATAGGCTTGCCAGCGGGATGGAGGGTCTCTTCCAGTTTGGAATTCATGATCAGGTCTTCCATAAGACCCAATTGTTGCTCACGACTGCTGATCTTTTCCTGCAGCAGCACAAGTTCCTGCAGTAGACTTGGAAGTGCGGATTCGCCAGTAGGGTATTCTAACGCTTCCGGACCACCCAACGCGGGTGACTCGCTGAACCTGAACTCTCCTTTGTCCAAATTACCTATGTCTACCAGACGCTCACCCAAGGCATCCAATCGCAGCAGTTGTGACTGCAACTGACCAATACGAATTGCGAGTGCGTCGACCTGGCTTTGCGCATTCAGTTTCGTGTCCTTCAGAAATCGCCTTTCCTGCTCGAAGGTCTGCTGTAAAGAGGTGACCAACTGATGCTCAGGAAACTCCACATCCTGCAGGCCAACCTGATAACCGACCCACAGCATAATAGCACCGAACGATAAAAAGATTCCTACAAATACAGAAGCATAGAACCAGCGCATTGCACTACTGCAAGTCTGACCTATGCCCCGCAGGTAGATAACTCTCATTGTTTCACTCAGGGTCTGTTTCACTATAAAATCAACCATTGTTTCGGACACAAGGTCGCGAACTTTAACATTAATTGACTTAAAAGTGGTTGGCTAAATGAAGATGCCGCTCTTTTCCATCACCTCAGGTGCCCATGCATGAAGCCTGTTAAAGACCTTCTCAACTCAGCAAGATCCCTCTCCTGGCTGAGTAAGAAGCTGACTGAACAGCAATCTCTCCTGAAGCAGGTACGTCTGTTGCTCCCCTCCCCCCTTGACGATCACTGCAGCAGTGCTGTCCTACAGAATGGGAAGTTGGTTCTGCTGGCGGATTCTCCCGTGTGGGCAAGTCGCCTGCGCTATTTAAGCCATAACCTGCAACAGCAGTTAGGCCAGAAGGGATTTACCATCAGACGTATCCAGAGCAAAGTCAGCATCCCGGAAGGCCTGGTCAAACAGCAGCAAAAAACCAAACCAATCAGACCACTCTCTCAGGCCAACGCAGACCTGCTACGGTCAGTTGCCGAGAGCATGGAGAATCAGGACCTCAAGAACGCCCTGTTACGACTTAGCAGACACAAGACCAGAAGATGAGTAGGGTTCTGAGTGGACTCAAATCAGGAGGTGATTAGCCCCATCTCTCAGCTGATATCCCACGAAAGGGCGCTGGGGATAGGTTGGCGAAACCCACGGCGACATGGATGCCGCCGTGGAGCGTACAC
>CBDVCD010000182.1:0-7016 GCA_965372385.1 uncultured Gammaproteobacteria bacterium | reverse complement strand
TTTATAAAAACCGCTGAATGGTTCAACCATTCAGCGGTTTTTCTTTTTCAGTCGCTTCTTTCTCAGTAAACTTGTGCTGATGTGAGATTGCTGAGGTCGGTTTTCATGAGTGGAAGAACGGTAGAGCTACTGGTTATCGGTGGTGGGATTAGCGGCTTGGGATTTGCCCACCTTGCCAACCACCGTGGAATAGCCACACAGGTTCTCGAGGCCTCGAACTCTATTGGCGGCGCTATTCGCAGTCATCAGTTTGCAACCTCTGGGGGGCCTTTCTGGACGGAACTGGGGGCGCATACCTGTTACAACAGCTATGGCAACTTCCTCCAGATACTCGAAGATACGGGGCAATTAGGGACACTCCGGCCTAAGCAGAAGTTACGCTATCGGATACAGACAGCAGATGGCTTGAGATCGATCCCATCCCAGCTCAGTTATGTTGAGCTGCTGGGGGTGTTGCCCCGGTTGCTGATGACAAAGAAGGTGGGTCGTTCCGCCGGTGATTATTTCGGCGCTATCATGGGCAGGCGTAATTTTCAGCGTGTACTTGGCCCCGCGCTGGATGCAGTTGTCTGCCAATCGGCAAAGGAATTCCCCGCCGACTCGCTATTCAGAAAAAAGCCTCGACGAAAAGAGATAATCCGCAGCTACACGGGTCAGGCCGGACTGCAATCCTTCATGGAAAAGATTGTCAATCAGCCAGGTTTAGCGGTGGACACCAACAGTGCGGTGGCGCGAATTGAAGCACTGGACGATGGATATCGCGTGTTCACCAAAGAGACTGACCCCATCACGGCAACTCACCTGGTGCTGGCAATAGCACCCGATGTGGCGGCGGGACTGCTGCAGCCGAACTTTCCCCAGCTTGCAGAGCCACTATCGCAGATTGAGATGGCGGAGATAGAGAGTCTTGCCGTATTGCTTGGGGCCGAAGCGCTTGAACTGCCACCATTGGCAGGCATCATTGGTCGTGATGATGATTTCTACTCCGTGGTGTCCCGGGATCTGGTGCCGGATCCCCGTCATCGCGCATTTACCTTCCATTTTCGTCCTGGAAGGTTGGATCGGTCCGCCAAGATGGCGCGAATCCAGGCTGTGTTGGGGGTAACTGAAGATGCCATTCAGGGCAGTGCTGCTTGCGGGAACCGGCTGCCAGCCCTTCGGCTCGGCCATCAACAGAGGATCGAAAAGGTGGATCAGGCGCTGGCGGGGACCCGGATGGCACTGACCGGCAACTGGTTTGCCGGAGTCTCCATCGAGGACAGCCTGGTACGCTCAGCCAAGGAATTTGCCCGTCTTTTTCCTTCTGAATGACTACTCTCTCTTTTGGCTGGCATCGTGATAGAGCGATTTCAGGATGTTGGATCGGCTCTGACCTCCTGGTTCATTTTCGTGCTTTTTGCTACTGAAAAATTGTCCCAGTTTGTGTGTCAGCCGTTTCAGGGCGCGCCAGATCTTCGGTAGCAGCCAGACGGCCAGAATCAGGAACAGCGCCAGCAGGACGAGAAAGACAGCAGGGTAATTGAGTGCGGTCCAGAGACCGCCAATCACGGCGAGATCCTCCAGCACGGATGCGGTCCAGTTGGTGACCGGCTCCGGCGAGGTGTTGATGAGGATACGTGAGCCAGCCTTGGTGAAATGGCTGCCTGCCGCCAGTGTGCCACCCAGTAGCAGGGCGGCCAATTCAGCCGTTTCACTGACTCCCATCCCACTGGCGGCGCCTGCCGCCAGAATCGCCCCTGCCGGGATGCGGATGAAGGTATGGATAGCGTCCCAGACGGTATCCACCCCCGGCGTCTTGTCGGCGAAGAACTCCACGCAATACATGATGCCAGCCGCGGTCATCACCAACGGATCACTGAGAATCTCCAAGCCAGGGGGCAATACGGCGTTTCCAGTCGCTCCCAGGTAACCCAGCACAAAGATCGCGGCGTAGAGATTGATACCGGCGGCCCAGCCGGCGCCCAATATAAGGGCCAGGGTATCAATAGTTTCCATCTTGTAATTCTCTGCTGTTGTTTCAATAACTCTGAGGCGTTGGACAGTGGAATTCCACCCTTTGTTTAGGTTTTTTATCTTCGAGTGGATTGGAAGGTCTATTAACGCTCAGAGCTACCGGTATTGCTGCGGGGGTGTAGGCCAAAGCGCGAGCAGAATGGCTTTCGCTTTTTCCTGCCTGCCCGTATGATTAAATGCTATCCCTAAGAAACAGGTTCAGGAATAAAAACTTATGCTCAAGGTCGGAATCGTTGGCGGAACAGGCTATACCGGCGTGGAACTGTTGCGTTTGTTGGTCATGCACCCGGCGAGTGAATTGGTGACTATTACCTCACGCTCAGAGGCGGGACGGCCGGTGGCGGAGTTGTTTCCCAATCTGCGTGGGCATGTGGATCTGAGCTTCGTTGCCCCAGACGTGGGTACCCTGAGTGGCTGTGACCTGGTCTTTTTTGCCACTCCCAACGGTATCGCCATGCAACAGGTGCCGGCCCTGGTCGATGCCGGGGTAAGGGTGATCGATCTCGCGGCCGATTTCCGTATTTCAGACAAGTCGATCTGGGAACATTGGTATGGCATGCAACACGCCTGTCCAGAAAGATTGGCCGAGGCGGTCTATGGTTTGCCAGAGCTGAATCGGGAAGCTGTGAAGCAGGCACGTCTGGTAGCCAATCCGGGCTGTTATCCTACCGCTGTAGCCTTGGGTTTTCTTCCGCTGGTGGAACAGGGTCTGATTGAGCTGGATCATCTGGTGGCGGATACTAAATCCGGGGTGAGCGGTGCTGGCCGGAAGGCCAGCGTGGCGGCTCTGATGGGTGAGGTGGGGGAGAGTTTCAAGGCCTATGCGATTCCTGGTCACCGGCATCAACCTGAGATCCGTCAGACCCTGAGTCGAATGGCTGGTGGAGATGTGGGACTGACCTTTGTTCCCCATCTGGTGCCGATGATCCGGGGTATTGAGGCAACCCTCTATGGCCGCTTGAAGCAACCCGAGGTTGATCTTCAGGAATTGTTCGAGGAACGCTACCGGGACGAGCCCTTTGTCGATGTGATGCCGGCGGGCTCACATCCTGAAACCCGGAGTGTCCGGGGCGTGAATCATTGCCGGATTGCCGTGCACAGGCCGTTGGATGGAGATGTGGTGGTTGTTTCCTCGGTAATCGATAACCTGGTCAAGGGTGCAGCTGGCCAGGCGGTACAAAACATGAATATGATGTTTGGGCTGGAAGAGAACACAGGACTGGATCAGGTGGCATTGTTGCCCTGACGCATCATGGGTACAGATAGGAAATACCGTGTTCCGAAGATCGTTTCCTCGAATGAGAGCTCGCCCTCCTGGCTGCGCATCACATTACTGTTGCTGATCGTGTCAGCAGCGGGTTGGTATGGCTATCAACTGGGTTGTTCAGAGTTGCCGGGTGGGTTTGTGGGGTTCAATCCCCTGGCGGAAAGAAAGATCAGAGTATTGCAACAGGAGCGCGAGGAACTGAGTCGTCAGGTGGCAATGCTGCGGCAGTCTGCCCAGTTGGATCAGGAGGCAATGAGGGCAATCAAGGAGCAGATCAAACTTTTTCAGGATGAGCGGTTAAAGATGGAGGAGGAACTGGCATTTCTGCGTGCTATCGTCTCCACCAGCCCCAAAGAGAGAGGATTGCGTATCCAGAAATACAAGCTGGAACCCGATTACGAGAAGAATTCCTTTATCTATAGATTCACGGTCAGCCAGGTTATCAACAGTGGGCTGGTGGCAAAAGGCAAGATCCTTATCAGCCTTTCTGGTTTGCAGGCTGGGCAGGCCAAGGTGCTCGGATTGGAGCTGCTGACCGATGAAAAACAGCGTAGTCATAAGATGCGGTTCCGTTATTTCCAGAATATTGAAGGTAAATTGAAGTTGCCAGACGGCTTTACCCCATCCACACTGACTATTGAGGTCAAGCCTGAAAGTAAAAAAATGGAGCCGATAACAGCAACATATGATTGGTCGCCACTCGACTGATCAGTCCCAGCAGAGGTTTTAGGTATGTTATTGAGAAAAAAACGCATTCGCAGTCCAAGAATCAGCACTGTGATAGGCCAAGGGACGGCAATCGAAGGAAACGTCCATTTTTCCGGTGGCCTGCATGTGGATGGCGTCATTAAGGGAAACGTGATGTCCGATGTGGAAGACGATAAGGCCACTTTGACCCTGAGTGAACATGGAACCATTGAAGGAAATGTCCAGGTAACCAATGTGATGCTGAACGGCAAGGTGATCGGAGATGTGGTTGCCACCAACCAGGTGGAACTGGCGCCAAAGGCGCGCATCACCGGTACGGTGACCTACGCACTGTTTGAAATGTCGATGGGTGCAGAGGTCAATGGAAAATTGATTCATGCGCAGGAGAGGGTTTCGCCTCAGCTGGGATTTGATACAAACTCTCTGGTGACTGAGACAGAGTGAGCCGGTTAATACTTGACTATTTTTGTAGGTAATAGCATACTTTCATTTATCGATTATCATTGGGCGCAAGGCATTTTGCCCGTTAAATGGCAGGATAGAAAATCATGAGTAGCGCAGAAGCAGTCAACGACTCGATTGTTTTCACCAAGTCAGCAGCAACCAAAGTAGCGGCGCTGATTGAAGAGGAGGGTAATCCTGACCTGATGTTGCGTGTCTACATCCAGGGTGGCGGTTGTTCAGGGTTTCAGTATGGTTTTTCCTTCGATGAAGATGAAAATGATGGGGATACCAAGGTGGTGACCGAAGGGGTGACCCTGCTGGTCGATCCCATGAGCATGCAATACCTGATGGGTGCTGAAGTGGACTACACGGAAGGCCTGCAGGGCTCTCAGTTCATTATCCGTAACCCTAATGCCACGACAACCTGTGGTTGTGGATCGTCCTTCTCTGTCTGATCTGGACAGGACAGTTGGAGGCAAAAAAGGCGCCAAGGCGCCTTTTTTGCTGTGGAACGATAAATTTCTCTACCTTTGCTCATAAGGTAGCAAGGTCAATTCCACGCGGCGGTTCTGTTGCCGGCCCTGTGGCGTACCGTTGGAGGCGATCGGGCGTGTTTCGCCGTAACCGACGGTATCGATGCGTATCGACTCAACCCCATCCCCAATCAGGACGTTGGTGACACCCTGGGCGCGTTGCTGGGAAAGCAACTGATTGTAGGAATCCGAGCCGGTGCTGTCGGTGTGACCGGCTACTTCAATCATGGTGGACTTGTACTCTTTCAGGACCAGCGTGACTGAATGCAACACCTCAACGAAGTCTGGTTTGACATTTGCTTTATCGACCTCAAAGGTAATATTTCCGGGCATGTTGAGGATGATATTGTCGCCGCTTCTGGTAACGCTGACACCGGTATTTTCCAGTTGCTTGCGTAGTTTGGCCTCCTGAACATCCATATAGTAGCCCGCACCGCCACCCGCGATGGCCCCAATGCCCGCGCCTTTCAGAGCACGCTCCTTGCGCTCCTTTTTGTTGTCAGAGGTGGCGATGCCGATGATCGCGCCGAGCGCGGCGCCAATGGCCGCTCCTTGTACCGCCTTCGAGGTCTCCTCTTCACGGGTATAGGGGTCAACCGTGGTGCAGGCCTGGAGCGTCATGAGGGTGGCTAATGCTGTAGAGACAGCTATCTTTCTACGCATGTTTATCTCCTGTTGATGGGGTTCACTAAAGCTTTTCTCCTCTTGGAGTGGCGTTTAATCAATTAAACCAAAGTTTTGGCCGCAAAATCATGCACAAGTTCGCATTTGATTCCAAGCAAAATCAGACCTTTTCCAAAGTGTTCTGATCAGTATGATGAAAGATAGCCTGATTGATAGGTATCCATAACTGAGTATCTTCCTTATAGCTGAACTTTCCATCATCGTGGATGGTTACATCCAATATGTACTTTTTGGTTTTGTAGGACTCATCCAGGTATTTATTGGACAGTATCCCGTATGTTTCCGATCCGACTTCCGCGGATAAATGAAAACGTTTACTGTCAGCTTCAGCATCTCCACCTGCGTTGACCAGCACCCCACGAGGTACCATAAAGCAACGCAAGAGTTGTTTTCGATCTTTGTCCCACAACCAATAACCCACTTCTTCGTGAAATGGATCATCTTCATCTAAACGCCAGGCAGTTGTTGAATAACGTAGACCGTACAATACCTGAGGACCGTTTGTAACTGGTCCAAGCGGTTCAAAAACGGCTTTTTCGCGAAATTTTGTTTCTGTTTCCTTGCTGTGGATTCTGGATACATCAATACCTTTATCGCCTTCCCATGTTCCTGCCAATGAAGCGAGTGGACCAAGGTGTATAAGAATTTCATCACTCATGTTTTTTTCCTCGTAAAATATAAGGGGCATTTTGGATAAATATTTACATGTGACATGTAAATGGCAAGGCCAGGCCAGGCCACATGCCAACGCTTGCTTTATACTCTCGAGTCTCTCCATGGCTTCAAGTGCCTGGCAAACAGCTTCGAGATCATACGTGATTTTGTGAAAAAAATGTCGTCTGTCCCTTGATTGTGAGCATGACTTTCAGTCGAAATGAAAAGATTCTCAACCAGCGGATTTCTGTTGGATATAGACAACAATACAACATTAATTCGCAATAAGCGGCTTCGTGACCTAGACTTCAGTTCGATGTGGGAAAATTTTCCACATCAGGCTAGGTATTCCTACTTGCAAGGACCTGAAGCCGACAATACGAGATGGATTCTCTCCAAGCTAATCAATAAAAAACATGAGGAGCGAATTAACCATGAAAAACAGTAAATGCAGGTGTTTGGTTGTTACTTTGAGCATAGGGCTGGTCATGGGATTAGCCCCTGTACAACTGCTGGCATCGGCGGGCGATCCGGTCGATCCCCCCTCAGTTGGGTTCTGGTCCGGGAGCCGGTAGCGGGCCGGGAGACAGCAAGGGTAGTGCTAACAAGAAGGTGCCGCCAAAACGGATTCAGGAGATCACCGACCGCTTTGCGACCATTCTGCATGCCACCAGGAGAGGTAAGGAGCGCTTTTACAGTGCCTATTGGGACCT
>CBDVCD010000181.1:0-7059 GCA_965372385.1 uncultured Gammaproteobacteria bacterium | reverse complement strand
ATAAAAAGATATATCAGGGTCATCGTGCCGGGAATACCATCGACGATGAGCGAATAGATCCGTGCAATAACCAACAGCGCCATCGTGGTTCCAAGCCAGAGTACCAGGTTGCGGGCCCTCTCTAAATTGAAACAGGCAGTCATGGCAAGAAGACCCAATCCAACCATCATGCCGTGTAGTGCTCTGTATTGATTTCTGACATCTACGGTAGTTATAACGACAGGGGAAAAACTGGACTCGAACCTGAGCATTTCCATCAGCCCTGGAACCACAAGACTGACTCCCAAAAACAACAATAATCCACAAAGAGAGAATTTATGCAATCTATTCATAGCCGCCATTGCCGGGTCTCATCGATAAGTTGTTTCAACCATTGCATATAGGGTGTTCCACCTGTGCCTCTTGGATCAGGGGTCCGGTGCGCGATGTATTCCAGCGCCCACCGATAGTGGACTTCACGGAAACTGGCGATGGCCTCCAATGCCTGGTTATAGATCCCTTTATCGGCGCTGTTGCGAATGGAAGGCATCGCCTCAACGCTCTTGATCAGGGCCTGATGGGCAACCGGCATGTATTGACGCATGGCAAATAGGTGCTCCATCAACATCGAGCTTTTATGCGGGATCTTCATGAAGGCGACAAGTATCGGCATGATACTGCTCTGAGCACCGGTCTCGCCGCGGAAATCAATCGGTTCATGCTCCACACCCTCGTAGACCACGTTTTCAAAATAACGGATATAGGGACGAAAGGTTTTGAAATAGAGCCTGGGATCCATCTTTTCCGGGATACGCTGCAACACTGCCACTTGCTCGCTGACTGCCTCCGCTATCTCATGCAACGCATTGTTTAACACTGTTTCGCCAGGTTCAGGCAGTGCCTCCTGAACCGATGCAATGACGTCGAGAATTCTCGCGGCAATGGCTTCTATCTCTACATGCACCAGAATGAACCAGTGCTCGTCATAGAGATGGACAAAGTTTTGAATGGTATCGATATTGCCCAGCGCGATGGGTAAGTGGTGATCAAAACGTTTCCAGTTGTAGAGCGCGTAACCGTCGTAACTGAGAATCGGTGGACGACCCAGCAGACTGCATGCGTGACATAAAGGGATAGCAATATTACTGGGCAGCAAAGCTGTTGGCGGCTGACCAATCTGATTGATATAGGCGGAGGCGAGAAATCCCAGCCGGAGGTAGTAGAGGCGAAGCTGGGGAAGGTCCGTGGCAGTTGAATTACCGCCATTCAAAGAAGGGATCTTCAGTTGTTTCACATAGTCACGAAACCCAGGCTCCATCAGCAGGCTGGGGAGATCACAGCCTAGCTCATCCAGCATGCTCAATTCGGATTCAGGCGGGAATGCTGTCAATGGGTCGGTCTCTGGAAGAAATCCCCGCTCGCGGTAGATGCTCTCCATTCGTTTTACTCCGGCTAAATGGCAGGTTCCGCATTGCGTCGCCAGTCTCTTCCTTTCATCCAAACAATGCATTGGGTAATGCTTCCCTCATCCTCATCTCCGGGAGATGGATACGCTGTCCATGGCCTGGCAACACCCAACTGAATCGGTACTCTGTCAGCCGTTCCATTGATTCGATCCGTTGTTCCCAGCTGAGAAAGAGCGTGCGGATACCACCCATCATTTGAAACTTGGACAAGACTGACGAGGTGAACGCCTTAGGGTCATTATTTTGACATCCGAATAGAGCCCGATGTTCTATTCCTGACAGCAGCAATATGGGTCGAAAAGGCTATTGCTCCGCTCTCTGCCCCCACATGCCCGTCGAGGCATAGCGCTCGCCAGTATCCGGCAGCAGGGTGACCAGGGTGTGAAACTGCCCGGTGGCGGCTATCTCCAGAGCAGCGTGAACATAGGCGCCGGAGGATGGCCCCACGAACAACCCCTGTGCGGCCAGTCGCCGGCACATGGCCGTGGCCTGTTCGATAGTGACCGGCATACGCTGGTCGATCAATGACTCATCCAGGATAGCCGGGACGATATCCTGGGGATCACCCAGGGGCTTCAGCCCCTCGATCCCTGGAAAGATATCGGGTATCACCGAGGCGATGAAGGTGTCGGGACGGGCCTCGCGCAGCCGCCGTCCCACCCCGGTCAGGGTGCCTCCAGTGCCAACACCGGCGATGAAGGCGTCCGGCGGTGCACCGGTTTCGGCACGGACCTGGGCGAGGATTTCCACCCCGGTGGTGTGATAGTGGGCGCGCCAGTTCTCCGGGTTGCTGTATTGATCGCAATACCAGTAGCGCTCCGGGTGTTCGGATGCCAGCCGCTGCGCCTCGCGCAGGGCATAGTCGTAGCCCTCCACCGGATCGGTCAATCGCAGTTCCGCACCATGGGCGTTTATCCGCTCGAGCCGCTCCCGGCTGGCATTGCCCGGCACCACGAGGGTCACGGGAATTCCCAGGGCGGCGCCAAACAGGGCATAGGCAATGCCCGCATTGCCGGATGAGGAGTCGAGCAGGCGCCGGCCATGCTGGAAGCGCCCTTCCTGCAGGGCTCGCAGCAGCATCCTGAGAACCGGACGATCCTTGACCGAGCCGCCGGGGTTGGTGCTCTCCAGTTTGGCAAAGAGACGTACGCCACTGGGCAGATTCCTCAGCCGGTCGAGTTCCACCAGCGGGGTGTTGCCGATCGCCTGTATGAGCGCACAGCCGATCGCCCTAGCAGAGACCCTAACCGCTGTGACGCCGTAATCTACCGACTCAAGGGCTGCCATGGGTCTCATCCCGCCGCGACACTGCAGAATGCCTCATAGTCCACGTAACCAGGGAAGTGCGCCGGGTCTGCACAATAGGTGCATGCTGGATTGGGCTCCAGCTGCAGCTCAGTAAAGCGGCTACGCAAGGCATTGTAGTAGAGCATACGTCCAACTAATGGCTCCCCTCGATCCAGCAGGATCTTGATCGCCTCCACTGCCTGCAGCAGACCGATAACCCCGGGTAGTATGCCCAGCACCCCAGCCTCAGCACAGGAAGGCGCCAGTTCCGGCGGTGGCGGTTGCGGATAGAGACAGCGGTAGCAGGGGCCACGACGCTTGCCATAGGCAGGCCAGAAGACACTGACCTGGCCCTCGAAGCGGTAAACTGAGCCATGCACATTGGCAATACCCAGTTTCACACAGGCATCATTGACCAGATAGCGGGTGGGGAAGTTGTCCGAGCCATCCACCACCAGGTCGTACCCGTCCAGCAACTGTTCCACGTTGCTACTATCGAGTCTGGTCTCGTGGCCCTCGACCTTTACCGAGGGATTGAGCGCCAGGATGGCTGTCCTGGCCGACTCCACCTTTGAGCTACCCACCCGGACATCGGTGTGCAGGATCTGGCGCTGCAGGTTGCTGCGCTCAACCCGATCGTGGTCGACGATGCCGAGGGTGCCCACCCCGGCGGCGGCCAGGTAGAGCGCTGCCGGCGATCCCAGTCCGCCGGCGCCAATCAGCAGCACACGGCTGTCGAGCAGGCGAAGCTGCCCGCTCTCCCCCACCTCCGGCATCATCAGATGGCGTGAATAGCGCTCCCGCTGATTGCCATCCAGCACCCTTGGGATCTGGTAGGGGATACCCTCATTCTTCCAGCGGTTGAAGCCGCCTTCTAGGTTGCGCACATCCCGGTAACCCAGCCGCTGCAGTCCTTCGGCGGCAAACAGCGAACGCTGCCCCACGGCACAGAAGACCACCAGGGTACCCTGCTTGTCCGGCACGGCCTGCTCGATGTTGAGTTCCAGATAACTGCGTCCCAGCGGCAGGGAACCCGCAGGCGCCCCCGCGCTGATCTCCGCGGGCTCCCGCACATCCACCAGCAGGGCTCCCCGGCGTTGCAGCGCCAATGCCTGCCGTGGCGTCACCGCAGGGATGCGCGTCCTCAACTGCTGTAGCCAGCGGTCTTTCTCCTGGCCCAGATTGCCACCGGCCACGGCTGGGATGATGGAGAGCACGTCCCCCTCCTTGACCGGGGTGGCCAGACCGTCCAGGGTGTAGACGTTTTTTGGGCCGAGATAAATATTGACGAACTGCCGCACCTCCCCCTCCGGAGTGAGGATGCGTTGCAGCAGCGAATCATCCAGGCCATGCAGCACCTCGCCTACGGTGGCGCCCGGAATCTGGACCTCGTCAGCACCCTGGGTCAGGGATCTCAAGGGTGTGGGAATACGCACTGTGACAGTACCAATCATATTCGATGACCTCCTCGGTGAATCCTTCATCAGACAGGCGCCAGGAGCGCAGGTCTTCCATCCCTTCACGGCTGACCGATGCAATTACATAGGACCAACCTGCCCAGGCCGCCGCCTGATCCGTCTCCGATGGTCTGGCCGGATGGTCGGGGTGTGAATGCCAGATCCCCACGATCTCCATCGCCTGACGGCGAGCCATGGCATCGGTGGCGACAAAGTCCCTGGGATCGAGCTCATAGCGATCCCGTGCCCGTTCGCGGTTCAGATTGCGCGCCTGCACCAGATCCCAGACCTGAACCAGGCGTTTGGATTGATACCCCACCAGCAGGCCACAGGTTTCTTCCGGGTAACCGGTGCAGACCATGGCCTTGAGGCGTTGGCCGAGGACCGAGGTGAGATAGAGCCGAGTGATTGACAGCTCGCCTTCACGTCCACTCTGTTGTGACCGGCTGGCATGCGATCTCTCAGGTATGACTAGAGTCGAATCATTCATCCTGTTCACCGCTAAAACAGCCGGTCTGCGGGCGTGCGGTGTCACTCATGCGGGAAGCATCCCAGGGCGGATCGAACACCAGATCCACCTCGGCAGCCTTCGAGATGATCACCGCCTGGCCTGAAGGAACGGCCACTGCCAGGCAGCTGCGCAAGCGTGATATCGATTCTGTTGTCTGCATGTTGCTTGCCTATTCGGTGGTAACAGTCTCCGGCTGGTCCTCCTCGATGGCCTGCTTGAGGGCATGCCAGCCCAGGGTGGCGCACTTCACCCGTATCGGATAATTTCGCACGCCAGCCAATGCCTCCAATTCACCCAGCTGTTCAGACTGACCTGACTGTTCACCGGTCAGTAAGGCATGCACAGACTCGAAAAGGTTCTCCGCCTCCTCGATGCTGGCGCCCATCACTGTTTCACTGAGCATGGAAACCGAGGCCTTAGAAATGGCGCAGCCACTCCCCTGGAAGCTGATATCCACAATCCGTCCTCCATCCAGTTTGAGAAAGAGTTGATAGCTGTCACCACACAGGGGATTGTCGGCAGAGACCCGGCGATTAGCGTCCGGCATGACACGGAAATTGCGTGGACTGCGATTGTGGTCGAGGATGATCTCCTGATAGAGATCGCGGAGATCACCGTTCATGTCAGTATCTTCCGGGCATAGCGCAGTCCCTCCACCAGCCGGTCGATCTCTTCGGTGGTGTTGTAAAAGGCCAGTGAGGCGCGGGCTGCTGCCGCTACGCCGTAAAACGTCATCAGTGGCATGGCGCAATGGTGACCGACGCGGATGGCGATGCCCCGTTCATCCAGCACCGTCCCCAGATCATGGGCGTGGATGTCGTCGATAACAAAAGAGATCACAGGGGCCTTGTGTTGCGCCTCACCCAACAGGCGCAGCCCCGGAATTTCATGCAGATGCGTCGTGGCGTAACCGAGCAGTGCGCGTTCATGGCGCGCCGCAACCTCCTGATCCAGCACGAGCAGATAATCGATGGCGGCGCTCAATCCGATCGCCCCGGCAATGTGCGGCGTGCCGGCCTCAAATTTGTGGGGCAGTCCGGCAAAGGTGGTCTGTTCGAAACTGACGCTGCGAATCATCTCCCCGCCGGTCTGATAGGGGGGCATGGATTCGAGCCAGCGCTCCTTGCCATAGAGCACGCCGATGCCGGTTGGGCCAAACAACTTGTGCCCCGAAAAACAGTAGAAGTCACAATCCAGGGCCTGGACGTCAACGGGTAGGTGCGGCACGGCCTGAGCCCCGTCAATCAAAACAGGAATCTCATGCCGATGGGCCAGCTGAATGATCTGGCCGATCGGGTTGATAGTGCCCAGGACATTGGAGATATGGGTCAACGCCAACAGGCGTGTGCGTTCATTGAGCAACCCCTCCAACCGATGTAGATCGAGTTCGCCGGAGGATGAGATCGGCCATACCCGCAGAACGATGCCGCGTTGCTCCCGCAGCATCTGCCAGGGCACGATATTGGCATGGTGCTCCATGGTGGTGATGACCACCTCATCACCTGGATTGAAGCGCTGAGCAAAACTGCTGGCTACCAGATTGATGGCCTCGGTGGTGCCGCGCAGGAAGACAATCTCATGCGCCCCGGCGGCATTGATGTATTCTCGGACCACCTCCCGCGCCTGCTCATAGGCTGCGGTGGCTCGCTCGGCAAGGCGATAGACACCCCGATGAACATTGGCGTTTTCCTGCCGGTAGTACTGTTCCATGGCCGCGATCACCACCCGGGGCTTCTGGGTGGTGGCGGCATTGTCCAGGTAAGCCAGTTCATTGCCGTCAGGCAGGCGTCTGCCCAACAGGGGAAAATCACGGCGGACCCGCTCGATATTCCAATAGCCCGGTGGGTGAGTGGGATGGGCTGATTTTGGTACAACATTCATGTTGTTTCTGCTCCCGGTCAGGGTGAAGTTTTCAGCCATGCTGGAGCAATCTCTACCCTGCCCTGTCTGGTACTCGTATGCTCGAGTTGCCAGGAGGCGCTGATCTGCAATCCAGGACTGCTCAGGTCAGCCAGACTGATAGCGGCCAGGGTCTCTCGCAATGCTTGATTGATGACCCGCCAGTGGGGACGCACCTGACATTCATCCTGGATGCGACAGTCTCCCGTTTCACGATTGCACTCTGTAACGGCAATCGGTCCCTCGATCGATTCGATGATTTCCGACAGGCTGATGTCTCCAGGTAGACGTCCCAACCGGTAACCACCTCCCCGTCCCTGTATCGATTGCAGTGCGCCACCGGCCACCAGCATTTTTAGCAGCTTGACCACCGTGGGCATGGGAATCCGCGTGGCCTGGGAGAGGGTCCCCGCATTTGCCCGGTACTCGTCATGTCTGGCCAGAAAGGACATGAGTACGA
>CBDVCD010000180.1:0-7099 GCA_965372385.1 uncultured Gammaproteobacteria bacterium | reverse complement strand
CCGCAACCAGGTGGTTGTTTCTGAGTAAAAGGTGCCACCATTGATACCGATGAATAACCCTGCGCCGGTTTTAACCGGATAAGGGCAATTGTTATAAAATCAGATATCCAGGCCCACCCCGACGATCAGTTTGAAATCATCCTTTTCAGGTACCGTTCCATCGTCTGTTGGGGTTGGATACTGGGTATGATCCCAAATCAGGGAGATATCGAGGTCGAAATCGTCGATCAACTCTGTCTCCAGGGTGGAAATGGCGTGATGAATATAGCCACCAGAGGCCTGGTTACCGAGCTGTAGTTTATACCCCGCAATGAGGTCGATGCGCTTGCTGAGTTCTGTTTCGTAGTCCGTGGACAAAATCAACGCAGGTGTCTGCTCGGATATATCCTCCCCCTCTACCACGGAATCGAATTCTGTGTATTGATAGGCCGGCCCGCCAAAGACATCCCATTCGGTCTTGGGTGTTTTGATCAAGTGGTAGCCAATACCGGCACCAAGAGTCACCCGATGCGCTATATTCTGATACGGATCTCGAAAATACTCTCCCCAAGCCGGTCGCCAAAAATGGTCTTTGCTGGAGAAAATATCGTACTGACCAGACAAACGGTGGTTGTTGATTGTCTCTATGTCTTCAGTCTTGGAGAAGCTCCCTAGATAGTCAAATAGCATGCGGTTTTTTGCGGTTCGGCGTTTCGCATTGGCCCTGAGATTGTAATCGATTCGATCGCTATTTCCAGAGCTCATATCGATACCCGCGCTGATTTTGGATTCCCAAAAACTCCTCTCACTTTTCCCATGAGGTGCTATGGATACGATCTCAGCTTTACTGAACTCCGCTCTGCGGCCTTGCGTAACCACCACCAGCATCTCCTCCGACAGGCCGATTCTCCCTACCATTTCCCTCTGACCGGAGAGCCGGATGCTGTAGTCCCGGCCGCCCCGCAGTTGTTTGATATCCTCCCAATCTAACTCCAGCAATCCCAGTTCATCGCTATCGAATTCCAAGGTGTCCTCATAGAGGACCTTAAGCTCACCCTTCAACCACTCATCCGAAGTCAATTGAATCCAATCGAAATCATCCGGTGCTGGGTATTGTGGTGACCAAGGGGCATCGGCAGGGGCCTGAGTGCTGCTGGTGTCACTTGCCGGATCTGCCGCTTCTGCTTGTGGGAAAAGGGCAAAGCACAACAAGCAAAGAAGCACAGCGTGGCTCATGCGCACTGGACCAAAGACTCCGGGTTGTTGTTTCATGGTTAGCCGATCACCTCTAAGGCATGAAGTTTGGTGATTAGATACAAAGCTCAGCAGACAGCAATGCCTGATTCCTTCCCCCTGGAGGGGGAAGATTAGGATGGGGGTGGAAATGCGGTTGCTGAGCTTTGTACCTAATCACCTGAAGTTTTGGGGGGGACTATAACATAATGGTCTGCTTCAGCCAGATAGCAGCAGATTTTCTGGCACGGTATAATCAACTCCTGCCAATGTTTGAGGTTGTCTGTGTGAAACGCGCTATTTTACTCCTGTTTGCGTCGCTCCTGCTTGGGGCCTGCAGCAGCATGATCAGTTCTGCCACGAAAGACATGGCCAACAACCTGAACGCCGCCATTCTCAACCAGAACGATCTCGAGACCGTACGCCAGGGAGCTCCCGCTTACCTGATCATGATCGATAGTTTTATCGAAGGGGCTCCTCGCGATGTGGACCTGCTGGTCGCCGGCAGCAAGCTCTATGTCGCCTACAGCAGTGCATTTGTCAGTGACCCGGAACGTGCCATGCGCCTGTCCAACAAGGCACTGCAATATAGCCAGCGCGCTTTCTGCGTGAAACGCGGAGACCTTTGTAATATACGCGAATTACGCTTCCCCGAATTTGAAAAAAAGCTGCGGAGGATTGAGCACAGCGATGTCGCTGAGCTCTATACCTGGGGCGTCGCATGGGCAGGCTGGATCCAGGCGCGCACCAGTGACTGGCTTGCTATTGCCGACATCCCTAAGATCAAGGCGATCATGCGCAGGACGGTCGAACTTGATCCTGGCTGGGATCACGGCGGTGCACAACTCTATCTTGGTGTACTGAATTCACTGCTGCCGCCAGCCATGGGTGGCAAGCCCGATCAGGCCAGGGACTATTTCGAGCAGGCGCTGGAACTGGACCAGGGCAGAAACCTGATGATGAAGACGCTCTATGCACAATACTACGCACGCCTGGTCTTCAATCGAGACCTCCATGACCGTCTGCTTAACGAAGTGCTGCAAGGCAATGCCGAGGTTCAGGGCCTGACATTAACCAATACCCTGGCGCAGGAGGAGGCCCGCAAACTGCTGGCCGAATCCGCTGACTATTTCTGATCGAGCAAGCTGCAACTAGATGAGCGGAGAATGACCCGCAATTTACTCCACGACATGACAGCTCCTGCTGCCGTTTTCCCTCTGATCCCGGCAGGTCTGCAGATAGCCGTTGACCTGTTGGAAAAGCGGCTGAGAAATCTCACCGGTCTGTAGCAGTTGCTCGGTTACCATCCTGGCCCTGGCTCGCCAGTCGGCCACTTCGTCATTTGAAGGATGACTCAGCTCGACTCCCAACGCCTGGAGTGCGGAAAACGCAGCGATATTATCCTGTCGATTCTGCCGATCGATATCCTGGAATACCTCTCCCATCACTGAGCGCACCAACTTCTGATCCTGCTCACTGATATTGGAAAAGGCCTTTCTGTCGATTGCCAGCACGGCAATAAAATACGACAGCGGCAGGTTGGTCATATATTGCACCCGGGTGTGCCACTGTAATGCAATCGCGGCGATAGGCGAGGTGGTCACTGAATCGATTACGCCGGTTTGCAGGCTGAGCAAAACCTCTCCGATGGAAAGCGGAATGGGTGACAGGCCAAAGGATTCGACGACCTTGATTGCATTCGGGTCAGCGTCCGGCACCCAGATTTTTTTCTTTTTGAGATCCTTGACGCCGGTGATTTCAGAGTCACTCATCAGGTAAGCCAATCCGCCTTCAGCCAGTCCAAAGGTGACGAAACCACTCTGTTCCAGCTCATCCACGATGATGGGATCGATGTAATGGCGCACGAAATCAACCTCGTCGAACGACTGAAACAGCAGCGGCAGGCTGTAGATCTGACTGCTGCGGGCAAACCGCACCAGACTGCCGCCAGGTACGGCCCCACCCTGCAACTGTCCCAGGTTGATCTTGCGCAGCACTGTCTGGTCATTGCCCATCACCCCGCCGGGGTAAAACTTGAACTTGACCCGTCCCTGAGTCAGACGTTCTATCTCCTTGCCGCCCCCGCGCATTTTCACCATCCAGCTCGAACCATCCGGAGAGAGGGTGGCAATCTTGAATACCTTGGCCTGGGCGGACGGCAAGGTTAACAGCAGAGACAGCATCAACAGGAAAAGTGTTTTTTCAAGACGCATAATCCATCACCTCACTTGCTGTACAGGTAATCCCGTGTTGTCGGTACCACATCATGCTCAAGCGCCAATTGCATTTGAAACACGACCAGGTCGGAATATTGAAACGCGACCTCGCAAATGGAGAGGTAAAATTCCCACATTCGGCAGAAACGTTCGCCCATCCTGGCCTTTATTTCACTCCGGTTCTGCTGAAAACGGTCATACCAGCAATGCAGGGTTTGCATGTAATGCAACCGTAATACTTCGACATCCGTAATCATAAAATCAGACTCTTCCGCCACCCGGCTCATTTCGGACAACGCGGGTATGCTGCCGCCGGGAAATATGTACTTTCGGATCCATGGATTACATACACCCGGAGGACCGCTGCTGCCGATGGAGTGTACTAAAGCGACGCCATTTTCCCGCAGCATCTCTCTGATACGCTGGAAGTAGATGTTGTAAAAAGGTCTGCCAACATGCTCAAACATGCCAACGCTGACGATACGATCATAGCTGCCCTTATGCTCCCGATAGTCAGCCAACTCAAACCGCACATTATCGATTTGTAATTCCCGTGCCCGCCGCCGTGCCACCGCCAACTGTTCCTTGGAAAGCGTGATGCCAACCACATCCACGGCAAAGTGCTGCGCCAGAAAAATGGCCAGGCTTCCCCATCCACACCCCACATCCAGTACCCGCTGTCCCGGTTGCAGTAGAAGCTTTTTGCCAATAAGCAGTGACTTTGCCTCCTGGGCCTGCTCCAGACTACTATCACCGCGAGTGAAATAGCCGCACGAATAGTGCATGCCTTTATCCAGGAAGAGCCGGAACACCTCTTCATCCAAATCATAGTGATGGGACACATTGCTGTAACTACGGGTGATTCTGTTCCATTGCTGTAATAATTGGGCAACCGAGCGCAGCCATCTGGCCTGGGTGATTATGGCGAAATTGCGGCGCAACACCCCAAGCAGGTCGCGTAATTCACAATCCGCCACATCCCACTCTCCGTTGACATAGGTTTCTCCCAAGTGGTACTCCCAATCCCTGGCAATCCGCTTTATCGTATCTTCACTCTTGATAACCCAGTTGGTCTCAATCCCCTTGTCACCAAAGTGGTAGGTCCTCCCTGTGGGGAGGTATAAATTGATGATGCCCTCTTTAATGCCGCAGTCCAGTAATTCGAGGTACATGTTGTCTCTCCGCTGGTTAAACCTGCCATCTCATCACCTACTCCAAATATACGCGGCACAGGTTCGAACAGTTTCAAGATCATCAGGCTTTCACGATTGTGGCGACATATCAGACAACCCGAGACCCGCCAAGGATGCGGCAAATTCAACGCGAACGTTGAATAGCCGACATGCATCTCCGTGGGAGTCGGTAGCAGGGATGCTAGCATCAAGCCTACAGGGAAGTATTCACGGCGTCCCTCGGAGGTGCATGTCGGCTATTCCATGAACTGTTTAGTCAGTCTGAAGAAAACCGGTTACAGAGCGTACTGCAGGAAAAATCAAGTATAGTACCCCTGATTTTCCCTCTAGCTGATTATCCTATGCAGTAAGCCTTTAGCTGTTCCCGCTGTATTTCCGTGCAACACCCAAAAACAGTAGGCCAGAACTAAAGAGTATAAGGGTACTCGGCACAGGGACAGGATTGCTGATCACCGCATCCGTTGTTCCATCCAGTGAGAGCAAGTTACCAAAGCCATCGCTCAGCATCAGCAAAGGATCTATTGACACAGTAGTACTATTGCCAGCCATCAGAGCATCTACGGAGAAATCCAGACTCGCCAGAATAAAACCAGAGGATTGCATGGCATCCAATTCTACTGGGCTCAGCAGACTAATCTCTGCAATATCAATGACCCCCGGGGTGCCTTCGCCCTCACTCGTATCAATCGCTCCAAAGAGTGACAGATCCCCAAGATCCCATCCCAAACTGTAGCTCTGGAAGCTGAGTAGACTCGTGTCATAAGTGATATCAACATCGAAGGCACCGAGGGAGTCTGGCGAGAAATCACCTAACCCATCTATCACGAGATCCAAACTAATTATGTCGCCTGAAGTTGCTGTCTGTGTTTCCGGCAGCAGGCTCAAAGTAACTGCGCCCGCCTGATTGACTGCGACAAACAAACTTAATCCAATTACAGTAGATAATAATTTTTTCATGTAGTTCTTCCTTTTAAAATCAATTGAATCATTTTTCAAAAAAGCATGAATGGAAGGCGTCATATCAGATGGCACCTTCCATTTTGCAGACTAGGGGGCACAGCGGGGATTGATGCATTGCACCACACATTGACGCGCATCAAGGACGGTTATAAGCCCATCACTATCGACATCCCTGGCATCACCCGGAACAGCAGGCTCATTCCTAGCCTGCAAGATAGCCTGGATATCACTAATATCCACGTCCTGATCCAAGTCGATATCACAGAGCAGGACTTCGAACGCGACAACCGTCACCGCCGTGGTGGCCTCTGTGGTCTTACCCCATTGATCGGTCACGGACGCCGTCAGCGTATGCTCGCCCGGCGTGAGCGTAACGCTCAAACCGTTGCCACTTCCCAGCGTCCCGTCGATGTTCGACGACCACTGGAGCGCCGCGGTCAGGTCGCCGTCTTCCGTGTCGAAGGCATAGCCGTCCAGGACGAGCAGATCCCCCTCGACAATGGAAATGCCGTTGAGCGGGGAGTAGATCTCAACGTTCGGCGCGTTGTTCAATAACACCGAGACATTTACTGAATGGGAGACAGTATTACCGTCGCTATCGGTGACAGTCGCAAACAAGGTCTGATCGCCTGACAGCAAAGGGATCTCTAGGAATGCCCCGGAACCCAACACGCCGTAAAGATCGGACGACCATTGAATCGATGCACCGATATCCCCATCCTCAGCATCAAATGCATTTGCGCTGAGGATTACCGGTTGTCCTTCGATGACAACCAGCCCATCGACAGGTTGATCGATCGAGAGGTTTGGCGCCTGACCAACGACACAAGTCGTCGGACGTAACACCGCATCCGATCCGAGAATCTGCTCCAATTGATCGAGCTGATCACAGGGGATGCCCGTGTTGCCGCGCAGATCGACGAACTCCAGTGCAAGGAGATTGAACAGCGGATAGATGTCGAAGATGCGATTGTCCGAGACGTCGAGTACTTGCAGTGCCGTGTACTCCTCGATGCCCCACAGGCCTTCGATACCGGTGTTACTCAGGTCCAGCTCGATCACGCCCGCGCGGTTGATGTTGAACCAGGGCAGGCCCAGTTCCTGGAGGTTGATGTCACCGAGCCCCAGGCGCGTGAGACCCGAGTTCTGGTCGATGATCGGCTTCAGCTGTAAGAAGTCGATACCTGCGTTGCCCGACAGCCACAGGGTCTGGAGGCTGTGGTAGTTCGCCAAGGCACCGACGTCAATGATGGCGTTATTCGCCAGGCGCAGTTCACGCAGGCTGTCGGACAGCGGCGCCATGCTCAGTGGATAGAGGTCGAAGATACGGTTGTCCGAGGCATCGAGGAATTGCAGTGAGGTGAAGTAATCAATGCCCCACAACCCTTCGATACCGGTGTTGCTCACGTCCAGCTCGATCATCGCTGCAGGGTTCCCTGGCAGCCACTGGAGATTGATATCACCAAGGCCCAGGCGGGTAATATTCGGATTCTGGTCGATGATCGGGCCCAGCTGTTG
>CBDVCD010000179.1:0-7117 GCA_965372385.1 uncultured Gammaproteobacteria bacterium | reverse complement strand
AAAGAAGGTTCCTGTGGCGGCGATAAAACATCCGCGGAAGGCAGCTGCGGCGGTGATAAGGCAAAAGAGGGCTCCTGTGGCGGCGATAAAGCGGGGGCTCAAAAGACCACCGAGGGTAAGTGTGGTGAAGCCAAGTGCGGCGCTAACAAGAAGTAACAACTGAGGCAGCAGACAGCCCCGGCCTTCGGGACCGGGGGGTTGCTTATCCCGCTAAACACATTATCAATCGGTTATTTCATGAACTCTTACCCTGTATCAGGCGCCGGACTCGGATTGCGCCGCGGCTTTCTGGATGATGCGCTGACACTTTCTGACGGCGCGGTCGATTTCTGGGAGGTGGCGCCGGAAAACTGGATGCACGTCGGTGGTGCGCTCGGGCGAAAATTCCGCCGCATGACCGAGCGTCATCCCTTTGTCTGTCACGGTCTGTCACTCTCCATCGGTGGCCCCGATCCGCTGGATGAACAGTTTCTACGCGATCTCAAGTGTTTTCTCGACGAGCATCAGATGCGTGCCTACACGGAGCATCTCTCCTACAGCTCCGCGGGAGGACATCTCTACGATCTGATGCCGATCCCCTTCACCGAAGAGGCGGTCATCTATGTGGCGCAGCGCATCCGCCGGGTGCAGGAGATCCTCGAGCGGCGCATCGGTATGGAGAATGTCTCCTACTATGCCGCACCCGGCAAACGGATGGAGGAGATCAACTTTCTCAATGCCGTGATCGAGGAGGCTGACTGCGATCTACATCTGGATGTCAACAATATCTACGTCAACAGCATCAACCACGCTTACGACCCTTATGCCTTCATCGACCGCATCACGGCGGACCGCATCGTCTACTGCCACATCGCCGGCCACTATGTGGAGGCGGAGGATCTGCGCGTCGATACCCATGGCGCCGATGTCATTGACCCGGTGTGGGAGCTGCTCGACTACGCTTACCAGCGCTTCGGTGTCTTTCCGACCCTGCTGGAACGCGATTTCAACATACCGCCACTGCACCTCCTGCTGGACGAGATGCGGACCATTGCCGATCATCAAAGCCAACAGATGGAAGTACGCCATGAACAGCTTGCCCAATGCTGAACCGGAATTCATCCGTCGGCAGCAAGAATTTGCCGACCATATTCGTCATCCACAAAGGAGCCCAAGGCCCGTGGATGTGGAAGAGCGCCGCATGGCGATCTACAACGAACTCTTCTTCAATAACGTGGAGGGCTTTCTGGCCAGCAGCTACCCGGTATTGCACCGCATCACTCCGAACCACCGCTGGCAGGCCCTAGTGCGTGACTTCTTCGCCAATCACGCCTGCCTGACACCGCTCTTTAGCCGCCTGGCTGAGGAGTTTCTCACCTATCTGCGTCAGGAACGGGATGGGGCCGATGAAGATCCAGCCTTTCTCTATGAATTGGCCCACTATGAATGGGTAGAACTGGCCCTCACCCTGAGCGATGCGGATCAGCATCCGCCTCCTCTCGATCCCAATGGGGATCTGCTCAAGGGTCACCCAGTCATCTCGCCACTGGCCTGGCATTTTAACTATCGCTACCCGGTGCACCGTATAGGTCCTGAGTATCTACCTGAGGAACCGGAAGCTGAGCCAACCCACTTGCTGGTCTACCGTGACCGGCAGGATGAAATCGGTTTTCTCGAAATCAATCCGGTGACCCTGTCCCTGCTGGAAGCCCTCGAATCCGAACCGCGGATCACCGGCCAGACAGCCTTGGACGCCATCGTCAAGGCCCTTAATCACCCCGATCCCGAGCTTGTCATGCAGGCCGGCATCGGACTACTCAACGATCTGCGTCAGCGGGATATCCTGCTGGGCACCGCACGGTAATAAAATAAGGAATAGGAACATGCTTGCGATAACGAACAAACTTCATAACCTGCTCGATAAGACCCGGGCATTGGATTTCCTCGGACCACTCGCCTTACGGCTCTACCTGGTTCCGATCCTCTGGATGGCAGGGACCCAGAAGCTGTCCGACATGGAGAGTACCATTGCCTGGTTCGGCAACCCTGACTGGGGCCTGGGCATGCCTTTTCCCACCCTCATGGCCTGGCTGGCCACGCTATCTGAGGTGGGGGGTGCCATCCTGCTCTTGGTCGGCCTGGGGGTACGCTGGATCTCCGCCCCGCTGATGATCACCATGCTGGTCGCGGCCGTGACGGTACACTGGCAAAACGGCTGGCTGGCCATCGCCGAGGGCAGCAGCTCCCTGTTCGCCAATGAGCGCACCATTGGCGCCATCGAGCGGCTGGACAAGACCAAATCGCTACTCAAAGAGCATGGCAACTATGACTGGCTCACCGAAAATGGCAGCATTGTCATGCTCAACAACGGTATCGAGTTCGCCACCACCTACTTCATCATGCTACTGGCCTTGTTCTTCATCGGCAGCGGCAGATATGTCGGCCTGGACTATTGGATAGCACGGGCCTATCGATCTCAACCAGCGAATGATCAATAGTTGCAAAAGTCATTGCATAAGAGCGATCGCTCTTATGCGATTACTTAAGGGAAGATCAAAACAAATCAAAGATCGAAAAGCAGGACTTCGCCGCGAGTCAGCCCTTCTATTACCACTAGATCCTCTCCCTTGATAAGTGCACCGTCGCCAACGCCCAGCCCTTCTCCATTGACCTGCACCGACCCGCTGGCCACATGCAGATAGACCTGCCTAACATGGCCCAGCGGGTGCTCAACCCTTTCTCCCTCTTCCAGCAGCGTGGCGTAGAGGCAGGCATCCTGTTGGGCGCTGATGGATTCATCCCGGCCATCCGGCGAGACCAGCAGGCACAGCCTGCCCTGCCGCTGCTCCGTCGGAAACTGTCGTTGCGCATAGCCCGGCTCTACCCCCTGACGGTTTGGCTGCAGCCAGATCTGTAGGAGATGCACCGGCTCGTCATGCGAGGCGTTGAACTCGCTGTGATGAATCCCGCTGCCGGCGCTCATCCGTTGAACGTCTCCGGGTCGAATCACCGAGCCGTTGCCCATGCTGTCCTTGTGCTCCAATGCGCCGGAGAGCACATAGGTGACGATCTCCATGTCCCGGTGTCCGTGGGTGGGAAAACCGCCAGCTGGGGCTATGATATCGTCGTTGATCACCCGCAGGTTGGACACCCCCATCTGCTGTGGATCGAAATAGTCACCGAATGAGAAGCTGTGGTAGCTGTTCAACCAATCATATCGGGTATGGCCACGTTCGTGAGCGGGTCTTATCTGCAGCATAATCGCCTCCTGGCAAGGTGCCTGGCTATTGGGAAACTATTGTCGCACCCCCTCGATCGAGAGCGTCAGCTCCAACTCCTTGGATTTGGGACCCAGGTTATAGTTGATGCCGTAGTCCGCCAGCGCAATCCGGGTACTGCCCTCGAAACCACGCCGATAGCCGCCCCAAGGGTCCGGACCATGACCGATATGCTCGACAGCGATACTGACGGGACGGGACACCCCATGCAGGGTCAGCCTGCCGTCCAGGGTGGCGGTGCCATCACTATGCTCCGTGAACTTGGTACTCTCAAACCGGGCCTTGGGAAACTTCGCTACATCGAGGAACTCTTCCCCACGCAGATGCTTGTCCCGCTCCGCATGGTTGGAATCGATGCTGGCGGTGTCGATCTCCACCTCGACCTTGGCGGCGGCAGGATGCTTCTCGTCGTACTCGAAACTGCCATTGAAGGTATTGAAGCGACCAGTGAGCCAGCTGAATCCCAGGTGCTGAATGCGGAATTGAACGAAGGCATGAGAGCCCTTGGTGTCGATCAGATATTTTTCGGCGTAACCCGGCAACGGCAGCGCAAGGGCCAAGGCCAGGGCAGTGATGGAAATGGCTTTGATATTCATGGATAACTCCTCTCAGGATTTAGCTCAGGGTTGTTGATGGCGCATCGGTACTCCCAGCATTTTCAGCAGGGTCCGATTCCGGTCGATAAAATGGTGCTTCAGGGCAGCCAGTGCATGCAGCGACGCCAGGCCGATCAGGCTGACCGCAAGGATCAGGTGGACCCTCCCGGCCAGGTCCTCCTGGTTGGGAATTTCCGAGATCAGCGCGGGAACGGAAAACAGCCCGAACACCTCAATCGACCTCCCGTCCGCGGTCGAAATCAGGTAACCGGTTACCATCACGGCAAATGGCAGGAGATAGAGCAGCCAGTGAGCCCAATGGGCCAGCCGGCGCTCCAGCAGTGACAGATCCGGCTCATCATGGGGAACGGTATTCACCATACGCCAAGTCAACCGCAACAACATCACCAGGCACAACAGGATACCTATGCCCTTGTGGATAGCGGGGGCCTGCCGGTACCAGGCATCGTAGTAGGTGAGCTCCACCATCCACAGACCCAGGCCGAACAGCCCGATCAGCGTCAGGGCAACCAACCAGTGCAGCAGGATCGCCACCAGGCCATAACCCTCGCTGCTGTTCATCATTCTCACGGCAACCGTCTCCCTTTCACAGCCTGCATATAGCAATAAGTTAGCTCCTTACGAGAATTTGTTAAACATCCTCGAAAGCAAAACATTGTTACCTCCATGGAAGCTGCCCATTGCCGGCCGTTTGTCGGTAGAATCGGTTTTCTTGTTCCACATCGACCGGAGGCCCCGATGTCTTGTAGCAATACCATGCCGCTTTCGCCCTGGCGCTGGCTGGTGACCATCGTGCTCGCCGTTTTGCTCTCCGCCTGTAGCGATGACGGTCCGTCCACCGACGAGGCGTCGGGCAAGGACAGGGTGATAGCGGTCGGTTCACAGTGGTACGGCCATATCCCGGTGTGGATTGGCATCGAACGGGGTATCTTCGAGCGCCAAGGATTCCTGGTGGAGTGGCGCTTCATCGGCAAGAGTATGGACCGACTCAATGCCATCTCCTCCGGTGAGGCCCAGTTCGCCAGTCTGGGGGAGATCGCCATGCTCTCTGCCATGGCCCAAGGGAACACCCGCTTCTACTGGGTCGGCAACCAGGATATCGCTCCCGGGTTCGAGGGGCTGGTGGCCAGACCCGGTATCGACAGTTTCGAGGACTTGCGCGGCAAGCGCATCGGCTTCCCCTTCGGCTCCTCAGTCGAGCTCACCGCACGCATGCTGCTGCGCCAGCAGGGTCTGGACCCGGACCAGGATGTCAGGCTGGTGAACCTGGAGGTGGGGGACGTACCGGCGGTGTTCCGCGCTGGCAACGTAGACGCGGCCCTGATCTGGGAGCCGGGCTTCTCGCAGCTTAAGGCAGTGGAGGGCGCCACTGTCCTCGGCGTGGATACCGATACCGAGGTCTATCAGCGTTTCGGCACCATGACTGGACCGGACGTGCTGGTCATGGGCAGGGCCTGGGCAGACGCCGATCCTGAGCGGGCCAGACGTTTTCTCGCGGCCTATTTCGAGGCCCTCGACTGGGTCAAGGCTCATCCGCGGGAGACAGTGACGCTGGTGGCCGGCCGTTACATCCAGCAGGAACCGGCCGTAATTCAGGCCAATCTGGACAAGTTCCAGTGGCAGAACGCGGCGGATCACCAGCAGGTCATGAGCGATAGCGGCATCTTTGCCCAGGCGGATTTCCTGCTGGAGATCCTGCATGGACAGATGAGGGCGTTGCCGCGCAAACCGGCATTCCGTGACTGGGTGCGGCTGGACCTGCTGCCCGGCATGACACCATGAACAACAAAGGGCTCGACTTCTGGCAGATCCTGGTGTTCGGCGCCTTGGGTCTGCTGGCCTTTCTCGGCGGCTGGGAGCTGCTGGTGCGCCTGGGCGTCATCGACCCCTTCTTCCTGCCCGCGCCCAGTGCCGTGCTGGAGCGCATGACCCAACTCGCCAGTGGACCCGAGGCGGTGTTGTGGCACGACATCCAGATGAGCGCCAGCCGGGTGCTTACCGGCTTCACCCTCAGCATCCTGGTGGGGGTGCCCTTCGGTCTGCTGATGGGCATGAGCCCCAGGGTGCGCGCCGCATTCAATCCCATCGTCTCCATCATCCGGCCCCTGCCGGCCCTGAGCTGGATACCCCTCTCCATGCTCTGGCTGGGCATCGACGAGCAACAGAAATACGCCATTGTATTCATGGGCAGCTTCGCCTCCGTCCTCGTCTACACAACCGAGGCCACCCTGCGGGTTGACGCGACCCTGATCGCGGCGGCACGCAATCTGGGGGCCAGCCAGCTGCAGGTGATCCGCCACGTGGTGCTGCCCGGCGCCCTGCCCAATATTCTCAGTGGTCTCAAGGTGGTGCTGGCCATCGCCTGGACCTGCGTGATCTCGGCGGAGATGGTGGGGGCCAACAGCGGCCTGGGCTTCCGTATCTGGACTGCCAAGGAGTGGTCCGACACGGGTCAGGTGCTGGTGGGCATGCTCTCCATCAGTATCACCGTACTGTTGCTGGATATCCTGTTCCGTGGCCTGGAAAGATTGCTGCTGCCCTGGCAACGGGTGGGTGCCCGGTGAGCCGGCCCATCATAACGGCCAGCCAGGTCAATATGACCTTCTCGACCCGCCAGGGTCCGTTGACTGCATTAGAAGATTTCCATCTGGAGGTGCGACCTGGCGAGGTGGTTTGTATCGTCGGTGCCTCCGGCTGTGGCAAGAGCACCTTCCTCAATATCATGGCCGGTTTTCTGCGTCCCAGCGGCGGCGAGGTGCTGCTGGAGGGAGAGCCGATCAGCGGCATTGAACCCCGTTGCGGCATGATCTTCCAGAACTATGCCCTGTTCCCCTGGATGACGGTGCTCGATAATGTGGGATTTGGCCCACGTCTCAAGGGGGCCTCGCGCAAGGTACGACGGGAGAAGGCTCGGCAATGGATTTCGCTGGTGGGCCTGGACGGCTTCGAGCATGCCTATCCGGGGGAGTTGTCCGGCGGCATGCAACAGCGGGTGGCCCTGAGCCGGGCCCTGGCCAACGACCCGGACGTGCTGCTGTGCGACGAACCCTTCGCCGCCCTGGATGCCATGACCCGGCAGATCTTGCAGCAGGAGCTGCTGCGGGTGGTGGCGGAGACCGGCAAGACGGTGCTGTTCATCACCCACTCCATCGACGAGGCCCTGATCCTCAGCGACCGGCTGGTGGTCATGTCGGCCCGCCCCGGCCGGGTCAAGGCCGTCTACGACAACGACCTGCCGCAGCC
>CBDVCD010000178.1:0-7127 GCA_965372385.1 uncultured Gammaproteobacteria bacterium | reverse complement strand
ACGGGTTGCCCCACTGGAACCTAAATCCAGCGCGTCTACCAATTCCGCCACTTTCGCATTTCAATCACGGTTGAGCCACAACCCAGTATCTCGGCTCGGACCGTAAACGGTTCATTATACCGGTGAATCAATCAAGTCACCAAAAAGCATTTATCAGCTGACCTCAACCCGCTCAACCCGCTGAAACCCCCTGGGCAGCTTGTTGCCCCGTCTGCCCCGTTCTCCCTGATAGTTATCCAGGTCCGAGGGTTTGAGGGTAATGTGGCGCTTGCCCGCGTGAGCGGTAAGGCTACCGTTGACTGGTACCACCGCGATGGCGACTACGAACTCCTCCCGTGTCTCCACCCGTTTGGCTGGAATGCCGATGATCTTATTACCCTTACCCCGGGTCAGTTCCGGTAGTTCCGCCACGGGAAACACCAGCATCCGGCCTTCATTGGTGATGGCAACCAGCCGGTCGCTGTCGGCCTCGATCAGCAGCACCGGTGGCAGCACCTTGGCACCTTTGGATAACGTCAGCATCGCCTTGCCCGCCTTGTTCTTGGTAAACATTTCCGCGAGCCCCACGCGGAAACCGTAACCGGCATCCGATGCCAGCAAATATCCGTTGGTGGGATCCCCACCCAGCACCGAGGCGAAACCGGCCCCCGGCGGCGGGGAGAGGCGTCCGGTGAGCGGCTCGCCTTGGCTGCGCGCCGAAGGGAGTGTATGGGCCTGCAGAGAGTAGCTGCGTCCGGCGGAGTCCAGAAACACCACCTGCTGGTTACTGCGTACATGGACGGACGCCAGATAGCGGTCTCCCGCCTTGTAGTTGAGCCCACCCGGATCGATCTCGTGACCCTTGGCGGTGCGCGCCCATCCTCTCTCCGAGAGCACCACCGTGACAGGCTCGCTGGGACTCAGCTCCGTCTCATCCAGCGCCTCCGCGGCCGGTCGCTCAACGATTGGCGAGCGGCGTTCGTCTCCATATTTCTCTGTATCGGCCTGAATCTCTTTACGGATCAGGGTGCGTAGCCGCTGTTTGGAGCCCAAGGTCTTCTCGAGCCACTTGCGCTCTTCTTCCAGTTCCTCCTGCTCACCACGGATCTTGATCTCCTCCAGCTTGGCCAGATGTCGCAGGCGCAGGTTAAGGATCGCCTCCGCTTGCCGGTCGGAGAGATCAAAGCGCCGCATCAGCTCCGTCTTGGGCTCGTCCTCATGACGAATGATGGCGATCACCTCGTCGATATAGAGATAGGCGATCATCAGACCTTCGAGGATGTGCAGCCGTTGCAGCACCTGATCCAGCCGGTACCGCAGACGCCGCCGCACCGTCTCGGTACGGAAGCTCAGCCACTCCGTCAGCAGAGCAAGCAGATCCTTTACCGCCGGACGGCCATTGGTACCGATCATGTTGAGATTGACCCGGTAGGTGCGCTCCAGATCAGTGGTGGCAAACAGATGGGACATCAGACGCGCCATGTCTACCCGGTTGGACCGGGGCATAATCACCAAACGGGTGGGGTTCTCGTGATCCGACTCATCCCGAAGATCCTCCACCATCGGTAGTTTTTTCGTTTGCATCTGATGCGCAATCTGTTCCAGCACCCGGGCACCGGAGACCTGATGTGGCAGCGCTGTGATGATGATGTCGCCATGTTCCCGCTCATAGCTGGCGCGCATGCGGATGGAGCCCTTGCCGGTCGTGTAGAGCTTCCGCAGATCCGCTGCCGAGGTGATGATCTCAGCCTCCGTGGGATAGTCCGGTCCCTTTATATGTTGTAAAAGTTCAGGAAGGGTGGTCTTGGGGGATTCCAACAGATGGATGCAGGCGTTCGCCACCTCACGCAGGTTGTGGGGAGGGATATCCGTGGCCATACCCACCGCGATACCCGACGCACCGTTCAACAGTACATTCGGCAGCCTGGCCGGCAGCATGGCGGGTTCCCGCAGGGTGCCGTCGAAATTGGGCAGCCAATCCACGGTACCCTGCCCCAGTTCCTGTAGCAGCACCTGGGCATAGGCGGTCAGGCGTGACTCGGTATAGCGCATGGCGGCAAAGGATTTGGGGTCGTCCGGCGAGCCCCAGTTACCCTGCCCATCCACCAGGGGGTAGCGATAGGAGAAGCCCTGGGCCATCAACACCATCGCCTCGTAGCAGGCAGTATCCCCATGGGGGTGGAACTTGCCCAGCACATCACCCACCGTACGGGCCGATTTCTTGAACTTCGCGGTGGCACTCAGGCCCAGTTCCGACATGGCATAGACGATGCGTCGCTGTACCGGCTTCAGACCGTCACCGAGGTGTGGCAAAGCGCGGTCGAGGATGACATACATGGAGTATTCCAGGTAGGCCTTCTCGGTAAACTGACTGAGGGGAACCTGTTCGATCCCTTCCAGACTCTGATCGATGCTGTTACTCATGGTTGGCAATTCGGTCCGTTGCGGAATGCCGCTGCATGATACGGAAAGGAATCAACTTAGTGAATATGGGCGCGGTGTTCTGGGTTCTACTGAACCAAGAGTTGCTTTAGAATCGGCCTGAACAACGTGCGTTTCCAAACCATAACAAGCTTTGTTTTAAGATCGACAAACATAACCAGGGCCTAAAAAAATGAGTGTGAATTTCTCTACCCCCCAGGACGCAGAGGACAGCTACTACGATGCTATCGACGAAAATGACCTGGATGCCATGATGTCTGTCTGGGAAGACTCTGACGAAATCCTCTGTCTACTACCAATGACGCCAGCCCAACGGGGAACAGCCTCCATTCGCAAGGCCTGGGAGCCATTGCTGGGAGGAGAGATGCAACTCGACATGGAGATCAAGCACCTGGCCTGGATTGAGGCCGGTGACCTGGCCATTCATCTGGTCGAGGAGCAGGTACAGGTTGCGGGACAGCAGGGCAGACAGTCAGTCTATGCCAGCAATACCTATCGCAAGGGTGCGAATGGCTGGCGTATCCTGATGCACCAGAACTCACCCACCCCGCCGGCCGATCTACAGGTGCCCAGTATGGGATAGTTGTAAAAGCATACCCATCACGGATAGGTTTTCCCGAGGAAGGGTGCGTCATCCTTGTTCCATGGCAAGGGTCGCTCCTGCACATCCTTTGCTTGCGACACTTGTGCATCCATGCACGGCGCGCGATGACGCGTAATAGCCAGTCTATTGCAAGGGTACGGTTCGCAGAACCGAACGGGTGCATACGGATGTGCACCCAGGACCGGACGGAGGAGCAGGACAGCGCAACCGTACGGCGCAACGCCGCCGTGGGGCAAGGAGGGCGTGCGATTTCCGGGGAAACCTATCCGTGATGGGTATAATTGCATACGGGAAGATCAATAACCTGTCACTGATCGCTATTCCCGATAGTGAAGATGACGTGGGGGCTTTTTAGTCCCTGCCTGCGCCACTCGACCCCTCGAGTCCCTCATCTCCTGTAGATAGCTTTTGAATACCCGACGCGGAGGAGCCAGATTTCTCCCTTCATAGATATGGCCATCGATCTCTCGCAGAGCGATAGCGATAACAACACCTACGGAAATCCCTATCACCAGGGTGATTAAAAAGGCGATGATTATGCCAATTACCATATCGAAATATATTCTGCTCAGTTGTCTTAAAAAGTCGTCTGTTCAGGGGTAATGTAAACTAATTATTCTTAATTCCGCATATAAAAACATCGGACGTTTGTTATTTTCTAAATCCCTGATTTTCCTGCTGCATCCCTGATGTACATAGCATCAGGTTATTAAGATTCAATGCCATTCAACCATGTTGACCGATGGTTGTACATAATGTCTCTTCACGAAAAGAGACATCAATCCATCACTGAAGCTTGCAACCCTCAAGACTACCTGGGGATCGAATCTTCATGAGTACCAGCTAATTATTCCCTATCGGCAGGATAAACCGCTCACCCATATGCTCCAACACCACACCCTCTCGCACTATCTCTGAAAGCAATGGCCCCTCCTTCAAATACTCGCCCTCCCGGTATTTCTTCATATTGATCAAGACATAGCTGAGGTGCGACTGCTCATCAAAACTGTGAATATCTATATTGAGGGTGGGCAGGTTTTCAACAAAACCATCCGGTAGTTCGCTCTGCTGCTTGGGAGCAGCGGGGGCCGGTGTGGATCTTATGGTTTTTTCAGGAACCGGCATATCGACTGTCGGTGGTGTGACAACCGGCTCTTCTACAACGGGCACCACCGAATTCGTCTGTTCCGGCGTTTCGATCTCGGCAACAGGCGGAGGTTTGACTGGGTCTGCTTTCAAGGGTTCTGGTAGCATGGATTCAGGTAGGGGTAAACTGAGATCAGTTTGTTCCGGAACGCTTGTTATCTCTGGCGTGCTAGTGCCTCCCAGATAGAACCCCAGGATCAACATGGCAATGGCCAGCAAGGATGGCAGCAGCAACCCAAGCCAGCGGGAGCGAACCGGTTCAGCTGTCATTGACCCACCAATTCCGGGTACCTCACCCAACCGGTGATGACGCTCCGCCTTTCTTAATGCATCCAGAATCAGTGACATCTCACTCCCCTCTTCTGAGTGTCGGAGTACCAACAGACAGTTGTAGATTATTCAGAAAGATCATGGTGTGCGAACCAGCCAAACCGTCGACCTCCAATCCATGCCTACCCTGAAACCCCTGCAGACGCTGTTTCAACTCGCCATCAAAGTGATCCAGACCAATGATTGTCGGAAGCGGTTTCCGATCCGCCATCGACAGCCGTTCGCGCAGCCAGGTTACTGCCTCGCCAGATGACCCCGGGCCCACAAATGTCGCGGTGGCAGGACGCCAAAACAAAACATAGTCACCCTTCCAAAGCTGTGAGATCTCACTCTGCTGGACCCATCCCTCTTCATCTCCATCATCGATCAGCAGTTTACCGCCGCTGATCCCGAGTAGTAATAGTTGGTGTTGTACGCCTCCCTCTTTCAAGGTCAACAGGGCTGGCCGGTTCATCCTGATCAGATCATCCCAATCAGCTGCTCCACGTTGACAGCGCAAACCGAACTCCCTTGCCTCATTACACATATCCCGCGCAGATTCTGCTGACACATTTTTACCCCACAGCGCAAAAAGCCGTTGCCGTATGGTTGGACGCGACGACACAAACCTGGGACTGGCAACCTCCAACTCCCTGCTCGCAAGCATGGCAGCAGGTTTTGGCCGTGCAATCTCCTCCACCTGCATTATCCCCCTTGAGGTTGCATGAGCTGTTTCAGGCAAGAGAGCATTTTCCGCTGAATGGGTTTGCGCCATCTCTTCCCTGGTTTCCTCAATTGCAAAGGACCACAATGACTGGACCCGGGCAAGTACCTCCGGGGTCTGCCGGTCAAGCACAGTGAGGGACCACCAGGCGGCTGATGCCGTGGCGAGTAGTACCAGGCCCATTGCCACCCATCTGCTGACCCTGCCCCCCCTGTAGCGCCCTTTGATCTCTCGTGCTGCCCGCCAAACCAGCCCGCTGGTGACCCGTCTTGAGCCAGTAGTAAAAATTGCCAACAGGGTCCGCTCACAGAGGGTATTGATCTTCCTGGGTAAGCCTCTGGTGAGCAGGTAGATCAGGTAGAGCGCCACGGGAGTAAAAAGGTCATCCCGCATGCCGGCAACGGCGAGCCGATGGCGGATATATCCAGCCGTTTCTCCCCGACCCAGCGGAGAGAGATGATAGCGAGCGGTAATTCGTTGATCCACCTGGCGCAGATCTTTTCTCGACAGCAGCTGCTGTAACTCAGGCTGACCTACCAGAATGATACGCAGCAGTTTGTGGCGCGTGGTCTCCAGATTGGTCAACAAACGTACCTGCTCCAACACTCGGGGACTGAGGTTCTGCGCCTCGTCCACCACCAGTACGGTATGCCGGCCCGCCTCGTAGGTGGTGAGTAGATGTTGCGTCAGTTTGTCATTGAGTTCCTTGAGCAGGTAGGGAGGCCCCTGATAGGCAATACCCAGCTCATCACAGATTGTTGCCAGGAAATCCCGCCGTGAGACCCGGGGATTGAGGACCAGGGCGATGTCCACATTATCCATCTTCTGTTCCAGCAGGCTACGCACCAGCATAGTCTTGCCGGAACCCACCTCACCGGTCAGCTGGACAAAGCCACCATTCGGCCCGGTACCATAGATCAGGTGCGCCAGGCTCTCCTCATGCCCACGACTGAGGTAGAGATAACGGGGATCAGGGGTGATGGAAAATGGATTTTCCTTGAAACCAAAGTCGCTGAACTTCATGGTGACGCTGACCTAATCACACTCCTGCTCGGTTTCCCCTTCTTCCGCCAGGGCGGTCGACAGCTCAATCCACTTGGCCGCCTCCTGATCATTCATCTCGATCCCCTTGCCGGCGATATAGATCTGAGCAAGTTCCGCCGCGGCAAAATAGGAGCCATTTTCCGCCGACTGTTTCAGCCAGCTGAGGCCCTGTTCCGAGTTCTGTTCGACGCCCTGCCCATTTACAAAGAGTAGGCCCAGGAGATATTGGGCTTCCCCATTGTCATGCCGAGCGAGTCTTTTAAGGGCTCTATAGGCCTGTCGATAGTCGCCCGACTCGTAGGCGGCATAGGCCGAGTTGAAATCGGCGGGCTGCGCGAAGGCCGGAAAAAACAACAACCCGGACAAGATCATGGAAGTAAATTTTTTATGCATGGAGCGGTTACCCGTTATTCAATATGAGGCTATTCTGCCATAGACCGGGCTATTTCCAGATAGTCAGGCAGTTTTTCCCCACATCATACACTGTCAGAATAGTTTTATGAGCGATCTAACAAAACGCATTCTCCTCGCCACGCTGCTAGCCGGCACCCTCCACTTCAGTGCCCATACGGGCGCTGCCACCTACACCCTGGAACGTCCCATGGAAATCGCGCAACAACCGGCGGGTGGATTCGATGTGGCGGACAACGAGATCGTCAAGCGGCTGCAGCAGGACGATCTGGTCATCACCACCGACATCTCTCTTGCTGCCGAAGTAGTAGAGAAGGGCGGACATGCCATCAATCCCCGGGGGGAGCGTTACACCAATGACAACATCAAATAGCATCTCAGCATGCGTAACTTCATGGATCAGCCCTTTCAATGTGCCAACATATTGAAATATATGGAGAAGAAAAATCAGAGCATGAGATAACGGTA
>CBDVCD010000177.1:0-7131 GCA_965372385.1 uncultured Gammaproteobacteria bacterium | reverse complement strand
GATTTTTTGTCTTGGAGTATCTCATTGCCTGCGAGGAGTACGACTGCCGGGCCATGATGACACGCAGAGAGATTGTGAAGCTGCATACCCTGGCCGAGGAGCAGGGTCTGCAGAACGAACCGATTGAGGACCCGGAGCATTCCATCAACCAGACCATCTCACAGCAGACCAAGCTCACCCTGTTGTTATCGCTGCTCGACCCCTGCCATCTGCAGGCAGGTGAGGCACGAAGCGTATTTAACTACCTGAGCAACCTGGCCGATGCCGCCAGCTTTGACAAGCTGGAATCTGTACCCGAACCCGCGGGCCATTATGTGATTGACCGACTGGGTGAGGTTGCACCCTATCTTTTCAACCCCAAGGATATCGAGACATTGCCCTCTCCCCGCTTCTGCCTGTTCAACCTGATCCCGGTCAGCCAGCAGTTGCACCAGGACCTGCGCACCATCGAAAAACAGGCTGACAGAAAACCGCGGGAGCTACAGCATCTCAGCTCCAGGGCGGCGACCAATCTCCTGCGTCGGATGCTCAAATCCTGGCATATCCGTCTGGAGCGGAACAGTGAGCGCCATATCACGTCTGGCCAGGCGAGATTATGGCTCGGTTTAAAGCCAATTCACCGCTTTTTAACCGGAGAAAGTGCGTCCAGGTTCTCTGTTGCCGCTGACAAAGAGGAGATATCCCTCGCCCCGCGGACGGGTGGACTGGGCACCGTGGGACCGAATACCTATCAGCCACTCGACTGCTGGCGTTTCAACCAGAGCCGGTCCGGTGTTGCCCTGCATCTGCCACTACCCCAGACAACCCCGCCCCAGGTGGGGGAGATTGCATTGATCGCCAAACCGAACGGCAATAACCGCGATGAATGGAAGCTGGGCATCATCAGGCGAGCCCTGCGCAAAGATGAGGAGATACTGGAGATCGGTATGCAATTCATCCATGGCAAGATAGTCCCACTCTCCATCCAGCCCCTCGACCTTGATGAGGATGAGGAGCCTACCACCCTGCCCGCCCTCTATATCGATCAGGGAGGGATCGATCGCAGCTCCCTGCTAGCATCACGGGAGATACTGGAACCAACTCGGGAATACCGGGTCGAGGAGATGATCCCGGCACCAGTGATTTCACCCGTTCAGCTTACCGAGGGAACCGCCATGTTTGAGCGGTTCAGGATAAGGCGGGTTTAGACCAGCTCCTCCAGCGGCCAGTTCATACTCTTGCGTAGATCCCGGTCCAACTCGCCAAGCACTTTGGCCAAGCGGGGCGACTCCTGCTCAAGATCCCGGCGTTCCGGCAACACGAAGGGTGCCGCCAGATAGAGATCGACCAGCTTCACATCTCGCAGGTCCCTGGCCAGGGCCCAGGACTTATCCTCGGTGCGCAGCAACAGTCCGGCCCGCCGCAATTCGTCAAGCAAGCGATCCAGATGGTCTTCCGCCACCTCCGGCTCCAGTTTCACCAGCTGGTGACAATTGACCGCCACGCCCTCCCGTTGTGCCCGGCGAAGATACCCAAGCAGCCGAATTGCCAGGAGAAAATCACCGCCTCGCCGTTTGTCCGAAGCTTGCCAGTCATCCCGGTAGATCCCCAGACAGTAGGTGAACTCCGCCCCCAACAGAGTGACCAGCCAGGAGAGATAGAGCCAGATCAGAAAGATCGGCACCACCGCCATGGCGCCGTAGATCGCCTCATAGGTGGGGAAGTGAGTCACGTAGAAGGCGAACCCACGCTTTGCCAACTCAAACAACAGGGCCGCCAGCACACCGCCTGCCAGGGCATGGCGGAAAGGCACCAGCCTGTTTGGCACCACCGCATAGAGGAGAGTGAAGGCCAGGCCCGAGATCACTACCGGCATGATCCCCAGCACCCGGGTGCGCAGCTGCAGCACCGTCTCACCATCGGAAAAGAGCGGCATCGAGACCAGATAGGAGGTCACGCCCACACTGAACACAATCAGCAGCGGCCCCAGGGAGAGGATCGCCCAGTAGACCATGAAGGTGGCCACCGGCCTGCGCTTCCGGCGTACATGCCAGATGACATTCAAGACCTTATCGATATTCGACATCAGCATCAGGGCCACAAACAGCAAAAAGATGGAGCCGACGCCAGTCATGCGGGTCGCCTTCTGACTGAAGTTGCGCAGATAACCATGCACGGCCTCGCTGGCGGCCGGCACGAAGTTCTCGAAGACAAAGTTTTCGATCTGCTGGGCCAGCAACTCAGAGGCGGGAAAGGCGGAGAAGAGCGCCAGCATCACCGCCATCAGGGGTACCAGCGACAACAGCGTCGTGAAGGTCAGGGCAGCCGCGTTCGGCACCCCGCCGTCCCTGACAAAGTGGTGCAGCATCAGAAGACTGAACTGCTGGACACGCCGCAGATAGCGCTGGAACTGTGCGATAAGATCCTGGTTCATCCCGATTTACCCAAATTAAACATCACATCAAGTATGCCATAGCGCCGTCAGATTGTTTGCATTCTCAAGCGGTTTTGTAGCTGGGCTGAATGGGTGGTTACAATAGCCACCACTATTTTTTGGAGAGAGCATCGATGAGCGTAGAGATCTATCACAACCCCCGCTGCAGCAAATCCCGTCAAACCCTGCAAATCCTTAAAGAGAGTGGAGTGGAACCCGAGGTGGTCGAATATCTGAAGACCCCACCGGACCGGGATACCCTGGAGAAGATTCTGGCGATGCTGGGCATGGAGCCCCGTGAGCTGATGCGGAAAAAGGAGCCGGCGTACAAAGAGAACAACCTGGCCGATCCAGCACTGACCCGGGAGCAGCTCATCGACGCCATGATCGCCCACCCCAAGCTGATCGAACGCCCCATCGTGATCAAGAACGGCAAGGCCGCCCTCGGCCGGCCGCCTGAGCAGGTACTGGAGATCATCTGAGATGGCGGAAATACTCATTCTCTACTACAGCCGCTATGGTGCCACCGCCGAGATGGCCCGGCAGATTGCCCGGGGAGTTGAAGAGGTGAATGGCATGACAGCCAGATTACGCACCGTCCCGGCTGTCTCAACAGTCTGTGAGGCAACAGAAGAGACCATTCCGGAGAGTGGCGCTCCCTACGCCACTGTAGACGACCTGCGGGAGTGCAGCGGCCTGATCATGGGCAGTCCCACTCGCTTCGGTAACATGGCCGCACCGCTGAAATACTTTCTCGATCAGACCAGCCAGCTCTGGATGACCGGCGCCCTGATCGATAAACCGGCCTCGGTGTTTACCTCCACCTCCAGCCTGCATGGCGGCCAGGAGACGACTCTGCTCTCGATGATGCTGCCGCTGCTGCATCACGGCATGCTGCTGCTCGGTGTGCCCTACAGTGAAACCACCCTGCTGCACACCCGCAGCGGTGGTACCCCCTATGGTGCCAGCCATCTGGCCGGCCCCGACAGCAAGCTGCCCTTGAGCGAGGAGGAGAAAAGGATCTGCCACACCCAGGGCAGACGGGTTGCGCAGACGGCCAAACGACGCTTAGCGAAGAGCTGATGGCCAGCCAGCTACCCCTCGGCATCGAGCTGAAACCCACCATCGATTTCAGCAGTTTTATCAGTGGACAAAACGCCCAGGCAGTCGCCCGCCTGCATAGCGGACAGGACCCCTTTATCTACCTCTGGGGGGAATCAGGTTGCGGTAAGAGCCACCTGCTACAGGCGGCCTGCCGCCAGCAGGATACAGAGGGGGCACGCTGTGCCTATCTGCCACCCGCCGAGATCACCGAGCTGGGCCCGGAGATGCTGGAAGGCCTGGAGACCATGGACCTGGTCTGCCTGGACGACCTGGAGCAACTGCTGGGGGATCCGACCTGGGAGCTGGCCCTGTTCAATCTCTTCAATCAGCTGCGTGATCACCGGGCCCAGCTGTTCATTGCCGCCAACGCGCCCCCCGGCCAGTTGCCGGTCAAACTCAAGGACCTGGCATCACGCCTGACCTGGGGACCCTGCTACCATCTGATTCCGCTGAATGACCCGGAACGCCTGGAACTGCTCATTCGCAGTGCGGAACAACGGGGCCTGAAGCTCTCCGCGGAGACCGCCGGATTCCTGCTGCAGCGGATACCCAGGGACATCCACTCCCTCACCCGGCTGGTGGAGCGACTGGATCAGGCCTCTCTCGCCGAACAGCGCAAACTGACCACCCCTTTTGTCAGGAAGATTCTGGGGTTATGAACAGCCGAGCTTGGCGGTAAGATAGTAGGATAAATTTAATTCGGACATGACCTCATGACAACCCAAGAGACCATTCAACAGAAACTGCAGGCCGCCTTCTCCCCGATGCACCTGGAGGTGATCAACGAGAGTGACAATCACAACGTCCCGGCGGGGTCGGAGTCCCACTTCAAGGTCGTACTGGTCAGCAAGGCCTTCGAGGGGGAGTCCCTGGTCGCCCGCCACCGGCAGGTCAACAAGCTGCTCGCGGACGAACTGCAGGGGGGCGTGCACGCCCTGGCGTTGCATACCATGACCCCCGAGGACTGGTTCAACCAGGGAGGCAGGGTCAGGCAGTCACCCGAGTGCCTGGGTGGTTCGAAGCAGGGCTGATGGGACTGGCGGGCAGACTATTGGCCCGCTTGTGGGGGAAACCGCTACAGCAACGCTCCCCTGAGCAGCAGCAGCAGGTGGATAGCGCGACCCGTGGCCTGGCGCTCTATCAATTCCCATATTGCCCCTACTGCGTAAAGGTCCGGTGGGCTGTGCGCCGCCTGCAGCTGAATATCGAGCTGCGGGATGCCGCCAACAATCCAGCTCACAAGCAGGCGCTGAGGCTAGAAGGCGGCAAGCTGCAAACCCCTTGCCTGCGAATCGATCAAGCAGGACGCGACACCCTATGGCTGTATGAGTCCGCGGATATCATCCACTATCTGCAGCAGCATTTCAGGATTTATCCGATCAACCGCACTCCGCCACCATGACGCATTTCAGGATGCCGTAATCCCAGGCCCCGTCCAGGGCATCGAAAACCGGCTTCAGGTGTCCCTCTTCGCAGGTATCCAGCTGATCCATCACCGCAGCAATCTCCGCATAGTCAGCCTCATCCAACGGCAGAATCTGCCTCGAATCCAACAATCCCACCTCCAGCGCATCGGCAAAGTGGTTGTAGACCGTGCTGATCTTGAGTTCGCGCCGCTGGGAGATGGCCTTGGCATCCAACCCGGACTGAAACAGCCAGAGGGTCTCGTTGACCGTGTCACTGAGGTTGTTGTGCAGCAGTTCCGGCAGGGGATGCTCATGGATGCGCAACAGAAACTGTTGGCCATAGCGGGCCAGTTTGCTCTCACCTACACCGCTGATATAACCCATGGCCTGCAATGAATCCGGTCGGCTACGGGCCATCTCACTGAGCGTGGCATCATGGAAGATCACGTAGGGCGGCACCCCCTGCTCCTCCGCCAGCTGCAGGCGCAAGGCGCGCAGGGACTCGAACAGGGGCTGGTCGCAGCTGCGCAGCTCCAGCAACTTACCACTGCGCTTCGGTTTCTCCTTTTCCGGCTTGCGCTGCCTGCGCAGGGTCAGGCTCTGCTCGCCTCGCAGCAGCGGGCGGCTCTTCTCGGTCAAACGCAACGCGCCATGCCCGCCCAGATCGATATCCAGGAAGCCTTGGGCGATCAGCTGGCGGAACAGGCTGCGCCACTCGACTGCGGAAAGCTCCGCACCAATGCCGTAGGTTGAGAGCCGATCGTGACCGAAACGTCGGATGCGTTCATCATCCTTGCCGCGCAGTACATCCACCACATAGTTCACCCCAAAACGCTGACCGGTGCGGTAGACACAGGAGAGGGCCTTCTGCGCCAGTTCCAGGCCATCCATCGTCTCCGGCGGGTTGAGGCAGTTGTCGCAATTGCCACAGGGCTTCTCCAGCGCCTCGCCAAAATAGGCCAGCAGGGTCTGACGGCGGCAGCTGGTGAGTTCGCACAGCCCCAGCATCGCCTCCAGCTTGTAGTGGGCGATGCGCTTGAACTGCTCATCCGCATCCGAATCCAGGGTGAACTGGCGCAGGGTGATCACATCCTGCAGGCCATAGGCCATCCAGGCATTGGCGGGCAGGCCATCCCGCCCGGCGCGGCCGGTCTCCTGGTAATAGGCCTCGACGCTCTTGGGCAGATTGAGATGGGCGACGAAGCGCACATCCGGCTTGTCTATGCCCATGCCAAAGGCGATGGTGGCGACGATGATCACCCCCTCCTCCCGCAGAAAGCGGGTCTGGTGACGGCGGCGCAGACCGGCCGGCAGGCCGGCATGATAGGGCAGCGCGGTGCGCCCCTTGGTGCTCAACCAGTCAGCGGTCTGCTCGACCTTTTTTCTGGACAGGCAGTAGACGATGCCCGCATCGTTCGGGTGCTCCCGCTGCAGAAAACGCCAGAGCTCCTCCCTGGCATTCTGCCCCTCGGCCAGGGCGTAACGGATATTCGGCCGGTCGAAACTGTTAATGAAGAGCTTCGCTTCACCTAAACCCAGCTGAGTAATGATCTCCTGGCGGGTCCGCTCATCCGCGGTGGCAGTCAGGGCAATCCGCGGCACCTGGGGATAGCGCTCCTGCAGCATCGAGAGACGCTGGTAGTCCTTGCGAAAGTCATGCCCCCACTGGGAGACGCAGTGGGCCTCGTCGATGGCGAACAGAGCGATGGGGATCTGCTCCAGCAGGCTCAGAGTCCGCTCTTTGAGCAGCCGCTCCGGGGCGATGTAGAGCAGATCCAGCTCCCCAGCCTGTAGCGCCTGCTCGGTGGCGCGGATACTCTGCGCATCCAGACTGGAGTTGAGAAAGGCAGCACGGAGACCGAGCTGGGTGAGGGCATCCACCTGATCCTGCATCAAGGCGATCAGGGGCGAGATCACCACCCCCACCCCGGGCCGCACCAGGGCGGGGATCTGGTAGCAGAGCGACTTGCCGCCGCCAGTGGGCATCAAGGCCAGGGCATCTCGGCCCTCCAGCAGTTCCTGGATGATATCCGCCTGGTTGTGGCGGAAGCTAGCATAGCCGAAGGTGGTGTTGAGGATCTGTTGGGCGCGCTGCATGGGCGGCATTTTATCCATTACTCACCGACGTTGTCTTAAATTTGTTGGCGAAATGAGTAAAGCGATAAAACCACGCCGTAGGTGTTTCGATCAGGCGTCGGGCTGGCGGAA
>CBDVCD010000176.1:0-7142 GCA_965372385.1 uncultured Gammaproteobacteria bacterium | reverse complement strand
TATCTGTCGCCAATTGTCGCTAACATGCTTATAAAGCGAGGGGATTGCTGAGGTCTGAAGGAAGAAAGCAGCTCTCAACAGATGAATGGAAGCAGTTGCTTTTGCGCAGTATTGGGCTTGAGCCTACAGCACTCTCGTCGCGTGAAATAGATGCCGTGTTCCTGCGGATGGTTCCGTTCGTAGAGCGGAATTATAACCTGGTGGAACTTGGGCCACGCGGCACTGGGAAAAGTCACCTGTTCCAACAAGTTTCTCCTTATGCCCACCTCATCAGTGGCGGTAAGGCTACTGTTGCTCGCATGTTCGTTAACAACGCTACTGGCCAGCGCGGTCTTGTTTGCCAATACGACGTGGTTTGCTTTGGTGAGGTATCAGGCGTTAGCTTTGATCAAAAGGATGGCGTCAACATCATGAAAGGCTATATGGAGTCTGGCGAATTTAGTCGAGGCAAAGAGAGTATTCGGGCAGATGGATCAGTTGTACTCGTGGGCAACTTTAATGTTGATGTGGAGCATCAACAACGGATCGGTCATCTGTTTGGACCTCTTCCCCCAGAAATGCGCGATGACACTGCATTCATGGATAGAATTCATGCCTACCTACCAGGGTGGGATATACCCAAGATGCATCTTGAGCTGTTTACCAACCATTTTGGCCTCGTGAGTGACTTCTTGTCTGAATGCTTCACCCACTTAAGGCCCCAGAGTCGTGTGTCCGCCATGCAGGGAAGCGTGTTTCTTGGTGGTGCACTGAGCGGGCGAGATACCAATGCGGTCAACAAGACAGTGAGTGGTTTGCTCAAACTCTTGTATCCCAGTATGGACCAAACTGTCTCCGAAGAAGACTTGGAATGGGCTGTGCGATTGGCACTAGAAGTTCGTCGCCGAGTTAAGGAGCAACAGAAGCGTATAGGTGCTGCAGAATTCCGAAATACCCACTTCAGTTACACCATGGGGGACGAAGGGGTCGAAAAGTTTATCGTTACCCCTGAACTTCAGAGTGAGAACAGCATCGGGTCAGATCCGTTGGAGCCTGGCCAGATATGGACACTGAGTCCGGGTGGTGAGGAAGAGCATCCTGGACTGTTTCGCGTTGAAGTCAATGAGGGACCAGGGTCCGGGATTCGAATTCTCAACAAGCCTGCACCAGCCGCTTTCCAAGAGTCTCTCAGATACGCCGAACAGAATCTGTACGCACGTGCGATGCAGCTTGTCGGTGACAAAGATCCGCGCTCCCATGAGTTCACCGTCCAGTTGAGAAGCTTCGATGCTGCGAAATTGGGCTCAAAGCTGGGTGTCTCAGCCTTGGTAGCCCTTTGCAGCGCCCTACTGAAGAAGCCAGTCAAAGGCGGCCTGATCGTCGTTGGTGAAATCAACCTGGGTGGATCTATCGAGCCCGTTCATAACGCCGTTACTATGACTGAAATCGGGGTGGAAAAGGGAGCTCAAGCTCTACTGATGCCCGTTTCATGTCGTCGGCAGTTATTCGACCTTTCAGACGATATGGCAACCAAAGTCGATATACAGTTCTATGCCGACGCGAGGGAAGCGCTTCTGAAGGCATTGGTGGAGTAGTAGAATTATGACCGGATTTCTGGGCAAGAATCCGGCAACGTATAGCGCCAAAAAGCGGCGCATCTGTTAATTGCGATTTTATCGGTTAAATAGGTAATAAATGATGGCTGAAAACGACATTCTGCTAGGCGTGAATATCGATCATGTGGCGACCCTGCGGCAGGCCCGTGGTACCCGTTATCCCGAGCCCATCCAGGCGGCCCTGGTGGCCGAGCAGGCGGGGGCCAATGTAGTTACCTTGCACCTGCGCGAGGATCGTCGCCACATTCAGGACCGCGATGTGGAGATGCTGTCGGCTATCCTGCAGACCCGCATGAACCTGGAGATGGCGGCAACCGCCGAAATGGCCGCCATCGCCACCCGCTTTCGCCCCCATGACTGTTGTCTGGTGCCGGAGAAGCGGGAAGAGCTCACCACCGAAGGTGGGCTGGATGTGGCCGGTAATCAAGACTATCTGAAGGACTACTGCAGTGAACTGAGAGATGCCGGGGTCCGGGTCTCCCTGTTTATCGATGCCGATGCCAAACAGCTGGATGCCGCGATTGCAGTAGGTGCGCCGGTGGTGGAGATCCATACCGGGCACTATGCGGATGCGCATAACGACCGTAGCCGAAATGCGGAACTTGAACGCATTATTAGGGCCGTTGAATACGGCAATCAACTCGGCTTGCAGGTCAATGCGGGACATGGCCTGGATTACCACAATACCCAGGCGATTGTCGGGATTGTCGGGATCAAAGAGTTGAACATCGGTCATTCGATCATCTGCCGGGCCCTGTTCACCGGACTTGACCAGGCGGTACGGGAGATGAAGTCACTGTTGGCGGGTTCTGAATTATCAGCTTAGCCTACCCATTGGATAGGTAACAGCCTGCTCTGGGTATCGCCGTGAATACATCCCTGTAGGCTTGACGGCGGGGTCTGCCGTACAGGATGTACAAATGCCGTGATTGCAGGATGCAAGGGAACGGCCATACCGCCGACATACCCTGAGCAGTCTGTCGCCCATGCATATTCGAAGCAATGAAATTTCTGCGCAATCAGTCCTGCCGCAGTTTCGGTCCGGCCGAGACCGGGGTCGGATATCTCAGGACTACCCAGTAGGTGGAGCCCACGAATGTTACGATGGTGGTCATCTGGATGAAGAGGGCGCCTTCGGCGGATAGCACGCCTGAGGAGATGCCGGCGAAGGCGATGAGGATGGAGAATTCGCTGGCCTGCCCCAGCCGTATGCCCAACTCTTTGGAGAGTGACTTCGATTCACCCACGGCTACAAAGGTGCGGTGGAAGACATAGGCCTTGAGAAAGACCAGAACCGTGCCCAGAAACAGGCTGGCAAACAGGATATGGAAAGGAATGGGAATATCCAGTTTGGCTCCGATAGAGAAGAAAAAGAGGATCAGAAAAAACTCTCGCAGGGGTTTGAGGTGATCCGCTATCACCAGCGCCAACTGACTGGACGCCACGGAGATGCCGGCTATGAACGCCCCCATCTCTGAAGAGAGTCCCACTGCATCGGCAGTCTCCGCAACCAGCAGACACCATGCGAGGGTGAGGAGGAAGGTATACTCTTGAATAGCGCCGAATTTTCTCAACAGCGGGATGATGACATAGCGCACGCCGGCAAATGCCAGGGCGCTTAGAATGATAAGTTTCACCAGTAACAGGCCAAAGGTCGGCAGCATGCCGTTTGTTCCGTCGCCGGAGATAAACAGCAGCACGATGATGGCCAGGATGTCCTGTAGGAGAAGCACGCTGGTCATCATCTCACCCGTGCGTTTATGATGCAGGGTGGTCGTCGGGATCAGTTTCAGGGCGATGACCGTGCTCGAAAACATCATCGCGGCACCAATCGTCAGACTGTCGATCAGCGAAAATTCCGCCAACTGGACAAACATGAATGAGCCCAATCCAAACAGGCCAGAGGTGCCGAGCGTGAGCAGGGATGTTCTGCCGAATAGGTGAATCAGCTTGGCGGGCTGCAGGTTGAGCCCAACCAGAAACAGCAGCAGAACCACGCCGAGGTGGGAGAAATGCTCGATATGATTTGTGCTGTCCAGCAACGCCAGGCCCTTAGGTCCGATCAATATGCCGACCGCGATATAGGCCAGAATGATTGGCTGCCGGGCGAACAGGAAAAGGGTGGCAAGCAGGCCGGAACCCACCACAATGGCAGCCAATTCAAAGATAATGTTTTCAGAATTCATAACGTCAGACGTGAAATATTCTTCCCCTTCGTTCAGTATAGAGAATCATCTAAACAGGGCACAGATTAATACGCTGCTGTTGCCAATCTCTTGAGGAAGGTCTGATTAATTCAGGCCTTCCAGCGGCACAGGGATCTGCGCTGAAAAAGCCAGGGATGGTTATAATCAGGGTTTCCTTAAGATAACAAAACGGTTTCACGGCCCATGCAATATAAAACTATCGAAGATTTCATTGGTAATACACCTCTGGTACGTCTTCAGCGTCTGCAGGGTGAATCGACCAATGCCCTATTGGTCAAACTGGAGGGCAACAACCCGGCGGGATCGGTGAAGGATCGACCCGCACTGAGCATGATTCGCCATGCGGAGGAACGGGGAAGCATCAAACCCGGCGATACCCTGATCGAGGCCACCAGTGGCAATACTGGGATTGCCCTGGCGATGGCGGCGGCGATCAGGGGCTATCGCATGATCCTGATCATGCCGGAAAATATGAGCCTGGAACGCCGGGCCGTGATGAGGGCCTATGGGGCAGAGCTGATACTGACACCGAAAGAGGGCAGCATGGAGGGGGCGATCGACAAGGCCCGCGAACTGGAGGCAGCCGGCGAGGGGGTCATTCTCGACCAGTTCTCCAACCAGGACAATCCCCAGGCCCATATCGAGGGGACCGGGCCGGAGATCTGGCGCGATACCCAGGGAGGCATCACCCATTTTGTCAGCGCCATGGGGACCACGGGTACGATCATGGGGACCTCCTACTATCTGAAGGCACAAAACCCCGCAATCGAGATCGTCGGCGTGCAGCCCATGGAGGGTTCGAGCATCCCGGGGATCCGTCGTTGGCCTGAGGCGTATTTGCCGAAGATCTATGATGCCAGCCGGGTGGACCGGATCATCGATGTTTCTCAGCAGGATGCGGAAGAGACCACGCGCGAACTGGCGGCACGCGAGGGGATATTTGCCGGTATCTCTTCCGGTGGCGCCGTGGCGGCAGCCTTGAAACTGTCAAGGGAAGTGGAACAGGCAGTGATCGTCGCCATTATCTGTGACCGTGGGGATCGCTATCTCTCCACCGATGTCTTTCCCGCGGAATAAACCGTTAACTCTGACCCTCGTCCTGTTGGCGGGGATGCTTACTATATGGCTGTGGCATTCAGCCAATGCCTTTGATCGGTTAGACCTCTCCATTCAGCATCTCGCAGCCGAGGGTTGGCGGGCGGAGCAACTCCAGCTCGAATTGAATTGGCCAGCCGAAGGCGGCACTGGCTACCGACTTGAGATCGGCAGTTTCATCCTGCCAGCGCTGGATGAGAGGCTGACGGACTTCAAGCTAGACTGTCTGGCGGGAGAGATTTCAGACCGGCGTATCAGCTGTCAGAAGGGCAAGGTCACGCTTGAACATCCCCTGTTCAAACAATCCGCCGTCGACCTCAATTTTGAACTGGAACAACAAACAGGCAGGCTCAGTGGCAGGCTGGCCAACCTCACCCTTGCCGCTGGCCGGGTTGATCTTGAATTCTCCCTAGTGGGTGCGAAATGGAGCGCCAGTCTACAGGGACGCAGGTTGGATCTGGCATCCGTCGTGGCACTGTTGCCTGTGGCATCTCGGCCGCCTGAGGAGTGGAGCTATAGTGGCTGGATCAGTGGGGATGTCCAGCTCTCCGGTGAGGGGAGTCGATTACAGCGTCTACAATGGCGAGCCGATCTCTCCGAACTTGCCTTTTCCGATCCAACTGGCGCCTCCGTAGGTGAAGGCCTGGCAGCTTCGGCCAACGGCCAACTCGTCCATTCCGCAGATCTCTGGCAGCTTGTCGGTGAGCTTTCCATGACCCGGGGGGAGTTGCTGACACCCTACTTCTATCTCAATCCACATGAGCATCCAGTCAGCCTCAAGACCCGCCTGTCAGCGGATGAGGCATTCCAACATGTCACGATCCATGAGTCGAGTCTGCTGTGTGAGGACCTTTTGAATCTTTCCGCGCAGGCGGGGCTGGATATGGACGCGCAACAGCCACTGCAAAATCTGCTGGTAGAGGTGCAACCGCTCCAGGCAGGGGAGATCTACCAGGAACTGCTTCAGCCTGTGTTGTTTGGTACTGCCTGGGACCGTTTCGAACTGGCGGGAGAAATCGAACTGTCCCTGAGCATGGAGGGCGAGGGGATGAATCTGGATATTGGATTGCAGGACCTTCATCTGGATGATGCGGACAGTGAAGGCAGCAGGAAACGCCTCGGACTGTACGGTGTGAATGGGCGGCTCCACTGGAGTCGGGGAGCGGAACCTCGACCCTCCTGGCTCGCTTGGCAGGCGGGGCATCTGCTGGAGAAGATCGACCTGGGCGCCAGCCGGGTGGATTTCGAGATCGCCGATGAGGCGATGCACCTCATTGAACGGGCACGATTACCTGTTCTCGATGGGGCGCTGGTCATCGAGCGTCTGGATATCGAGGCGTTGGGGGATGCCAACCAGAAACTAGCATTCGATGGCATGCTGACGCCAATCTCCATGAACTCCCTGAGTGAGGCGCTGGGTTGGCCACCCCTGGCGGGAAAGTTATCCGGGGTGATTCCCGGGTTGACCTATGAAAATGGCGTCTTCAATATCGACGGTGTGTTGCTGGCGAGCATCTTCGATGGGGATGTCTTGATCAGGGGATTGAGGGTGCAGGACCTGTTCGGTGTCTATCCACAACTCAATGCCGACATTGAGATAACCGGCCTCGATCTCGAGGCCCTCACCCGTACCTTCTCTTTTGGCCGGATCACCGGTCGACTCGATGGTCATGTCCGGGGGCTCAGTCTGGAGGCCTGGCAACCGGTCACCTTCGACGCGCTGTTCTATACCCCCGAAAATGACGATTCCAGACATCGTATCAGTCAGAAAGCGGTGGATAATATCTCCAACCTCGGCGGGGCGGGTCTGTCCGGTTCATTGGCCAGGTCATTTCTTGGGGTGTTCGAGGAATTTCGTTACAAGCGGATCGGGATTGGCTGTCGGTTGCAAGACCAAATCTGTGAAATGGTGGGTGTGGGTGAGGCCAAAGAGGGTTACTATCTGGTGGAAGGCAGTGGTATTCCCCGCATCGACATCATTGGTTATAACCATACGGCCGATTGGACTCGCCTGGTGGATCAGCTGAAACAAATTACCAAATCAGGCGGTCCGGTTATTCAATAAGGGCTGCGGAAAAAATGATTAGTCCGAAGATTACGTTCATATTTGGGTGAGATTTGGGCGATTTGATTGAGTAAATCCGCAAGACATCGCTGCCGGCGTCCTGCCTCTCGCGACACTGGCACCTCCCTGTGCGGCGTAGCTGGGCTAATTTGAGGAATTTGCGATTGAAAATCGTCCAAA
>CBDVCD010000175.1:0-7151 GCA_965372385.1 uncultured Gammaproteobacteria bacterium | reverse complement strand
GCACGGTTCTGTGGGCAGACGGAGGCTTCGGCCTCCTCTGACCCGATGTATAAAACGGTCGGGTTGGACGATTTGTTAGGGCTTGTTTGCAAGTAATTCTTCCATTAAAACTTCAGTAGAATAAACGAATACTGTTGCAGCAGCCATTAGGAACCTTGCGTTTTTGGGATTAACTTTCTCCTTGATGGCCAACTCATGTGCATATATGTGCCGCTGTTCAAACAATTCTTTTATATCTTTATACAATGTTGGCGCTTGTTCTGATAGCTCTTCAAATTCATCTGGCACGAGGTCAACATGAGTGCTCATTAATTTTTTATAAAAATCCTCACCAATAATCATACTCATATGCTTATTTATATCATCGAGACTGCTTATTGATACTAGGTGAGAAATAAGTTCTCCTAAAGACACGTTTTTATTATATACGCCTAATGTAGTTTTTATGTCTAGCTTCAACTCTTTAAAATTTTCTAGATTGCTTTGATAGGGAGCCCCAAAGTCAATTAAGTCTGCAATTGCCAGTCTGAAGTAACCTTCTATGCATGCAACCATACCTATGGGGAAATATTTTAATAACTCTTTTTTTTCTTTATGTGATTTTTTGATTTCATTATCCACATAATCAAAAGCACATAAAATAGGATCATTTCTCTTTGTAAATTGCTCCCATCTATCTGACCGCTTTAATAAGCGGGATTTTTTAGATGTAATTTCAAGAATATAATCGCGTTTTTTATTCATATGTGACTGTTTATAGAGCCCTAACTATATATCGACGCCAAATCTGTCATGTCATGACATGACGAATTTGACATATAACCCCACGCCTGAGAACGCAAGTATTTGATTTGCGTGATGTCGGTTGTAAAAAAACGACTCATATTCATGCGTGAATTATGTCATGACACAAGCGCTAAAGCTGCTTGATCTGGTGCGGGAGGCGATCTGGATTTGGCATTAATCGATCCGGACTGAGGAGTCCGATGTTTTCTGAATGAGTCAAACTATCCTGTTCCATGACAAAAAACATCCCGGGAGATGGATGAGGGTGAAGTCAGTGCATTTTTATCCTATTTGGCTAGTCAACGCAATGTAGCTTCATCCACCCAGCATCAGGTACTCAGCGTTATTTTGTATCTTTACCGTGAGGTGCTGAAAATCGAGCTGGATTGGCTTGAGGATGCTGTACGGAAAAATAGCCAATTTACTTAGCCCTGCGCTGTCCACTTTTTTTTAGCGTTTGCTCTCCCGCTCTTCACACCCAATCTCTTAACCGGCAAGTGCTGCCCAAGTTCCTGGATGCAAATGTCTTGCTACTAAAGCTCATCCATGAGCTTTGCTATCATACGGCCTGTATATCAGATTGGAGTTCAAGATGGACGAGATGCTGACTCAGGTCGAGCACTGGACGGGGCAGGGCGGTTGGATCATGCAGTCGTTCCTGGTGGTATTCGGTGCCCTGCTACTGGACTTTATTCAACGGCGCCTGCTGAACCGTTTGGAGAAGACCCTTTCCCGTACCCAAAATCCCTGGGACGATGCCTTGCTGCGTGCCCTGCGTAAACCGCTTTCCCTGTTGATCTGGATTGTCGGCATCACCTTTGCCGCGCATATCGTGCGGGTCGAGACCGGCGCCACGCTGTTCGATCTGGCCGAACCCCTGCAGAGCGTGGGGGTGATCGGCTGCCTGGCCTGGTTTCTGGTGGGCTTTATTCAGCATGCGGAAACCCGCTATGTGGAGCATAGAAGAGCTACCGGCAAGGAGGTCGACCATACGGTGGTGGAGGCGGTGGCCCGTCTGCTGCGGCTCTCGGTCTGGATCACCGCGGCCCTGGTGGTACTGCAGACCCTGGGTTTTTCGGTCTCCGGGGTGCTGGCCTTCGGTGGTATCGGTGGTATCGCGATAGGTTTCGCGGCCAAGGATATGCTGTCGAACTTCTTCGGTGGCATGATGATCTATCTCGACCGTCCCTTTGCTACGGGTGACTGGATCCGCTCCCCTGATCGGGATATCGAGGGTACGGTGGAACGCATCGGCTGGCGTCTGACCCTGATCCGCACCTTCGACAAACGGCCCCTCTATGTGCCGAATTCGGTCTTCGCCACGATTGCGGTGGAGAATCCCTCCCGCATGAGCCACCGGCGCATCTACGAGACCATCGGTATCCGCTATGATGATGCGGGCAGCATGGGCAAGATTGTGGAAGAGGTGAAGACCATGTTGCGCAATCACCCGGAAATCGCTACCGACCAGACCATGATCGTCAATTTTAACAAGTTTGCCGCGTCATCCCTCGACTTCTTTATCTATACCTTTACCAAGACTACTCACTGGGTGCGCTATCACGAGATCAAAGAGGATGTGCTGTTGAAGGTGCTTGAGGTCATCGAGTCAAACGGCGCCGAAGTGGCATTTCCCACCTCGACGGTGCATGTTCCTGATGGCGTTGTGTTGGAGCAGGAAGCGCTGAGCACCCCAAAATGAGACAGCGGCAGGAGATGTCTGAGCCTATCTGAAACAAACCATTGTGTGGATGGAAATGATATTAAACATCACCAATGGCGACAGCGCCGTCGGGATAATGAAACAGACCGGTATCCCGGGTGATTTTCTTCCCTGGCGGGATGTGTTGCATGGCGGACCAGTACCTGCCGGTTTGTCATTGGAGGAACTCTCCCAGGTGAGGGCGGATTTTATCGTCGAACAGGGATGGGGAACCGCTCAAGAAGTCACCGACGGCTTTATCGAACGAGATAAAACCCTCCGGGCCTATCGAGACTACACGAAGGTGATCCTCTGGTTCGAACATGACCTGTATGACCAGTTGCAGATCCTGCAGATTCTCGACTGGTTCTGTGATCATCCACCAGAAGCCAAAAGACTTACCATTATCTGCACCGAGCACTACCTCGGACTGTGTACGCCGGAAGAGATCAGGGTATATACCTCACACCCTTTTCTGCTCCCTGAGCAATTTCATCTGAAACAGGGTATTCCGCTCCTCCTCCTCCAATAGGTTCTCGATGAAGCCGATGGTGTTCTTATACCTTGGGATGATGTTGTAGCGTAGGGCATTGACTCGTTTCTGGGCCTTGCGCTGTTCGGCCATCAGACGGCTCAGGCTCATGGAGACCTCCCCCATCTTGGCCAGCTTGAGGGCCGCATCGGCAAAGTGTTTACGGGTCTCGTCGAAGCTGGGGTCGGTGCCCAGCAGTCCTACCGGATTCATCGGCAGCAGCTGGCCGCTGACGGAGGGGTATTCGACCCCCAGGTTGCGGCGCGGCAGGATGTTCAGTTTAAGCCCCGGCTGTACGCCCAATGCCGCCTGGTGCAGCGCGCGGCTGCCCATGCGCATTTGCGCCATACTGAGCCAGTGGTAGGCGCGCTTCAGCTCGGCATGGGCGTCGTCGTGCAGCTCCCGATACTCCCGCAGGCGTTGATAGACTAGCCGGGTCAGCAGCTCCCGCTTGCGTTCCAGCAGGCTGTGGCCATCCGCCAGGAACTTCAGCTGCCGCTTCAGGTTCAGCAGGGTGCTCTTGGTTGGCGGTGCCTTGAGCCGTTTCGTGTTCATCCGAGGATCACGGACCCTGCCGGTGGTACTTGGCCATCTCGGTCTCACTGACCCGGGTGAGGGCGTCCTGGGGAAACATGGATAGCAGTTCCCAAGCCAGGTTGAGGGTTTCCAGAATACTGCGGTCTTCGTCTTCGTCCTGTTTCACGAAGCGGGTCTCGAAGGCATCGGCAAATTTCAGGTAACGCTGATCACGGGAGGAGAGCTCGTCCGCGCCGACGATGGAGGCCAGGTTGCGGGTGTCCAGGGCACGGGCATAGAGGGCATAGAGCTGGTTGGCGACGTGGGGATGGTCCTCCCGGGTAAAATCCTTGCCGATGCCGTCCTTCATCAGACGGGAGAGGGAGGGGGAGATATGCACCGGCGGGTAGATGCCCTGGTTGTGCAGCTCGCGGCTGAGCACGATCTGCCCCTCGGTGATATAGCCGGTCAGATCCGGGATCGGATGGGTGATGTCATCGCTGGGCATGCTCAACACCGGCACCAGGGTGATGGAGCCATGGCGCTCCTTGATGCGCCCGGAACGCTCGTAGATCTCCGCCAGGTCGGAGTAGAGATAGCCCGGATATCCCTTGCGCGCCGGCACATCCCCCTTGGCGGTCGCCACTTCCCGCAGGGCCTCGGCGTAGTGGGTCATGTCGGTCATCACCACCAGCACATGGTGGTCGAGATCGAAGGCCAGGTACTCCGCGGCGGTCAGGGCCATGCGTGGCAGGGTCAGGCGTTCCACCGGCGGGTCGTCCGCCCGGTTGATGAACATCACCACATTGCTGAGCACCCCGGAGGAGGCGAACTCGTCCTGGAAAAACTGTGCGTCGGCGTAGGAGACCCCCAGTGCGGCGAACACGATGGCGAAGCGGCCCTCCTCGTCCGGCAGCTTGGCCTGGCGCACGATCTGCGCCGCCAGGCGGTTGTGGGGCAGACCGGAGGCGGAGAAGATCGGCAGCTTCTGTCCCCGCACCAGGGAGTTGAGGCCGTCGATGGTGGAGATGCCGGTCTGGATGAACTCCCGGGGATAGGTGCGCGCCGCTGGGTTGAAGGGGGCGGCATTGATACTCCGATGCAGACCGGAGACAATGGGCGGACGGTAGTCGCGGGGTTCCCCCAGACCGCTGAAGATGCGTCCGAGGATCTCCGGAGAGAGGGCGATCTCCAGGGGTTCGTCCAGGAAACGCACCCAGGTATTCTCGATATCCAGGTTATCGGTGCCTTCGAAGACCTGGATCAGCACCTCCTGGTTGGAACAGCGGATCACCTGGCCGTTGCGGGTCTGGCCCGCTCGGTCGCTGATCAGCACCCGGTCACCAAAGGCGATGTTCGGTGCATCCAGCACCGAGATCAGACCACCCCGGGCCGTGGCAACGGTACGGTACTCCTTGGCCCCCATCAGCCCTGCTCCTCATGTTGGGCATATTCGAAACGGATCGCCTGGAAGCTGCCCAGCGCCTCCTGTTGAAAGGCCCGCAACTGCTCGATCTGGGAGGAGTCATACTGCTCCTTGCAGCGGCGCAGGCGGGCCATCACCGGCAGCGAGGCGAGCTGCTGCACCGGCACACCGAGATCGATCAGCTCCGCCCCCTGATCATAGACAGAGAGCATCAGGTCCAGCAGCAGAAACTGCTTTTGCGGAGAGGAGAAGCTATCCACCGGGTCCAGGGCGCTCTGCTGCAGCACTCCCTCCTTGATCAGGGAAGCACCCTCCAGCACCCAGCGCTGGGCCGAGGAAAGGGCCTCGGGCCCCACCAGGTTGACGATGCGGGAGAGCTCCGCGTCCCGCGCCAGGATCGCCAGCGCCTCGCCCCGGCGCCGCTCCCAGTTGCGGTCTACCTCCTTGTGCCACCAGCGGGCGGCGGTGCTGACATCTTCAGAGAAACTGTCCACCCAGTCGATGGCCGGGTAGTGGCGGGCGTCCGCCAGTTCCTTGGAGAGGGCCCAGAAGGTCTGGATGATCTCCTTGGTGTGGCTGGTGACCGGTTCGGAGAAATCGCCGCCCGGTGGTGAGACCGCGCCGATCAGGCTCACCGAGCCTTTGCCGCAGTCCATGGTGTCGACCCGGCCGGCCCGTTCGTAGAAGGCGGCCAGGCGGGAGGCGAGATAGGCCGGATAACCCTCCTCTACCGGCATCTGGCCGAGCCGGCCGGAGACCTCCCGCAGGGCCTCCGCCCAGCGGCTGGTGGAGTCGGCCAGCATCACCACGTCGTTACCCTGGTCCCGGTAGTACTCGGCGATGGTGATGCCCACATAGATCGAGGCCTCGCGGGCCACCACTGGCATGTTGGAGGTGTTGGCGATGAGCAGGGTGCGCTCCATCAGGGGCCGCCCGGTGTAGGGGTCCTTGAGTTGCGGAAAGCTGTCCAGCACGTCCACCAGTTCGTTACCGCGCTCTCCGCAGCCCACATAGATCACGATGTCCACATTGGCCCAGCGTGCAATCTGGTGCTGGATCATGGTCTTGCCGGCGCCGAAGGGGCCGGGCACCGCGCCCTTGCCCCCCTTCAGCAGGGGGAAGAAGGTGTCGAGAATGCGCTGGCCGGTGAGCAGCGGTTCGACCCCGTGATCCCGTCCCTGGTAAGGCCTCGGCCGGCGCACCGGCCAGCGGTGGTAGAGCCTGAGCTTGCGCACCTGGCCATTGGTCAGACATACCTGGGCGATGGTCTCGTCCAGGGTGTAATCCCCCTCCGGCGCGATCTCCAGCAGCTGGCCCTCCACATCCGGTGGCACCAGGATCTTGTGCAGCAGGGTCTGGGTCTCCTGTACCTCGCCCAGACGGGCGCTGCCGATGATCGGCATGTTGGGTTCCAGCAGGTCCGAGGGGACGAAGTGCCAGCGGGTATCGCGATCGAGTGGATCGGGGCTCAGTCCGCGGGGAATCTGATCCCCCGCTTCGAGGTACATCTTCTCCAGGGGACGCTGCACTCCGTCGAATATGCCGCCAATCAGACCGGGGCCCAGCTCCACCGAGAGGGGATGCCCGAGGCCAACCGCCGGTTCCCCCGGTCTGAGCATCTCGGTGGATTCGTAGATCTGTGCCAGTGCCTGATCCCCCTGCAGGGCGATGACCTCGCCGTAGAGCCCCAGCTCGCCGACCCGTATCTGTTCGCCGTTGCACACCCCGGGCAGGCGAATGCTGACGATAGGGCCGTTGATCTCCTGGATGGTGCCTTGGCTGGGTTCTAGGATCATATCGATCATAGCGGCAGGCCATCGCCGAGCGGCGGCAGCAGCCGCTCCACCAGCTCCAGTTGAACCTTGCGTTGCAGCCGCGCCAGACGGCCCTCGAAGGTGTGGTCGATGCGGATCCGCCGGTCCGGGGTGGTTATCAGCAGGCCACCCAGGGTCTCGATGGGTGACTCCGCCAGCAGCAGGCGTTTGTCCGGTGCCAGGCCGCGGGTGAACTCCTCCCATTCCGGCTGCAGGCGGCGCCGGTCATCATCGTTGCAGGCGATCTCGAGTTCGTAGCCCTCGATCTGGCCGGCGGCCTGTTTCAGCAGGGCCTGCAGGAAACGGAAGTAACTCGCTTCCTCCTTGCACAGTTCGCTCATGCGCTCCGCCAGGCGTTGAACCACCAGTTGCACC
>CBDVCD010000174.1:0-7214 GCA_965372385.1 uncultured Gammaproteobacteria bacterium | reverse complement strand
TCATTTTGGAACAGAGTGGTAGAATACTGCTTGGGTGGAAACCTGAGAGATACAGTAGAAACCTAAAGTTGAGGCAGATCAACGTCAGGCTAAGATTAGTACAGAACATCTCAAGCCTGACTTTTGGCACTTTTTTTTCGGTACCACGTTGTATCCTTGACTACCGCTTCTCTTTTCACATATAATAATGATAAGACAAAGCCAAACCTGCCGGAAGGAAGGGACGGAAAGCTACGGGTCTTAAATGATAGCCGAGCTGCCTTGGAATGAGGCAGATCGGCTTTTTTTTTGGATGCTAATATGAGCAGAAATGGAGGGCGATTATGAAGATGTTTTCATGCTTTATAAAGAATGATTCCTTTGAAAATGTCTGCATAGGTGTGATAACAGTGTTATTTGCTATCATGGTCCTCGTAGTTGTGTGCTTTATATACGTAATCGCGATTGCCTAGTAGTCGATCGACCAACCCTATTCATTTTCTTATTGCTGCCGGTTATAGGTGCAGTGCGTTAATACAGCCAGATCGAAGCTATTAATTTTCCGAATCTTCTCCAACTTGCGATATCTACTATACACCGCCAACGGCAGTTTATCTCGAATACTACCGCTTGTTGGTATTGAAGCAAATTTTGGCAAAGTTAAGGTGTTATGAGATAAGGTTAACCAGAGGTGATCAAACGTCAGGTTAAGATTATTCCTGATAGTATATGATTTGACCCATCAATCAATTTTGCGAAAAAACAGCCTCACGGTAAGCCGTAGTCAACTTAACCTTATCTGTACATCTCTTAGCCGTCCGTTTGCCTACCGCCGGTTAACCTTACCTCATATAATCTCAAGTCTTACGAAACGGACAGAAACACCACGCAGTAGTAGTTGGCAGGGTGACTGGTTGCTACATAGATAAAGTAGCTACCTTTCGTTTGGGTAAAGCCGGGTAGTGAATCACTGTCACCTTGCGAGTCAATGCTTCGAGAGCCTTCTTTCTGCCAATGGCCAAGGCAAGCCGCGCTGGGGACCCCGAAAAGCGGTAAACTGGGATCAGCGCCAATGAGATCGCAGGAATTACCGGCCTTGTTGAGTGCTTGTGCCATACCGACTGCCAGCGTTGACTTTCCGCGACCTGTTTCACCGAAGAGCAGTACGCGACGATCGGCTGAAGGGAGACGATCAACTATCAACTCCGGAGAACAGGTGAGCGTGGTTTAAACCTTAAAATGTAACATTATTCATCCCGCTATCTCAACTGAACCAGTGGCTGATATCACATGGAACTCGTAATGGACTCAAAGAAAATATTTGGATCTCAAGCCGCAGTTGAACTATAATAAATATAAAATTAGAATTGAGTAAAAAATCACTCAATTCAGGCAGTAAGAGAAGGGGCCACTTTTCGATTCTGCACATTTTTTCAAAGGCCCCTTGAATCTGAAACTTACATCCTCTTTGATCAGGGTGGAAATGTATCTGTGCCGTAAGCCGTTATGATTATCAGCTTGTGAAGTTAAACTATGCGTATCGTGATCGCCCTGGGGGGTAATGCATTGCTGCGCCGCGGGGAGCCCTTGACCGCTGAAAACCAACGCCGCAACGTAAAGATTGCGGCCAGTGCGCTGGCGCCGATTGCCCGCGAACATGATCTAGTGATTTCCCATGGCAATGGTCCACAGGTTGGGATGTTGGCCTTACAAAGTGCGGCTTACAAATCCGGCGAGGTCTTCCCTTTGGATATCCTAGACGCGGAAACCGAGGGCATGATCGGTTACCTGATTGAGCAGGAGTTGGGCAACTTGTTACCAGCGGCACGCTGTTGCGCAACATTGCTCACTCAAATCGAGGTTGATCCTGCTGATTTCGCCTTCAAACACCCGACTAAACCCATCGGACCGATTTACAGCGAAGACGAAGCACGCAAGCTTGCCCGTGAACGAGGGTGGACCATTGCCCTTGACGGCGAGGACTATCGACGAGTGGTGCCTTCACCGCGGCCAATACGGATCTTGGAACTGAGGGTGATTGAGCTGTTGATCAACCATGGGATCATCGTGATCTGCGCTGGCGGCGGCGGTATTCCCACTGTTTATCGGGAGGATGGAAGCCTGATAGGCGTGGAGGCGGTGATCGACAAAGATCTGGCTAGCTCGCTTCTGGCACGGGAGCTGAAAGCCGATGCACTTCTTCTGCTAACCGATGTTGACGCGGTTTATAAGGATTGGGGTGAATCTCACGCCCGCGCCATTCGGCGTATTACACCAGAGCGACTACGCGAATTTTGTTTCGCTCCTGGCTCCATGGGTCCGAAAGTGGAGGCCGCCATCGAGTTTGTCGAGCAGAGCGGAACAGTCGTAGGCATTGGCGCACTCAAGGACGTAGATGCAATCCTGCAGGGTAAGGCGGGCACCGTAATTGATCAAAATGTACCTGATATTGTATGGGGGGAGTAACGAGAAAACAACATTTTCCACTCTATTGCTGAAAAAGCAAGGTGAAAATCACTATACAATGGAATTAGAACGCTCCGGCAGAGATAATCGTATCCGGGTCCTGCTTCTTGGGACGGGGCAAATGGGAGCTGGAATAGCCCGTTTGCTGCTTGACAAGCAAGGCCTTGAACTGGTGGGCGCCTATGGCAAAAGGATCCGCCGCGCCGGCATGGATCTTGGTCGGGCGATCGGGCTTGAACGAGACCTTGGCATCGCCATCAGCGCGGATCTGACAACGGTGATCGAGCAGACCAGGCCGCATGTGGCGATTCAGGCCACCTGTTAAAAAATAGTCGATGCCGGGGAAGAAATTACGACTCTGGTGCGCCACGGCGTCCATGTTGTCTCCATTGCTGAAGAGATGGCCTATCCCGCCTGCAGTTCACCGACCTTTGCCAAAGAAATACATGACTTAGCCGTCTCCCGCAGTGTCGGGGTTCTCGGTACCGGCATAAATCCCGGCTTTGCGCTTGACCTGCTCATTATTGCCCTGACAGGTGTCTGTGCTGATGTTCGATCGATCACTGCCAGACGCGTCAACGACCTATCGCCATACGGACCGTCGGTGCTTGCCAGCCAGGGTGTGGGACTTGACCTGGAAGAATTTCAAAAGGGCCTGGAAAATGGCACGGTTGTCGGCCACATCGGGTTCACGGAGTCGATTCACATGATCGCCGACGTTTTAGGCTGGGAGATAGAACTTATTGAAGAAATCCGGGAGCCTATTGTTTCACGAGTCCGGCGCAAAACACCTTTCGTCACCGTGGAAAGCGGACAGGTGGCGGGCTGTTTCCATCAGGCAGTGGCCTATCGGCAGGGTGCACCGGTCATTACCCTGATCCATCCCCAGCAGATCCATCCGCAACTTGAAGGGACGACAACCGGCGACACCATTGAAATAAATGGCGCCCCGGATGTCCGTCTTGCCGGAAGCCCTGAAATTCCCGGAGGAATGGCTACCTGTGGCCGGGCGGTGAATATGATTCCCCGGCTGCTGAACGCAGCACCGGGACTCCACTGTATGGCTGATTTACCTGTGCCCGCAGCCATATTGAGCGACGTACGACGTTTCATCCATAGGAGATTTCAGGAGCGCGCCATGGCGGAGCGGATCGCAAAAGGCATCTGGGTGGAGATACACCGGACCCTGCTTGCACCCGGCGAACGCGCACCGCAGGTTCCTGCAGATACCTGTCAGCATCCTCTGGAGATGCGGGTGAAAGGTTTTCTGGCCGAGCCTGCTTCGTTGGGTCAAGAAGCTGAAATCATCACATCCGTTGGCCGACGATTGCGCGGGACCATTACAGAGGTCAATCCCGCCTATACCCACGGTTTTGGACCTCCGGTTCCTGAACTTTCCACCATCGGCGAAGAGGTACGAACCATCCTGCGCAAGCGAGGCCGCGTTAAGTGAAGGAGAGCTACGAACAAATCATGGTGCAACGCGCTGAGATCATGCGGGCATCTGTCGGGATCGACTATGCGCAGTATACAACGGGCGCGCTCTCCTTTGACTACGAACAACTCCTTATTGATACGGGTTACGACATAGAAACGACTCGCGCAGTGCAAAGTCGGACAGCAGTTGGTAATACACCGCTGGTTGAGCTGGGCAACATTACTGAGCTGGCACGGACGTTCGCAACTCCCGGCAAGGGGGCGAGAATCTTCATCAAGGACGAGGCGGCGAATCCGTCTGGATCATTCAAGGACCGGCGAGCCTCGCTCTCCGTACATGAGGCGAAAAAACGCAGCTACCCCGGAGTTGTCGCCGCAACGAGCGGCAACTACGGTGCTGCGGTGGCTTCACAGGCCGCCAAGGCTGGGTTGCGCTGTATTGTGGTGCAGGAGGCCTTCGACAGCCAATCCATTGCCCAGCCCGAGATTGCCGAAAAGACCCGTGCCTGCGAGGCCTACGGTGCGGAGGTGGTCCGCCTTTCGGTCGGCCCGGAGCTTTTCTACGTTTTTCTTTGCATTCTCAAGGAAACCGGCTATTTCAATGCCTCTCTGTATACACCCTATTCGATCCTCGGCATTGAAACACTTGGTTATGAGCTCGCCAGCCAGGCACGTGAACAAACAGGACGTTTTCCGGATGTTGTTATCACCACCCACGCCGGCGGCGGCAATGTAACCGGTACAGCCAGGGGCCTGCGCAAAGCAGGGGCAATGGACACCGAAATGATCGCAGCCAGTGTCGACCTCTCCGGACTGCATATGGCTTCTGACCACGACTTCAACCGAAAGTCCTTCACCACCGGTCACACCGGATTCTCCATACCCTTCACCACTTGGCCTGACAGGGTCGACGTGCCTCGTAATGCTGCCCGGCCATTACGCTACATGGATCGATTTGTCACCGTCACCCAGGGCGAGGTTTTTTATATCACCGAGGTGCTTGCGAAACTGGAAGGACTACAGCGTGGAGCCGCCGGTAATACCTCCCTTGCCGCTGCCTTTGTCATCGCACGGGAGCTCGATGAGGATCGCATCATCGTCGTTCAGGAGACAGAATACACGGGTGCGGGCAAGCATCCGCTTGCCCAGCTTAACCTTGCCAGGCAATTGGGCATCGAGGTGAAGCGGGGTGATCCCAGGGAAGAGAAACCGGGCAAGAGAATTGTGATCCCGGAACATCCAACTGACCTCAGGGTTATGGATGTGGACCTGGACCATATTCGCTCCTCTTATATTCGTCATGCTCTTGATACACTCCCTGATGGAGTGCATCTACGTGATATTGATTATACGTTCCTGGCGGACGAGACTCGAACGAGTCCAACCTATGTTAAAAAGCTAATTAAGAAGTATCAATCAGGAGGGAACAGCAATGAAATCCTTGGAACGAGAAGATGATTTTACGTCGCGTCGCCATCAGCTGCAGGCCATGTCGGACAATGAACTGCATTCCTACTTCTGGAGCCTTACCGAGAAAATTGTCGCGCCTTTGGTTGAGGAGGCGCGCACCTATACAACACCATCCATCGAGCGCTCCGTATTGCTACGGATGGGATTTTCATCCATCGAAGCCAAATCACTCGTCGAGCTGTTGGGGAAACGCGAGCTTCTTGGTCACGGTGCAGGCCGCCTTGTTCTCGAACTGAGCAAAAGTAAGGGGATCTCTGTCCGCGAGACTGGGATTGCTCTCCTGGCAGGACGTTATTGGGAGGAACTGGACCGATGAAGTTAACTCCTGACAAGAAACTCGACATACGGGAGGTGCTCAAGGACCTCGAGAGCTATCGTCCAAGACGTAAGGGTTGGACCTGGCGTACCAAAATCGAGAACCGGCAGATCGGCCCCTTTATCTATAAAGACTCCTCCGCAGATCTTAAGAACTCGGTTCCACTCTCTGTCGCTCCTGCCTTTGAAAACATCGATCCACAGAGTGACATGGTGATCACCACGGAAATCGCTTCCGGTCATTTTGAGGATGATCTGCGCCGCATGCGTATGGCCGCCTGGCATGGCGCCGACCATATCATGGTTATCCGCACCACTGGCCAATCCCATATTGATGGACTTATCGAGGGCACACCTGAGGGTGTCGCCGGCATCCCGATCACCAGAAAACAGATCCGGGCGACCCGTAAGGCGCTCGATGCCATCGAAGACGAGGTTGGCAGACCCATCAATTTTCATTCTTACGTGAGTGGCGTTGCCGGCCCTGAGATAGCGGTTCTATTCGCTGAAGAAGGTATGAACGGGGCTCACCAGGACCCACAGTACAATGTCTTGTATCGCAACATCAATATGCACCGTTCCTTTGTGGATGCTGCGGAGGCAAAAAAAATCATGGACGGAGCCGGAATCCTCCAACTCGACGGCGCCCATAACGCCAATGCCACCGCTAAAGAGGCCTGGAAGGTGACGCCGGAGCTCTTTGTGCAGCACGCCATCAATACCGCCTACTCGAGAGCGGCGGGAATGAAGGCAGACCTGATTGCCCTGTCCACGGTCCCGCCCACTGCGCCACCGGCCCCGAAGATGCGCCTGGATCTGCCTTATGCCGTTGCGCTGCGCGAGCTTTTCCAGGGCTACAGGTTCCGTGCTCAGCAGAATACACGGTACATGGAGTCCGACACCATGGAGACAACTGTTACCCATGTACTCGACACCCTGATCTCACGTCTGACCTCGGCGGATATCCAGAGCAGCATCACCCCGGATGAGGGACGGAATATTCCCTGGCACTATAACAATGTTGCCGGGGTAAATACGACGCGGCAAACACTCATGGGTATTGACGGCATCAACGAGCAGGTTGAGCTGCGCAGGGAAGGCCCAATGCGGGATATGGTGCGCGAGCTCAAAGAGCGCGCAGTGCTTTTTCTGGAAGAAATTCTTGAGGGCGGCGGCTATTATAACGCCGTTGCAGCCGGCCACTTCGTCGATCAGGGGTACTTTCCGGAACGCAAAGGCGACGGGATCGTGCGCGATCCGGATGGGGGAGACGCTGCAGCTACCGTGATTCCCCGTCAGCCAGGTTACGGCGCTCCGGTGTGCAGTCACTTTGGCACGAATAGTTACACCCGGCAGGAAGGCAAGCCCTGTGATGACTATGGCGGCTGCACCCTGTGCGATTCTGAGAAAATTCAATACATTGACGAACTGGATCCCCGAGACAATGTAGAAACACGTTTGCAACAACCGCTGGCAGAAAAGGCTGCAGGTTTGCTGCGGCCGGAAGTCGAAAAGCATGGCGACTCCATAGTGTGTGTGACACTGTT
>CBDVCD010000173.1:0-7301 GCA_965372385.1 uncultured Gammaproteobacteria bacterium | reverse complement strand
GTAAAGCGATAAAACCACGCCGTAGGTGTTTCGATCAGGCGTCGGGCTGGCGGAAAAGGGTTTCCGCCCTACTCGCTACTCGTTTGGCAACACGCGTAGCCTGGGTGAAGCGCAGCGTAACCCGGGATTGGCCAGCACGTAGCCCGTGTGGAGTGCAACGCAACCCGGGGCATCAGTGCCCAGTCCCAGTTTAGGGAAACCTTGACTCCAAGGCCATGATAGACAACAAACCGTTCCGGAAGAGAATTAACCGATTCCCCGGGTTGCACCCGGGCTACATGACTGAATGGACGGTTGCATGTTCCAAATGGCAGCGGGACCTTCGGTTGCCCTACCAGCCCCGCTGCCTGCCATCCATTGCCAAGCTATTTGGCGTACCCTTCCTGTGTAGCCGGGAAGCAGGCTCATGGATACCCGCACACCTCTCCCGGCAGGTCCTTGAACCTGTCGGCTCCGGGTCTGTAACGGTATCGACCGTTACGGTGCAGGCAGACTGGGCAAGACGAAAACCGATGTTGTTGTTTCGTTCATCCGGTTCGTTCCTGTTGCGGTTCGCCGAGCGGACGTTCCTCGGTTTGTTGTTCCAGGAGCCGCCGCGCAGCACACGCCGGCCGCCTCACGGCCCGCTCCCCTGGAAAACAGGGTACGCCCGAAGATCGCCCGCCGCAAACCCAGGGTCTCGCCATGTTGGGCATGGCCGATCCAACTCTGCACCCTCGGGTTGATCTGCTCCCAGCTCATTCTCCCCTCGGCATAGGCTTGCGCCATGCGTCTGAGTTTACGGGCAAAGCGGTGGCCATTGTCGTTTCTCAATTGACGCCTTTGAGGAAAGATTCGATAGCCAAACACATCAACCCCTTGCCGGGTCGGCATAATGTGCGCCTTATGCGGGTGCAGCCACAATCTCAGTTCCAGAAGCTGATCTTTGACCACTGCCGCCACCTCATGCAGCCTGTCTTTGTCATCACCCAACACCAGCAGATCATCCACATATCTCAGATAGGCCGATAACCTGAGTTTTTCTTTCAAGAAGTGATCGAGGTCATCCAGAAAGAGGTTGGCGAAGAATTGACTGGTCAGGTTCCCGATAGGGATGCCCCGTGGACGCTCCAGGGGAGTCAGCAGATCATCACCGGGAAACGCGGGAAGCGGCTGATCTGTCCGTGGACTGGTATCGATGATCCGATTGAGCAGCTGAAGCGTTTCCCGGTCCTTGACGCGGCGACTGAGTTTCAGCTTTAACAGGCCATGATCGATGGATGGAAAGTAACGCATGACATCCATCTTCAGCACATAGCGAAAGCGCTTTGACCATGCCTGATAGCGATCCACTGCCTTGTGCACCCCCTTTCCTTTACGGCAAGCATAGGAATCATGAATGAAGGTGCGATCCAGAGTGGGTTCGATCGCATTCATCACGGCATGGCGCACCACCCGGTCACGGAATGGGGCAGCCGCAATCAGACGTGGCTTTCTTTCATAAATGGCAAACAGCCGGTAACTGCCCGGCTGATAATCACCCTTTGTCAGTTCATCCTGCAGGCGGAAAAGTTCTTTCTCCAGATCTATTCCAAACCGTGCCACCTCGACCGATCGCCCTTTGCCCCGTCGCGCCTTACGATAGGCCAGCAGCAGATTCTCGAAGGAGACCAGTTGCTCCCAGCAATCTCCGAGGCGTTTCACTCCTGCACCCTAGATTTTAGCCAGCCGCCAATCTGCCGCCCCAGCCCATCCATCTGCTTGGCGCCCTGTTCGTAGCGTTTGATTGGGATGACATTGAGTTCATAGGCGAGCCGCCAGAAATGGCGCAACATCTCCAGTTGCAGGTTTGCCGTCTGTAAAGCTTCCCGCTTTTGCCGGCTATAGGCAGCCTGAAGTAGTTTTTCCAGGGTATCGAACAGTTTGCTCTCGATGCGGTCACCCAGGGTAAAACGGTGGGCGCGGGGGAACTTCTCCAAATGCGGGATGAGCCAGGCCGCCAGTTCATGGCAGGCCTGTACCGCTTGTGGCACCGGAACTCGCTGCATCACTGCTTTCCATCAGAGCAAGGTTTGCCAGGGGGCTACGCCCCCTGGACCCCCAAAGGGTAAAAGAGCAGAGTGCAAAGGGAAATTAATCCTGGGCAAGACGAAAACCGATGTAGTTGGTCCGCCCATCCGGTACGCTCCTGAAGCGGAACGCCGAGCGGACGCCCCTCGGTTTGTCGTACCAGGAGCCGCCGCGCAGCACACGCCGGCCGCTGTCGTTCCTGTCGGCGCACTGCTTTTCACTGCCCCCGAAATTCTCATCGTATGCAGAACAGGTCCACTCCCAGACGTTACCGTGCACTTCATGCAGCCCCCAAGGATTGGCCGGCAGACTACCGACGGGGACAGTCTTTCCACGATATAGACCCTTGCTGCTCCCGGCGTAGGTGTAGTTTGCATCATAGTTCACCTTGTCAGCGCTGATCCTGCCCTGGAAGCTGAAAGGGCCAGTGGTCCCTGCCCTCGCGACATACTCCCACTCCGCCTCAGTGGACAAACGAAACCTTTTACCCGTTCTCGTATTCAACTTTTGCAGATAATCCTGCACATCATTCCATGTCACCCATTGCACAGGGCAATCATCACAGCCTCTGAAATAGGAGGGGTTGCTGCCCATCACCTCACGCCACTGCTGCTGAGTTACCTCGGTTTTACCGATCTTGAATGCATCCACACAGACCCGGTGCTGGCGTTCGTTATCATATCTGCCTTTCTCATCGTCCGGACTGCCCATCTGAAAACAACCCCTCTTGATTGGGATCATCTCGCCGGTCAGCCGATGGCCTTGTCTGCCGCCAGGAGCCACGTATACGGGTTCAGGTTTGGGTAGAGGGCCATCGCCCCTTTCCGCCTTGCGTATCTGCTCCTTCAGTTCGAACACGGCTTCCCCCTCCGGATTGAACAATTCGATCTTGGCAATGTAACCCTTTGCACGCTCCAATCTACCCTGCTTCAGCGCCTTCTCAGCCCAGCTGCGGTATTGATTCTCGATGGCCGTCAAACCCGCCAGCGCCCTGGGGTTACCCCGATCCTGTTTCAGTACCTCTTCGTAGCAATCCGCGGCGTTACCACCCCGCCCGGTAGTCAGCCGGTTGGCATCGAAATGGGCCTGACATTCGCGCAGCAGGGCGTTGATCTGCCTGGAACCACTACCCATATCCTCCGCATTGGCCACTCTACTAGCCCCAGCATAATTCACCCGGGCCTTCGGGCTCTTGAAGAAAAAGTCTCCCGAGCCTGGACGAAAGCGCCAGCGTTGGGGCGTCTGTTTTTGTCCCGCCGGGGTCTCACTCCTGACCACCGCATCGATATAGTCATAGAGTTCAAGGGAGGTGATGATGCCATCGGAGTCCCGCCGGTCTGCCTTACCCCGTTCCAGACCCTGCATCAGGGCATAGTTGAAGAGACTGCCATCCCATTTCTCATGCGCCCAGGCCTTCTGCCGGCCCTTGCCGGCGGTCAGCAGCCAACCCGCACGCTCTTCGATCAGCTCGCTGGGGTCGCGAGCGGGAAAATCGCTCTTCTCGTCGTCACCCATGGTTTCCAGACCGGTAATGCCGGAGACACAGGCATCGATGAGAAACAGGCTATGGATGGCATTTTTTGTATTTCGTTCGGCCCAGATGGCTACGGTATCCATGCCAATTGAGCGATAGTTTTGATACCTTCGATTATCCGCCAGGCGCAGATACCCTCTGCCAGTGGCTTCAGTGTATTCACCATGGCCGGAAAAGTAGAACAGAAAACGGCTGTTGCGCTCTTCCTTGAGTAAGGTGGGAAAATAGTCCTCCATGAACCAGTTAATGCGCTCTTTGGTGGCATCGGCCTCACGTAGCAGTACCACCTGATCGAACTCGCCGGATTCGAGCAGAAATGAGGCAAGCTGCTGGGCATCATTCCCCGTGGTCTCAAGGTCTCTCAGATGCTCATATTTGGAAACACCTATGACCATGGCCAGACTGCGGTTGGCGCGACTTTTTTCACAGATGTCATAGGTCTCGCACAACATCTGCAGCCAGCTTTTCCGGTTCTCTTTTGCATCCAATATAAAACGCTCAAACTCAGGCGGCACATCGACCGCCGCTGCCGGAAATGCCAACAGGCAAAGAAATATCAGCACCGAGAGACGGTAGATCAAGACTTCGTCTCCTCCTGCTCACCGGCGATGCGATCGAACACGATCTTCCAGAAAAAACCATTCTGAAGGGCGGCCAGCAGTATCATCAGATCTGCCATGCTAAAAGACTCGAACGGATGCAAAGCCTCCTGATAAGAAGAAGCGAGTGGTATGAAGATAACCGGTGAGGCCAGAAATGGCTTGATAAATGTCTGCCAGCGAAACACATCTTCCTCTGATGCGAAGAAAAAATATTGGGCCGCGATGCCGGCAAGCATGAAAAGATAGAGCAGCCCTACCGTCAACCAGGGGATAGGGCTGGCTGTACTGCCCATGGATTCAGGAGGTTTTAGAGTGGCTGTCAGCAATATCACAAAGGTAATCAGTACAACCAACGCTAGCAGCACCAACAGACTATTGCGGTTTGACTTGCCTGAGATACTTGAAGCAGCAGGCCCAACCATCTGTCGATGGCTCTGCCACAGATCCCTTACTAGCAGGACAGCGAGTGCCCCCAAAGATAATCCCCACATCAGCCAACTAGCCGCCGCCATATCCCTTCTCTGTTAGCGTTTTTTCCAATTAAGTCCGTAAGTAATCTACAGAATACGAATTTCAGTTGTTATTTACCAGATTTAGCCCTATCACTGTAAAAATCTTTCTACGTAGAGTGTGCACCGCCCACCCTCAAAGGATAGATCGAGAGGTATTGGGTGGGCGATGCCTACCCTTGACCCGGTAGTTGCATGAATTCCGTTTCAAATAGCCATTCCGCATAATAAAAACCAGGGTGAAATGAAATTATTACACTGTACCTGGAATTCACCGCTGGTGAGATTCAGAAACAGGTTAAAAAATCAGTCACCTTGTAGGTTGGGTTAGGTGCACATTACTGACAAGATTACTCAATTCCGCCAAAGGCAGGTGTGCACTGCAACCCAACACTTCCGGCCTATTTCAAGCTCAGCTGTTGGGTTACGATGCGCTCAATCAGTGTCAATAAGCGAAATTCCTGATGTTTTGCGCATCTAACCCAACCTACATTTTTTGCTGCGATTAGCGACGCTAGTCGCTTTGTGGGAAGACGACAAAAAGGCTTGCCGCCTTTGGTCGCAGCCATGGGCAGCTCCTACAATGGGATTTTCAGTGTGAGATGAAGTGGACATCCCTTCTATGTGCTTTTGAAATAGTCCCGAGTCAGCTTGAATACCACCGGGCTCAGCAGCAGCAACGCCAGCAGGTTCGGCAGGGCCATCAGGGCATTCAGGGTATCCGCCACCAGCCAGACGAAATCGAGCTGCTCCTGGGCCATGGCGCCCACCGGGATCATCAGCACCCAGAGGATGCGGAAGGGGGTGATCGCCTTCACTCCGAACAGATACTCGGTACACTTCTCCCCATAGAAACTCCAGCCCAGCAGGGTGGTGAAGGCGAAGATCGCCAGACTGAAGGTCACCACATAACCGCCGAAGCCGGGTAATGCCCGTTCGAAGGCCATGGAGGAGAGGGCCGCACCGGTCTCGCCACTGCTCCAGGCACCGGTCACCACAATGGCCAGGCCAGTGACCGAGCAGATGACCAGGGTATCGATAAAGGTGCCCAGCATGGCGATGCTGCCCTGGCGTACCGGGTTGTCGGTGGTGGCCGCGGCATGAGCGATGGGCGCGCTGCCCAGGCCCGCCTCGTTGGAGAAGATCCCCCTGGCTATCCCGAATCGGATCGCCGCCCAGACCGCCGCGCCAGCAAATCCACCGGTGGCGGCAGTAGGGGTAAAGGCGTGATGTACGATCTCTACTACCGCCGCTGGAATTGCCGTGATGTTGAGCAGCAGCACCAGCAGACCACCCAGCAGATAGGCGATCGCCATGAAGGGCACCAGTGCGCCCGCCACCTCAGCGATGCGCCGGATACCACCGAGCAGCACCAGGAAGGCCAGGATCGCCATCACCAGGCCAGTATAGGCCGGCTTGATATCCAGGTTGGTCTGCAGCACATCCGCCACCGAGTTGGCCTGCACCGTGTTGCCGATACCGAAACCCGCCAGGGCACCGAAGATGGCAAACAGCACACCCAGCCAAGCCCAGTGGCGACCCAGGCCATTCTTGATGTAGTACATGGGTCCGCCGACATGGTTGCCATCCTCGTCCACCTCCCGGTAGCGCACCGCCAACACCGCCTCGGCGTATTTGGTGGCCATGCCGACAAGCGCGGTACACCACATCCAGAACAGAGCCCCCGGACCACCCAGGGCAATGGCGGTCCCAACCCCGGCGATATTACCGGTACCGATGGTGGCGGAGAGGGAGGTCATCAGGGCATTGAAGGGACTGATCTCGCCCTCTCCTGAAACTTTTCGACCCTGCCAGAGCATACGAAAGCCGTAGCCCAGCTTGGCCAGCGGCATCAGCTTCAGCCCCATCATGAGGAAGATACCGGTACCCAGAATCAGCACCAGCATAAGCGGCCCCCAGACCAGACCGTTCAGCCCTTCGACCAGACCGATCAGACCATCAACCATCTCCATGCAAGTTCTCCCTCATGGTTCGTTGTTTAAAAAAACCTACAAATTTAATTAAATTGTTAACGCCGTCACTACATCGATAGAGTATAGTGTTTGGTTGACCTCAAATATTTTTTTGACTTTTTTCTTAAAAATAAGCGAGTGTCTGCCGAATATTCAGTTACTACCAGATCATCACCACCCCAGGAGGGGGATCACATGTCCGTTTGCAGAAGTATCAAGGGATTTACCCGAAAACACGAATGGCTGGCAGATCTTTTCGCGCTAATGGCCGTTTTGATCCTGTTCGGCTCACTCTATCTGGGTCTGGCCTACCATTCCATCATCATGAACTGGCTGTCACAGAATCTGTTTGCCCATGCACCGGTTGTGCTTGGTTCCATCATGTTAGAGCTGGCGGTGATATTTTTTCTGCTCAATATCAGCTCAGTCACCGATTCCGAAGAGGATGATGAGGGCTGCTTCCACACATTCAGGGGGCGCCGCGCCGGCACGGGTTCCATCGGAATGACGTTCAATGGCTTGCTGCACCATATCGAATTTCTTGGAAAAAAACACGGTTAAAGCGGGCTTTTTTCTCCTCATTAGGGCTGCGGAAAAAATGATTTGTCCGAAGATCACGTTCATATTTGGGTGA
>CBDVCD010000172.1:0-7324 GCA_965372385.1 uncultured Gammaproteobacteria bacterium | reverse complement strand
ATCATGGTAGCTGACAAGGTTGCTACTCTCCGTTATGTTTGGCAATCAGCTATTCTACCCTGATTGGAGTCCATCACATTGTTTTCCGAAGCCATTGCAAACTGGTTGGAGCGCCACCGCCTGCACCTCTCTCGACCCGACGCGCTGCTTCAGCTCTCCGGCCTGGGTCTGCTGACAGGCTTTCTCGCTGGAGCCGTGATTGTTGCCTTCCGCCTGGCAGTTGAATCCAGCCAGGCCGGTATGTTGCCTGGCCATCTGCCAGAGAACTATGAGGCCTTGCCACCCTTAGTGCGCTTTTTGCTCCCCCTGGCAGGCGGGCTCCTGATTGGCCTCGTCTTCCACCGCTATGCCAAGGGATTATATGTACTGGGTATCCCCCGGATCATGGAACGGCTCGCTTACCACCAGGGTCATCTCGGCCTGCGGGAGTTTCTGCTGCAGTTTTTCGGTGCCGCCATTGCCATCATCAGCGGTCATTCGGTGGGCCGGGAAGGCCCCCATGTGTTTCTCGGGGCGGCCAGTGGATCTCTACTGGGGCAGAATCTATCCCTGCCCAACAACAGTATCCGTACCCTGGTCGGCTGCGGGGCGGCTGCCGGCATTGCGGCATCTTTCGATACACCCCTGGCCGGGGTGATCTTCTCCCTCGAAGTGATCGTGATGGAGTACACCTTGGCCAGTTTCATTCCCATCATGCTGGCCGCGGTCCGCGCCAACAGCCTCTCCCTCTACTTCCTGGGAGGCGAAAAGGCGTTCCAGGTCTCAGTCCTGCATCTGGGCTCCATGCAGGAGCTTAGCATCGTCCTGTTGCTTGGCTTGGCTGCCGGGACTGCGTCGGCGGCCTTTGTCCATCTGCTGCAGTGGACCTCGGGAAAAAGCCGTAACCTCGCATTCTGGCAGCGGACGACCCTTGCAGGCTTTATCGCCGGTCTATGTGGCCTGCTGGCCCCCGAAGTGCTCGGTATCGGTTATGACACGGTCAATACCATTCTGTTGGGGCAAGCCGCATTTACCCTGCTCATCCTCTTGGTCGTAGTGAAGATCATTGCCACCTCCGCCTGCATCGGACTCGGCATACCCGGTGGCATGATCGGCCCCGCATTCTTTATCGGCGCCGCCTTGGGGGGTGTGATTGCGCCACTTCCAGGACTGATTTTCGAGGGACCTGTGTCCGACCCGGGTTTCTATGCCCTGATCGGTATGGGTGCGGTGATGGGCGCCAGCCTGCAGGCCCCGCTGGCTGCTTTGACCGCGATCATCGAGCTGACCCACAACCCTCAGGTGGTGATGCCCGGTATGCTGGCCATTGTGGTAGCCAGTCTGACCAGCAGCGAACTGTTTCAAAAGAAGTCCCTTTTCATCACCATACTGCAGTCGAGCGGACTCGATTATCGCACTGACCCGGTCATGCAGTCTTTGCGTCGGGTGGGGGTTGCCAGCGTCATGAAACGTAACTTTCTGCACTGCAGCTCACTGCTGACTCGGGATTCAGCCGCTCACATCCTCGAACAGGCCCCGGAATGGATCCTGATTGACGATAAAGACACCGACACTCTGGCCCTGATGCCCGGGGTGGATCTGGCCCGCAACATCGAAGAGGGCAACGGGGATGAACTCGATCTGCTGGAAATTCCGGCCCGCCGTTACCAGCTCACCAGCATCTCCATGCTGGCCAGCCTCCAGGAAGCGATGGAGAAGCTGCAGGAGAGCGGCGCCGAAGCCCTCTATGTGGAAAGGGTCGATCGTCACCGAGCTGTAACCATTCAGGGCATCCTGACCAGGGAGCAGATCGAGTCGGCCTATCGGTTTTGATTCCAATCAGGCAATTGATAAAAAATCCACGCATCGTTTATGCAAAAAGATTAATATACTTCAATATGAACTGAGCAATCTTTCCACGGGGCAGACAACATGAATGATGACATGAAAAATCCGGAAACCATCCTCTTCAACGACCAACCCGTGCGGCTCGAAGAGCTGCTGCAGGAATTTGAGGCTCAGCAGGAGCAGATCACCTTACTTAAGAAAAATCAGAGAAAGGCCATTAAGCGCTTTCGTAGAGAGGAAGCGCTCAAACCCTACCAGGCGGAACTGATCAAGATGCAGCAGTATCTTGAGAAGACCCGTACCCGCATGATCATCCTGTTTGAAGGCCGGGATGCGGCCGGTAAAGGAGGCACCATTCGTCGTGTCTCCCGTTACATGAACGAAAAACACTACCGTGTGGTCGCCCTGGGCAAGCCCACCGAAGAACAGAAGACCCAATGGTTCTTCCAAAAATATGTCCGAGCTTGCCCCCGCGGTGGGGAAGTGGTGATGTTCGACCGCAGCTGGTACAACCGTGCCGTGGTTGAACCGATCTTCGGTTTTTGCAGCAAAGAAGAGTTCGAAAACTTCATGATCGGCTGTCCCGGTTTCGAGAAGGATCTGGTGCGCCAGGGCACCATCCTGGTCAAACTCTACTTCTCCGTCACCCAGGAAGAACAGGCCCGTCGATTCGAAAGGCGTAAAACCGATCCGCTACGTCAGTGGAAATTGTCAGAGATCGACGTGCAGGCCCAGGACCGCTGGGACGAGTTCACCAACCAGAAGTACGAGATGCTCAAGCGCACCAACACCACCCATGCACCCTGGACCATTATCCGCTCCATCGACAAACACATGGCCCGCCTGAACGCCATGAAGGTCATCCTCAACGCGGTACCCTACGAGCGGCTCAATCCCGACCTCGACTTTGTACCCGCCCATGACATAGTGATCTCAGGTTCCCGGGAACTGGAATTGATGGAAGCCCAACGCCTGCAGCAAGGGAAATTCGTGGGGTGAGCCACGACCGTTTGTCCAGTGGACAAACGCAGCGTGGCGAACGACTGGACAGGAAGTCCAGGCTGGGGGTGCGTTAGAAGAAACATGCCTCGCCAGGGATGGCATGCACCAATTACCTTACGACGCCTTAGCTTTCGTCCAGTGGACCAAGGAAACTTGGCGAACGACCAGCCAGGCCGCTCCTGGGCTCCCTGCCCCCGTGGCATTTGTGCATCCTTGCACGGCAGATGGCTGGGCCGGGGTTTAAAAAGAACTCCCATGCTGCGCCATGGATGGCAACTCAGAAATTACTTACGAAGCTGTCTCAGAGTCCAGTGGACAAACGCAGCGTGGCGAACGACTGGACAGGAAGTCCAGGCTGGGGGTACGTTAGAAAAGATATGCCCCGCCATGGATGGCAACGCAATGATAACTTACGAATAACTATTCAGCCGTAGGACATTGTTCCAATGCCCGACCCCACCTCCCTCACCCTGCTCGCCCTTCTCTGGCTCATCTACTTCCTGCTCCACTCCTGGCTGGCATCCCTGCGGATCAAATTTTGGATAGCAAACCGCTACCCGGCAGTTACCCCATGGTATCGCCTGATCTTCAATTTACTGGCGATTGCGCTGATTCTCCCACCTGCTGGTTATATGCGGTTTCTCCAGAGTGAACCGCTCTGGCATTGGCATGGTTTCTCCGCCTGGATTGCCCATGGCTTGGCGCTACTGGCCCTGAGCCTATTTTTCTGGTCACTCAGATTCTATGACAGCAGTGAATTCCTGGGACTGCGCCAAATACGTATGCGCATTCAGCAGATCGAGGACCAGGAACATTTTCAGATCTCTCCTTTACACCGTTTTGTACGCCACCCCTGGTACAGCATTGGTCTGGTGCTGGTCTGGAGCCAGGAGATGGACCCCGCCAGACTGGTTTCCGCGCTGATGATCTCTCTCTATTTCCTCATCGGATCCCGCCTCGAAGAGCGGAAACTGAGCATCCTCCACGGTGAAATCTATCAAGAATATCAGAAACGGGTACCCGGACTGATTCCAAGCCCCTGGAGCTACCTGACCAGAAATCAGGCTCAAGTACTGCTTAGTAAGGGGGGATCAAGACGGTATGGTGAGACTATTTGAACGAAAAACACGGCCAGTGCGGCCGTGTTTCTCTGGATTTAACTGGCGGCAAGCCGCCCTAATCACTACTGGTAGGGGTCCCAGAAACCACTGCGGGGTCCATAGGGAGCTGGGCCATAACCATATCCCGGCATGGGGCCCTCTTGCATGGGCGGACGCATACCCTGCCCACGCATCATCTGGCCTGGACCCATTTCACGCATATGACGACGATGCATGGCGTGGCAGGCCGCGCGTTCTTCGTCGCTCATCCCTTTGATAACCTCCTGATGCTTGACCCACTCTTCATCCATGGCGGCCTGACGTTCTTTCCAGCGCGGTGTTTCAGGCAGTTCAATCCCCATTTCACTGGCCCGATCACGCATCTCCTGGTAACGCCCCATGCGGTAGGCATCCCGCGCTTCTGGCGTCATCGCCTGCATCATCTTCCTGTGTTCCATGCGTTTTTGCATCTCAGGACGGGGCTTCATCATTGCCTCACGATCATGCCAGGGGGGATGTTCCGGTAACATCACACCTGACTCTTCCGCACGTTTTTTCAGCTCCTCATAGCGCTGTTCACGCGCCATCCTGCGCTCTTCCATTGACATCTGACCATACCCAGCAGGTGCGGCAGCCGGCTCGGTGACTGCGGGCTCAACCGCACCCTCCGGTGTTACTGCGGCAGCCGGCTCGGTGACCGTGGGTTCAACCGCACCCTCCGGTGTTACTGTGGCAGCCGGCGCCTCTTCAGCCACGGCAGCTTGTTCAGCAACAGTCTCTGAGACAGCTGCCTCCTGCGCCAGCGCGGCACTTCCCATCGGTAATAGAGTGGCTAATGCCAGATAAACGAGCTTCTTTCTATACATGTAGATCTCCTTCAGATAATCGATCTGTAGTGGAAGATAGCTTGTATGCTCAACATGGCTATCCTGGGTTATTATGTAGGGAAGGTCTGCATAAACCAGATCTTCCAGCGACACATGCATGTGACACCATTTTTCATCGCTACCAGCGATCGAAAATGGAGGAAACGGAAAATCGCGTTTTTCGTTTCCCTGCCGCAAAAGCCAGAAGGATGGGCTTTTACGATCCCCTCTTTCAAAAGGGAGAGAGGTAAAACCGCTTAGGAATACCCCCTCCTCTAATCCGCACCAAGCATTAAAGGCATTTTTAACTTAAAAGTCGACTTTATCTCTAGATCAAAAAAATTAGTAACTATTCAGTTCCTATGTCATGCCTATGTCTTCACACTGAAAATGCCGTCGTAGGAGCTGAATAATTACAAAAATTATACCTGAATGAGATATCAAGCCCAGGACGATTACTCAGCCTTTCTGTCGGAGGCCTTCAATGACTCCACCTTGCGTTCGAGCTCCTGCAGCAATCCGTCCATCCCCTTCTCTCTGACCAGATTCCGGAAGGAGGTACGATAGTTACTGACCAAGCTGACCCCATCCACGGTGACATCGTAGGCGTACCAGTCATCATTCTTCAGTCTCAGATTGTAGTTGACCGGTACTTCCTTATTGGTTGCATTGATGTAGGTCTGCACCACGGCGCGCTTGTCGGTGATGCGTTCGCGACCCATACGCACTGTCTGGCCACTATAGCTCGCCATGGCAGAGAAATAGGTATGCTCCAGCAGTTCACGAAACAGGCTAACGAAACGATCCTTCTCCTGTGCTGTGGCCCGTTTCCAATTTTTCGCAAGAATAATCTGTGACATGGCCCGATAGTCAAAACGGGGCCTGACGATGATTCGAACCATATCGCGCCGTTGCTGCATATCCAGGTCCGGTGTCTGTAAAACCTTCAGCACCTCGTCCACTGTCTGTTTTATTCGCATGGAAGGACTGACTGTAGCCAGTACCCATGAGGTGTAACCAAGCAGCAAAATAACCAGAAAAAAAGGCTTGGAAATCCGCATAATCCATTCCCCAGAAAATTGTTGGCTCCAGATATGACATCTTACACAATCATAAGTGCACTCACCCACACAAGTTCAAAAAAGCGCCGCGCAGCAAAAAAACCGGTTCCATTCTGGCCTGACCTCTGGGTGTAGGGTATCCTTAGCCGTTTTTTCCAACGAACCATGACAGATAATTCCATGAGTAAACCCTTTGTCGCTGTTTTGATGGGCTCCGACTCGGATCTTCCAGTAATGCAAGCCACCTTGGATGTCTTGCGCAACCTGGAGATCCCTTTCGAGGTAAAAATCACCTCCGCACACCGAACCCCTGACGCAACCCATGACTATGTGAAGAGCGCCGATCAACGAGGCTGTTCCGCCTTTATTGCCGCCGCTGGACTGGCTGCGCATCTTGCCGGCGCCGTGTCCGCCGCCACCCTCAAACCGGTGATAGGCGTTCCCCTGGATGCCGGCCCCTTGCGGGGCATGGACTCTCTGCTCTCGACGGTACAGATGCCTGGCGGGATACCGGTTGCCACCGTAGCGATCGGCAAGGCCGGAGCAAAGAATGCAGCCTACCTCGCCTCCCAGATCCTGGCCCTTGGTGACGCGAAACTGGCGGCCCGCATCCGTACCGAACGTGAAGCCAACGCGAAGAGCGTGATCGAAAAAGACCGTAAACTCCAGGCAGACCTTGCTGGCTAACCGTTACATCACTCCCTGGCGGCTAAGGCGCGCGGCACATGTCGTGCGTCTGGGCGGGATCATCGCCTATCCCACCGAAGCGGTCTTCGGGTTGGGCTGCGACCCCCTCAATGCCACTGCGGTCCAGCGTCTGTTGGCACTGAAAAAACGGCCTGAGAACAAAGGCTTGATCCTTATCTCTGATACCCTTGAACGGCTATTGCCATTCATCGACAAAATCCCTGATGAACGCCTTGATCGGGTTAAGCAAAGCTGGCCAGGGCCAGTCACTTGGATCATGCCGGCCGCACCCGCTGTCCCCATCTGGCTAAGAGGCAAACAAACCACACTGGCTGTACGGGTAACCGCCCACCCAATTGCGGCGGCACTCTGTCAGGCCGCCGGCATGCCGCTGGTCTCGACCAGCGCCAATCTGAGCCAACATCAACCCGCCCGAACGGCCCTGGAGGTGCGCACCCGCTGCGGCAGCAATAGGGTCGATTTCATTCTGCACGGCGCAACCGGGGGAATGACGCGACCGAGCCAGATTCTGGATGCGCTAACCGGAGAGGTGCTCCGTCAATAGGCCAGGAGAGCTCAATGAGCCCTGGAGTTCAATTTTGCCGGATTCCAGGAATAATCCTAGAATCTGCAGTTGGGCGGGGTAGAGGTCGCTCCCGGCTTCCTGCCTCCCGCAACACTACTCCGTCCATGGAGGGCGTGTGCGTTTTTGGGGTGCAGGTCGAGGCGTAACGACGCGGACTAAATCGCCTGGAGCGATTTGAACAGCTAGAGCTGACCC
>CBDVCD010000171.1:0-7350 GCA_965372385.1 uncultured Gammaproteobacteria bacterium | reverse complement strand
CTAGTCGGGTCGCGAGTTCGCCCTCTTTCAATGGTGGACAAAGGAAATCATCGACATCCACCGCGGCGATTCTGTGCCTTGTCTCGGGATCATGACAAGGGGCGATGAGAATGAGGGGAGGCCTTTTATGCAGCTCTCGCAACAACTGAAGCTGTTGCTCAGCTTCCAGCCACGGGGTGTTCCGATCGACCAGCATGATCATGAAATCGGGCTGTTCGTGCATCGATTTTACTACGCCAGCCATATTGGTCAGGACCATCGATGCGTAACCATGGGTTTCGAGTAAGGACTTCATCAAACCAAGCTGAGAAGCCTCATCTCCAAACAGCAGTCCTTTGGCGCGCAACTCTACTTCACTCACTGACATCGACGTTCCGACGTAAGTTATCGATAGGGTATTTTTATTATTGGCCCATGCCTGATAACGGCCTATTTACATTATAACGTAACTGGCGACTATTCATTTCTTCCTTAGGCCGGGTGTAATCACGGACCAAGGCTTTTTTCAGATAGCAATTTACGCTATCTTCCCGACATGAAATTTACATTGGATGATTCCAGGGGTGGCAATGTCATCCAGGGCTACGCGGAGGGCCAGGTCACGATCAATGGGGTGATCTACAACCACAGTCTGATCGTGACCCCTGGTCGGGTGATCGAAAACTGGCAACCCGATGATTTTGCCGAGCTTGGAGTGGCTGACTTTACCCTGCTGGCCGAGCTGAAACCGGAGATTGTGATCCTCGGTACCGGGGCGGTTCACAGATTCCCCCACCCTTCCCTCTCCCAGCCCTTGATGCAACGGCGGATCGGACTGGAAACCATGCAGACTGCCGCCGCATGCCGCACCTACAATATTCTCATGGGGGAAGGCCGCAACATCGCGGCCGCCCTGTTTATGATTTAGCCTCGAGTCCCTGCTCCAAACCATCATCCTCGAGCACCACAACCGAATCAGGGACCGGGTATTTTTCCACGATACGCTTGGGTAGTTTGTGTAGCGATGCCTGATGTAAAATATCCGATTCCATCAGGATCAACACCAATACTGTCACCATGACGGGAAGGATTCCTATACCACTTGTCAATGCAATCACAACCTCCTTCATCATCCCGAACTGGCTGTATCCCAACCAGCCCAGGAACGCCACGGTCAGCGCCATTGATAACATATAGATAAAGAGACGACTGCGCGCGGCACATATCTGCCAGTGACACATCAAGTACCAATCATCCTGACGCCGAGACCGATGAGCGCGCCAAAGAATGTAAGCCAATGCCGCAAAGGAGAATACCGGCACCAGCGCCAACGGCTGCCAGTAGGAGCCCGCCAAGCCCAATGTGGCAATAAACCAGAGGATATGGTTGCCAATGAGGTTGGTCAGAAGAATCTCGTGGGGAAGCTTGGCCTTGTGCGCCAGTTCATCGGAAATCTCGAATTTCATCGGATAGACCCGCCATGCCTGTCAAAAAACTGTAAAAACCGCACAACGCAGGCTACCACCAGATCTGTTCGATTGCATCAATTCGTGCAATTTTTGCATCGATACTCGAGAATGGTTAAGAGCCAAACAGCCTTTACCATTGTAGAATCTCCTCTCAGCAGCGTCCTATGCAGCATGAGAAGCTGCCCGCTACGCCTTGTTGTGACATATCAAACCTGGACCAAAGCTGATGGATAGAAAAATCCTTTTATGGGTGGTCTCCCTGACTGTTGTTGCGCTGGCCTTCGCCATCCTCTTACCCGGAGGCCGCCAGTCCGATAAAGAGCCGAAACTGCCCTGGGAGATCAGGGTGGATGCTCAAGGGGGCTCCACGGTCTTCGGCCTCACCTTGGGACAGAGTACACTACATGAGGCCAGTGAGATCTTCTCCAGCGAAGGCAAGGTCAGTCTGTTTATCACCGGGGATGACCAACCTGTCCTGGAGGCCTACTTCGAACGGGTTTCCCTCAGCGGCCTGCGGGCGGACTTTGTATTGGTGCTGGAGGTGGAGAGTGGGACACTGCAGAAGTTATATGACCGCGGAAGCCGCATCAGCCGCACCACGGAGATTACTCGAAAGGTAGATCTGTCAGCAGAGGACAGGGGGCTAGCCGGAAATCTGCCCATCAAGCTGATCAACTACATTCCTCCGGCCAACCTGGATGAGCAACTTATACTGAACCGATTCGGCGAACCGGCCGAACGGATCCCAGAAGCAGATACAGGAGTGGTCCATTGGGTCTACCCCCAAACCGGGCTGAGCATCGGGGTAAATCCGCATGGCAAGGAGCTGCTCCAGTACATTCAACCGAAAGAGATGGATTTCCTGATTGACTCCATCAGAACGAACAGAGAGGATAACTGACTACTCCTGATCCTCCGCATCCGGCATCCGCTGTGCGGGCTTTTTCTGCTTAGTCCGGGGCGGAAGATCTTCATCCATCAGGATACGGTGACCCTCCCCCTCCAGATCATCGAACTGGCCGCTACGGGCCGCCCAGAAAAGCACACCGACAGCAATCAGCCCCAATATAATCATGCCGGGAATCAGACCATAGATTACTTCCATCGGTGTACTCCGTAGAAAATACAGTTACCTGGCGTTGATGCCTTTGAACAGGGTGCGAATCCGCGTGGAATTACCGATCACCGCCAGGGAACTGAGTGGCATCGAAATGGCCGCAACCAGCGGTGTCACGATGGCTGACATGGCCAAAGGCACCATAATGATATTGTACACAATGGAGAGACCGATATTCTGGCGAATGGTGCGTAGCGTACGGCGCGAGAGACCGATTGCCAATCTCACCTTCTCCAATTCACTGCTCATCAGTACGATATCCGAGCTGGCGATGGAGACATCGGTCCCTGACCCCATGGCTATCCCTACATCGGCCCTCACCAGGGCCGGCGCATCATTCACCCCGTCACCCACCATCGCAACCCGTCTGCCCCCTTGCTGGAGCCGTTGCACTACCTGATCCTTCTCTTCCGGCAGTACTTCGGCGATCACCTCCATACCACCCAAGCGCTGGGCAATGCCCTCCGCTACCTGTCTGCGGTCACCACTCAACAGGGTCATTTGCAGGCCCTCCGCCTTGAGACCGGCCAGCATCCCGGCAGCATCAGGGCGAATGGTGTCTTCGATGGCGATCAGCGCAACCTCCTGGCCTTCCAGCGCCACATGGATGAAACCTATGCCTTGCCTATCCAACTGCGCAGTAATAGGGACAAGTTTGTCATTCCGAATTACCTGGTTGGCATCCAACCAGGCATGGCTGCCCGCCTGGAGCAGGCTGCCCGCCACCCTGCCGGTCACGCCAAGTCCCGGGCGGTAGTCGAAATCACTGACCTCGAGTTTGCGGAAATCAATCGCCATCTCTTCCGCCCAGACCAGAATAGCCTGCGCCGCCGGGTGTTCTGAGTAGCGCTCCAGTGCGGCCAGCCGCTGGACTAATTCCCTGAGCCCGTCCGGCAGAACGCCGCCACTCGAGGCTTGCCATTCGGCTTGATCCTGATAGGCGGCCACCACTGAAATCCGACCCTCGGTCAGGGTCCCCGTCTTGTCGAAAACCACATGATTGATCGACGAGAGAGACTCCAGCACCTCACCGTTCTTTACCAGGATGCCATACTTTGCCCCCAGCCCAGAGGCCACGGCGATGGACATGGGGGTTGCCAGCCCGAAGGCACAGGGACAGGTGATAATCAACACCGAGGTCGCCGCCAGCAGGGCCACCTCCAATGTCGCATGATTCAGCCACCAGAGAAAGGTGGCCGTGGCAAGCCCCAGGGTCACCGCGACAAACCAAGGCACTACGCGGTCTGCTACACATTGGATCGGGGCCTTCGAGGCCTGGGCCTCTTCGACCAGGTGGATGATACGCCCCAGGGCGGTATGCTTAAGTGAGCCGGTCATTCTCACCTGCAGCGCGCCATGGCCGTTGATGGTTCCTGCTGATACTTCATCCCCCACCGACTTGTTGACCGGTACCGACTCGCCCGTGAGCATGGCCTCATCCAGGTTACTCTGACCTTCCAATACCACACCATCCACCGGCACACGCTCACCGGGTTTTACCAACAGGATATCCCCCACGGACAGGGCTCGCACCCGGACAATCGACTCCTCACCATCCCGCAGGAGTGTCGCTACTCTTGGCTGCAGGTCCAAGAGTCTTTGGGTTGCCGCCACAGCCTGATGTTTGGACATTGCCTCGAGATAGCGACCCACCAGGATGACGAAGAGAAAGTTGACGACGGTATCGAAGTAGACCTCACCCGTTTCCGTTCCACTCAGGGTGACATACACCGAGTAGAGATAGGTGATGCTGGCGCCGATGGCGATGGGTAAATCCATGCCCAGGTGAAGGTTTTTCAAGCCAGACCAGGCACCTTTGTAAAAGGGAAAGCCGGAATAGAGCAGGACCGGGGTCGCCAGAGCAAATCCGACCCAGTGGAACATATCGCGAAACTCACCTTCGCTGGCTCCCGTATAGAGCGCGATGGAGATCCACATCAGGTTCATCATGCCGAATGCGGCAAAGGCCATGCGATAAAGCAGGGTACGATTTTGCCGCTTTATGGCCCCCTCCGCGACTTCCGGATCATAAGGCACGGCCGCATAGCCGATCTGTCCCATGCGGCTGATGATGCGCGAAAGCGAGGTCTGATCGTTATGCCATTTGACATGCAGGCGTTTACCGGAGAGGTTGACCTGTGCCCCCACCACCCCCGGCACGGCATTGAGTGTGTGCTCGATCAGCCAGACACAGGCGGCGCAGTGGATGCCTTCCACCAGCAGGTGAATATCTCGCTCCTCGCCCAGGTCACCGACAAACTCCTCCTGCACCTCGTCCAGGTCATAGAGGGCCAGTTCCTCAGGGATCTCCGGCGGCGGCGCCAGGCAGGCATCCTCCGGTGTGCGCTGATAGAAACCCTCGAGACCCGCCTGATAGATGGCCTCGCAGACCGCCTTACAGCCTGTACAGCAGAAATGACGTGGTTCTCCCTCAATCTCGGCAACCACGTCATCTTCGGGAGGAACTGGCAGGCTGCAGTGAAAGCAGGACTTCGGGTTTGAATCCGACACAATCTAGTACTCCTTCAACATAGGAGTACTAGTGGTCCAACAAGTTTGTATTGATGGACCACTAGGGTATCCAGTCGATTCCGACCCCTATCCGCTTGGGTGTATTGAATTCATCCTCACCCTTTTTAGCGCTTACCAGGATGTCCCAGGCGCCTAACAGTGGAAATTTAACCTCCGCCTCGTAGATACCTGGCTCGACTTCTTGCATCGGTGCGGAAAAATCCGCGCTTTTGTCAGAAGGCCGATAGGCGTAGAAAGTAACAGCGTCCGGAGAAACAGGCTGACCCGACTTGTCCTTCACACTGAAACGACAGATTACCGCTTGGTCGATCTCAATCTTCTTCGGTAGTTGTACCCGCATTGTCCAACCAGGATCACGTGCCATCCGTTTGAGCATATTTTGCTCGTAATCCTGCCCACGATCATAGAAGTCATCCACCACCAGGCCGGAACTGTTATCAGTGGCCATATAGATCATGAACACATTCATGCTAAAAAAGATCACGACCATTGCCACCCAGGCAATGACCCAGGGACTGCGCCAAGCTACATTTTTTTTGTCTGTCATAGGAGATCAATAATACTGCAATAAAGATCGGGGCGGACTCCACAGCCCACCCTTCGTATATTCAAGCGTTGTCTGAAAGCTATCGACTGGGTCCGATGAATACGCTCACTCTTTGACTTGTAAGAACCTGCCCATCCGCCTCCCCTTCGATATGAAAGGTGATCGGTGTGGTTTCAGCTAACAGATTCGCCTTGGGTACCTTGACAAAGACCGTGCGCGGAGTCACCGTGCCGTGCCGCGCGATGATCTCCTGATCGGCATCCACCAGAATAAGACCATCAGGACCTGTTGCACTGATCTTCACCAGCACATCGCTGGTCACCTTGTTGAGGACCTTCAACGTGTATTTATTCTGAATACTGCCGTCACTCTGCAGTACAAACAGGGGTTGTCTTGCATGGATCACCTTGAGTTCCAGGGCATCGAGTGAACTCAGACCAATTCCAATACCCACCAAGGCAGCCGACATGATAGCACTGTAGATCCACACTCGTGGACGCAGCCACAAGGGCTTAGGCTTCTGATTGGTCTCCATCGCCTCATAGGATTCATAGCGGATCAAACCCTTTTGGCGGCCTACCTTCAACATAACTTCATCGCATGCATCGATGCAGAGGGCGCACATGATACAACCCTCTTGCTGGCCATGGCGAATATCCACCCCGGTCGGACAGACAGCAATGCACTGCTTACAATCCACGCAGTCACCCGTGGTTCTCTCCACTTCGCTCTGGCCTTTCTTGATCCTGCCACGCGGCTCACCTCGATGAAAATCATAGGTGGGGACGACGGTGGTGTTGTCGATCATGACACCCTGAATACGGGCATAGGGACAGAGCCAGAAGCAGGCTTGTTCACGCATATACCCTGCCAATACATAGGTACCCCCGGTAAACAGCGCGATTGTTCCAAATGCAACCGGCCCCGCATTGAGGGTAAGCAGGTCCTGCCAGAGTTGAAATGAATCATAGAACCAGGCAACAAAGCTGATACCCGTCAGTATTGAGATCGCCAGCCAGATGGCATGTTTTATGACTTTGACCCTGATCTTGTTGAAGTCCACTGGCGCCTTTTCGAGCTTGCGCCGCTTTGGCGGGGTACCCTCCAACTTTTCCTCTATCCAGGTGAAGATGTCCGTCCACACCGTCTGAAAGCAAAAAAAGCCACAAAAAACTCTTCCTGCCATTGCTGTAGCCACAGCAAGTAACAGGGCTAAAAACAGCAGTGTGAGTGAAAGCATCCAGAAATCCTGGGGCAGAATAGTTACGCCCAGAATGTGAAACTGTCGATTGGGAATATCGAACAGGATAGCCTGACGGTCACCCCACTGCAGATAGGGGGCCAAAAAGAAGATCAGCCAGACAGAGGCACTCAACCATTTGATAGTGCGCCACTTGCCACCGATACGTTTGGCATGAATCGTCTCTTCACCCGTATTCAGATGCCAATGGTGGGCTTCCGCATAGAGGTCATCAACGGAACTTTGCTGATTAGCGCTCTTTTGCTCACTCAAGGGAGTCTCTCCTGTCGAATCAGAAAATATCCAGTAATTCTATATGTGCCATAAATTGCCAGCCAATGCGATTCATCAATACCTTTGATCCATTCAATCGCTTATGGGCCAGTTTACTTCCAGCAAACAAAAAAGGGGGTGTGGACACCCCCTTTAAACAGTAGTTTCATCAATTTCTATGATTTATGTTTTT
>CBDVCD010000170.1:0-7362 GCA_965372385.1 uncultured Gammaproteobacteria bacterium | reverse complement strand
CGTGTCATCGCCTTTCTTGAATACCTTAAATATAGAGCCATAACGATACCCTGTGTGGAGAACGACTAACTGACAATATTTCCTGATTATCCAGATACTTCAGCTACATACACTTCACACTAAGATTTCCACCATACAAAGCATGGGTAAGAAGCAAAACTCCGCATACTCATGGAAGTCCAATTTGTATATGTAGTTTCGTTGCAATCGGATGGAAGAATGGGAGGTAACCATGTACCACGCAGTGATACATTACTATGACGCCCGGCCTGTGACCATTGCCCAAGTCCGGGATATCACCACAGATCATGTCTGGAAATGGCTGGCAGCCGGCTGGAAGGATATCCAGACCGCGCCGGCCATGAGTCTCTCCTATGGCCTGGGCCTGATGATTGTCAGCTATCTTCTGACACTCTCTGTCATCGCCAGCGGCATGTATATTCTACTTCCACTACTGCTTGCAGGCTTTTTCATGGTTGCGCCCCTGTTGGGTATAGGTTTGTATGAGATCAGCCGGCAGCTGGAACAGGGAGAGATACCCACGCTGAAAAGTACCCTGCTCGCGGTCAGGAGCAATAGCTTCAATCTCCTCAATATGGGCATTATTTTGGTGGTTGCGCTGATTGCTTGGGTGACAGTTGCACAGCTCGTCGTGGCCCTGACATTTTCCGGAATCACACCGGCCACATGGCAGGGCTTTGTTTCTGCACTCTTTGGTACCTGGGAGGGTGCTCAGCTTCTCGCCGTAGGCATCTCCTGTGGCGCCGCCATTGCATTTGTTATCTTCAGCATCAGCGCGGTTTCCGTACCTATGCTGCTCGATCGCTCAAACAATGTCTTCGATGCCATTCAGACCAGCTGGAATTCCGTGCGCTACAACATCCTGCCAATGCTCCTCTGGGCAGCTATCCTGCTAGCGATCATCACCGCCGGATTCCTGACACTTTATGTAGGACTGGTTATAGGTTTTCCCCTAGCTGCTCATGCAACCTGGCATGCGTATCGTGATCTGGTCGGGGAGGAAGAACCGGTCGCATAGTGTACCCCACCATAGATCCTGATACATTCAGAGCCACCCAAATGCACCAGTACAAGGCGCGGCTCGCAGGGAATGGCTAGCCCTTTCCAAGAGTCGCAACACCGTACTGGTACATTTGGGGGGCTCCCTTCGGGCGAGCCAGGAAGGGGCCATCCGCGGCGTTATGCCTCTTGTGAAGGGAACAACCATTCCCTGCGAAGCATGCCTTGCGGCTAGCTCCTTCCTGACTCGCTGAATATATCAGGATCTATGGCGGGGTACACTTGATAGTTTGCATCCTCAAGACTCAAGCCGACAGTAGGGCCCATTGCCCTCTTCTGTTGCTTGGGTCATGAGGGCAACCGCTTTATCTTCTCCGCTAAGTGTTTTCAGACATCTTATACCCATCACGGATAGGTTTCCCCCGAGGATGAGTAGTCATGCTGCGCATTCTGTTCATTGGCTCACTCGGCACACAGTCAGTGGTGACGCTGAAGGGCCTACTTGCATCTGGCCAAAACCCAGGGGTAATCGCAGTAGCCGGGTCCACCGTGGGGCTAAAGGCTGACACACCTCTAAGACAGCGCTATATACCTCTCATTGCTGAGAAATCATCGGATAACATCCTGAGTGTTGCGGTAAAAGAAGGCATCCCAGTAGAAATCCTTCAACCCAACGACTCAGGCGAGCGGTTGCGACCCTCTATGCTGGATGTTGGAATCGTCTCCTGTTTTCCCCATCGGCTGCAGGCGGATCTGCTAAACGTGCCAAGGCTGGGTTGTTACAACCTGCATCCCTCTCTGCTGCCAAGGTATCGCGGCCCAGCGCCCCTGTTCTGGCAGTTTAGACAGGGGGAATCGGAGACTGGAGTTACCCTGCATGAGATGGATCAGCACATCGATACAGGTGATATCTTTGCCCAGCAGCGCGTACCGATGAGTAGTGGCGTGACTGAAGCCGAGCTAAGCCGTCAGTGCGCCAGCAGAGGCGTGGAGTTGATTCAATCTCTACTGCAACAGCTGGAGTCGGGAAGCTTGAGACTGACCGCCCAGGACGAGCGATTGGCCAACCATCATGGCTGGCCCAGGCAGCAGGATTTCCATATCACAACAGGGTGGCCGGCGAAGCGGATCTACAACTTCATCCGTGGCACCCAGCGTTGGGGGCAACCTTACACCCTCCAGATCGGCACACAGCAGTTCTCAATCGGTTTAGTGGATGGATACTCCCAACATTCCATGCCGGATAAAGACTACTTAGTGGATGGCAATCGGCTGTGGTTTAACTGCTACGATGGATCAATAAGAGCACGATTGATCGATGCTGGCGATCCAATGTCCTACCATCCACAAACATGCGTGACCATGGGGGGGTGAACCATGCTCCATAGCAAGGCGCCCGAACACTACCGGCTGATGGAGACCGTTCTCCAGGAGAAGCTGGATAACGGCACGACACGTTGCCATCTGTGCCCCTGGCGCTGCAAGATCGCCCATGGCCAACGTGGATTCTGTCAGGCCCACGTAAATCGAAACGGTACCCTCTACAACCTCTCCTATGGCATTCTCTCCGCCATCCATGTCAATCCGATCGAAGAGAAACCGGTGCGCCATTTTCGGCCCGGCACCCAGGTCCTGTCCATCGGCAGCTATGGTTGCAGCTTCCGTTGTGGCGGCTGTCATAACCTGGAGATCTCCTGGGGCGTTACCGCACTGGACGAGCTAGCCAAGGGGGAGTCCTCAGCGGCCTACGTCCGGCCCGAGGAGTTAGTCGGTGTTGCATTGCAGCAGGGGGTTCAGGGCATCGCCTTTACCTATTCCGAGCCGGCAGTTTGGTTGGAATATGTGATCGACGTATGTGAGCAGGCCCATCAGGCCGGTCTCTACACCGTCTATGTCTCAAACAGTTTCATCACCCAAGAGGCGCTCGAACTGGCCGCTCCCCATATCGATGTGCTCTGTTCCGATATCAAAAGCCTGCGAGACGACTTTTATCATGCCATCTGCCCCACCGCGAGGGTTGAGCAGATCCTTAACTCTATCCAAACGGCGCAGGAACTGGGGATCCATGTCGAGACCCGCACCAATGTGATCCCCGGCGGAAACGACGCCCCGGACGAGTTGTATCGAATCGCCTGCTGGGTGCGGGATCACCTCGGTGAGACTAGCCCCTGGCATATCACCAAGTTCTTTCCCGCCTACAAGCTCAGCCATCTGCCGGAAACCCCGAATGAGACCCTATGGTCGGCCTATGCACAGGCGCAACGCGCCGGGCTGAAAAATGTCTACGTCTATCCCGACAAGGGCTGTGACTGCACACAGGAGAATCGTCCCATCGGCGACTATCTGGTGGATCAGGTAGCGGATGTACATGGCATAAAAAAATGCAGCGCAAGCTGCTGCGGCAGTGAAGGCGTGCTGTTGAGAAAATATGAGTAAACCCACTCTCTGCACCGATGAAATAGAGAACCTAGAAGATGTCATTGTTATCCAACTTATTGAGGATAAGAAAACGATCCATGAGGTCCAGCAATATGCCAAGAATGGTTGATTGTGTCGTCCTGAAGCGCCAGTCAGAAGGCCTGGAAAAGCCACCACACCCTGGCAAGCTCGGTGAGCGGGTCTATGAATACGTCTCTAAAGAGGGTTGGAGACAGTGGCTGGAACGCCTCACCACCATCATCAACGAGAACGGTCTGAGCACCGCCGACCCAGACAATATCCGCCTGATCGAACGGCACATGCTGGGGTTCCTGTTTGGTGAAGGCGATCTGGGTCAGCTGCCAGCAGGGTTCAAGCCTGGTGGTGGTGGCGGTAAAAAATAGCGCCTTAGGGTCGCGGAAAAAATAAATTCTCCAGTCTCACGCCCCTCTTCAGGCAACCTTTGAGCGATTTTCAATCTCAAAATCCTCGAATCAGCCCAACTAGTCCTGCGGTTTTGCTCAATCAAATCGCCCAAATCTTACCCAAATATGGACGTGATCTTTGGCCAGTTTATTTTTCCGCGACCCTTAATCAGTTGAGACGCCACACAGGATCTATCTTGAAGTTGAGTTTCCGATGCGCTTCGCGCAACGCGGCTTCAGCCTGTTCAGGAGTATCGGCCTTGGAAAAGATGAAACCCAGATAACTGGAACCCTCGGGCAGAGCCACCAGTTCATGTCCGATAGGGGCAGTGATTCTAACCGCCTCGATGCAGTGAACCGCCCGCGCCTTATCAATTCCACCATAGCGTCTCAGCATGCCGGACTTGGGTATGGGTATCATCAGAACTCCCGCCGCACCTTTGATGCTTAGTTCAGGCAGGGTTCGCCCCACTGCATTGGCAACGACCAGGCTCTCAATTGACACGCCAGATACCAGGTTGAAGAGTGACCCACACTCCCCTCCAATCGTGCGCCCGGCCACCTCCAGAATCCAGGCCTCATCGCTGGTGACTCGCAGTTCAGCATGTACCACCCCCCTGACCAGTCCATAGGCATTGCAGGCAGCCGCGACACGCGCTCGAATGAGGTGCTGCTTTTCAGGTGAGAGACGGGATGGTGTGATGTAATAGGTCTCTTCAAAGAACGGCCCAATCAGCGGCTCAGGCTTGTCGAACAGGGCCAGAACACTGAGTTCGCCATGCCTGAGAAAGCCTTCCAGCGCCACCTCGACACCCTCGATATAGGCCTCGACCAACAGATGAGAAGATTCGAAAGGGTCCGGCTGATCCTTAATGATTGGACGGATACGTTCGCAGGCGCTCAGAAACTGCAGCTGGTCATCCGCACGGATAACACCCCGACTGGCAGACAGATTGAGGGGCTTAACCACACAGGGGAAGGGAAAGCCTTCGATCTGCGTTGCCAAGTCATCCAGCAAAGAGACCAAACGATATTGGGGCACCGGTAATCCGGCATTCCCCAGGCAATCCCTGGCCAGGTCTTTGCGGCGCGCAAGCCTGGACGATGGTACAGAATTGAAGCTCAGACCCAGTCTGTCAGCAACCTGTGCCGCCAATTCCACCGTGGCGTCATCGGTTGCGATAATGCCGTCATAGGGAGATGAACGGGCAGCACGGGATATGATCTCCAGACTCTTCTGCGGATCATCCAGGTCGATATGCAGCCCTTCCGCCAGTTCACGTATCAGGGAATGTTTTGTGGGTGACGCGATCTCGACATCCACGCCCATCTCCCGTGCTGCATTCAGATAGGCGCCAATACGGTAGCTTTGGGAGGGCGCGATCAGTAATACCCGTGGTCGCAAAGGCAATGCAATCAATCAGGCGCAACCACCTCCGGCGGCGCCACAAGTACCACAAACACCTGATCCACCGGTCTGGGCAAAGACATTCTTGAACACGAAACTTCTGTTTACCCCCTCATGCTTGTAATCGATTTCCACCCCATTCAGAAAATTGAGGGCCACCGCATCCACATAGATCTTCAGACCATTACTCTCCCAAGTGCAATCAAACTCTGTCGGGGCTTCCACAAAGGTCATGCCATAGGTCATACCGCCACAACCGCCACCCGCAACGAATATGCGTACACCGTTGATCTCCTCTTCATTATCGACCAGTTGCAACAGTTGTTCCGCCGCTTCAGGAGAAACCTTTACTTCATCAGTAATTGTATGTTCAAACTGCTCGCCAGACATTTTAAGCTCCTATGAACTGTGTAGTTACAATCGCCCCAGATAGCATCTCATCACCCTTTACCTTTTAGTGTCTACCTTGCCAATTACATGTTTTTCAAGCATGGCAGAGTCCTAGTGGGCGCCACTCACCCACGAACCTTCATGCCCTAAAACGCTTCGACGATCCTTACCTGATCTGCGATCCGGTAGATGTAACGAATTTGTTCTTTTGGGGTCTATTCCAGAGTAAGTTGCTTGCAAATAGTGGAAAACCCAAAAAGCAAACATAATCAACCCGCCAGCAAACAGTAAAAGCACAAATATCGCTGGGAATAACATCAGGATGCCAGCTGTCAACTGTTCCATCATCTCTCCTCTTATGACACCAAGTCTTCGAATAATTTTTTACTGCTCTTAAAAATTTGACCTTATTTGTCACTTAGAGTGCCAAAAGAGCAAATTCATCCTGTATCGAAAAAATAGTGAAAATGAACTAAAGTATGGAGATAGAGCGCGCAGTCACACTCCAGTGAGGAGACACCGTATGACTATGGCAACAACACTCAAAACCTATCTCGAACAGCATTCCACAGACTATGAGCTTATCTCTCATCATCGAACACAGACCAGCATGGATACGGCCGCAACCGCTCATATTCCTGTTGATCAGCTTGCCAAGGCTGTGATTGTAAAGGAAGAGGAAGTATACCTAATGGTCGTAGTACCCTCCGATTACCACGTGCATCTGGGCAGGCTGCACCAACATCTCGGACATGAGGTTGGACTGGCGACCGAAGAAGAGTTGATAGCACTTTTTCCCGACTGCGACAGTGGAGCTGTTCCACCAATTGGCATGGCATATGATATTCGGACACTGGTCGACACAAGCCTGATGCAACAAGATGACATCTTTTTTGAATCTGGAGATCATCAGCACTTGATTAAGGTGACTGGAGAGCAATTTGCCTCATTATTCGGTGATGCTGAAAGTATAAATGTCGCAAAACACATGTGATTCCAAGTAGATTACAACCTGCTTACAATCTGACAGATTTATATACCTGTCCTCCCGAAAACTCATATCACTATCACGCTACCAGCCTCTCGTAATGATGATGTAGGCCACCGACTTCTGAAACGATGACCGAGGGTTCCACCTCTGTCGTCCGTGAAAAATGTCAAGAATATCGAGCAGTACGAATCATCTGGAAGGACAGCCCGAATCAGCGAAATTGCTTTCTATTCGGGCCAGGCCGCCGTACGTGCCGTATAGGTAACAGCAAACAGGATATCGGCGAACTCATCGTTCTCGAAGGCATCCCGGGTCTTTCGGCCATCGCTGAGCTCATCAGGCAGGGTCAATGTCCACCTCCCGAACGGAGATCGATTCAAAGCGCTACCGATGATCGCTGATTTCCACCCGGAGCCATTGCCGCGCCGGGTGCTGATGATGCCATCGATGCTGCTCGCAATACCGACCACCGTGGCTTGATCGCCGCTCTCATCGAATTCAAGCCGCACGCCATGGATCAAGAATCGCAGACCACACGTATCAATAAATTAATGGTAATCACCCCCCTTTACGCTGCACACCATAAAAATGACGCTCCTAAAAAGCTAAAGGGGCCAGGGTCGTATTTAATATGAAATACATGTGACAAGGGTAACAATCTATTATAGGACCGGTACTTAATTCGAGCCTGGCCCGGTTAATCCATTCGT
>CBDVCD010000169.1:0-7389 GCA_965372385.1 uncultured Gammaproteobacteria bacterium | reverse complement strand
CAATCATTCATTCTGAATAGTGACGAAAAACCGCCAGTGGACAAAGGAGGTCAGCTGAACGACCGCACAGGCCGAATCCTGCTCCCGGCAGGTATCGGCATTTCCCACCTCCCTGTGGGTCAGAAGTGCGGGTTAACGCTCGCCACAGCTTTACTCAGTTAACCGCTATGTCATTTTGACATGGGCGCCGCTCTCATAATATGATTGCGCGCTTATGTCGCAGCACTTGCCTGAGCATCTGGATCCCTGGCGGTTTGCCGATCTTGGTAAGCGGATCAGTGGCTCCTATCTTCTGGGAGATCTGCCTAGATTGCGTGAATGTCTGGTGGATTCCCAGGGCGAAGTCAGTTTCACACTGGAATTTTTCCGTGACCGACAGCATCGCGCATGCCTGTTTGGAATGGTTGAGGCTACCCTGATGCTTGAGTGTCAGCGTTGTCTTGATGCCATGCCCTGGCAGGTAAAATCAGATGTGTCGGTCACCTTCGTTGAGGGTATCGATGAAGCAGAGAGGCTTCCTGATGAACTCGATCCTGAACTGGTGGAAGATTGCCAGGTGAAATTCAGGAATCTGGTCGAGAATGAATTGTTGTTGGCGCTGCCCCAGGTGCCTATGCACCCTTCGGGGAAATGTACAGGGCAGCTTGGCGATGAGTCTGAAGGCAGTGATGACGCAGTGCGCGAAAACCCGTTTGCAGTTCTGACGGAACTGAAACGTGACGGCAAATGATTTTTTTTGATCAAACTCAGGAGTTCAGCCATGGCTGTTCAGCAGAATAGAAAGACCCCTTCCAGACGTGGTATGCGTCGCGCCCATGATTCATTGAAGGGGGAGACCCTCTCGATCGATTCCACAACAGGTGAGACTCATTTGCGCCATCACATCACCGCGGATGGCTTCTATCGTGGCCGTAAAGTGATAGATAGCAAGGGCGAATAAATACTTTTAATAGCCTGATATCCGTACTCACATCGAGCCCTGGTGGACCATCAACCTCTACCGGGTTCCTCTGACTCTCCGGGGCTGACCTACCTTAATGAGCAAGGCTGTCACAATTTCATTGGATGCCATGGGTGGTGATTATGGCGCCGAGGTTGTCGTGCCTGCGGCTCTGGATTACCTGAAACGTGACAATGAAACGAGGCTAGTCCTGGTTGGGCCGGAAGATAAGTTGAAGGCCAAAGTGGGTGCCCATGGATTTGGGGAACGCTTGAGGATTCACCATGCCTCACAGTCGGTGGAGATGGATGAGTTGGCCTCCAAGGCCCTGCGTAACAAGAAAGATTCTTCCATGCGGGTAGCCATCGACCTGGTAAAAGAGGGGGTGGCGGATGCCTGTGTCAGCGCGGGCAATACCGGCGCATTGATGGCCACCTCCCGTTTTGTGCTGAAGATGCTGCCCAATGTGGACCGGCCAGCGATCATTACTGCACTACCCTCCATTGAAGGCCAGACCTACATGCTGGACCTTGGCGCCAATGTGGATTGTAGCGCGGAGCACCTGTTTCAATTCGCTGTCATGGGGAGTGAACTGGTCTCTGTAGTGGAAGATATTGCTTCCCCAAGAATCGGTCTGCTGAATATCGGTCAGGAGGAGATCAAGGGGAATGAGCAGGTCAAGGGCGCCCATGATCTACTGGCGGGTAGTACCCTCAACTATGTGGGCTATGTGGAAGGAGACGATATCTACAAGGGTGGAACGGATGTCATTGTCGCTGATGGCTTTGTCGGAAATGTGGCATTGAAGAGCAGTGAAGGGGTTGCCAAGATGATCAGCCACTTTATGAAGGATGCCTTCAAAAGGAACCTGTTGACCAAAACCGCGGGGCTGATTGTCTTGCCGGTATTGCGCAGATTCCGCCAGCGTATCGACCCCCGGCGTTATAACGGTGCCAGCCTGCTCGGGCTACGGGGTGTCGTCGTCAAGAGCCATGGAGGGGCGGACAAACTGGCCTTCGCCAATGCCATCAGCATTGCCCGGAAAGAGGCGCTCAGCGATGTACCGTCTCGCATTGCGAAACAGGTTAAGGCTCATCTAGATACAAGGAAAAGCGCGTGATCCACTCCCGTATAGCCGGTACCGGCAGTTACCTACCGGAAAAGATCCTTAGCAACCAGGATCTGGAAAAGATGGTCGATACCAGCGATCAATGGATCGTTGAGAGGACCGGTATCCATAAGCGTCATATCGCCGCGGATGACGAATATACCTGCGATCTGGCGGAAAAGGCCGCACGTAATGCCATGCAGATGGCGGGTATCGGGCCGGACGATATCGATCTTATTATTGTCGCCACCACCACCCCGGATCAGATTTTCCCCAGCACGGCCTGTCTGTTGCAGGCGCGGCTTGGTATCCATGGACCTGCGGCCTTCGATATACAGGCAGTATGCACCGGCTTTGTCTATGCCATGAGCGTGGCCGACAAGTTTATCAAGACTGGCAGTGCCAAGCGGGCCCTGGTGGTGGGTGCTGAAACACTCTCCCGTATCGTCGACTGGAAAGACCGCAATACCTGCGTGCTGTTTGGGGACGGCGCGGGGGCGGTCGTACTTGAGGCAAGCGAGGAACCTGGCGTTATATCAACCCATCTGCATGCGGATGGCGCCTTTGAGAGGCTGTTGCGTGTGCCATCCGGTGTTTCCCGTGGCTATGATGCTCTTCAGGAAGGCACGGCATATATGGAGATGCGGGGTAACGAGGTATTCAAGATGGCGGTTACCACCTTGGGCCGCATCGTGGATGAGACCCTGAAGGCCAACGGCATGGAAAAACTGGAGGTGGACTGGCTGATCCCGCACCAGGCGAATATTCGCATTATCAATGCCACAGCCAAGAAACTGCGCCTCCCGATGGATCATGTCGTGGTCACGGTGGGTGAACATGGCAATACCTCTGCTGCTTCCGTGCCTCTGGCATTCGATACCGCCGTGCGGGATGGGCGTATCAGGCGGGGTGAAACCCTCTTGATGGAGGCCTTTGGTGGCGGCTTCACCTGGGGTTCCGTCCTGGCCAAATTCTGATTTCCGAATTGAGTTACTCATGAGCGATTCAAATTTCAGTATCGTCTTCCCGGGACAGGGCTCCCAGTCCATCGGCATGCTCAAAGAACTGGCGGAAAAATTTACCCTGATGGAGGAGACCTTCACCGAGGCCTCGGATGCACTCGGTTTCGATCTTTGGAAACTGGTACAGGGGGGGCCGGCCGAGGAGCTCAATCAGACCCAGAATACTCAACCCGCCATGCTCACGGCTGGTGTCTCAGTATGGCGTATCTGGCAAGCAGAGGGCGGAGCAACCCCAGTGGTCATGGCCGGCCATAGTCTGGGGGAATATTCCGCCCTGGTTTGCGCGGGGGCGATCAAATTCCCGGATGCCGTCAGTCTGGTGGCTGAGCGGGGGCGATTCATGCAGAAGGCGGTTCCAGCGGGCGCCGGGGGTATGGCTGCGATCCTTGGGCTTGAGGACGAACAGGTTCGGGAGATCTGTGCACAAGCGGCCGAGACCGAAATAGTTGAAGCGGTCAATTTCAACTCGCCTGGCCAGGTCGTGATCGCCGGAGCCAAGGCAGCGGTAGATCGAGCCTGTGATCTGGCCAAGACGGCTGGGGCCAAGCGAGTCCTGCCGCTGCCTGTCAGCGTGCCATCACACTGTGCATTGATGCGGCCCGCGGCAGAACATCTGAGTGACCGCCTGAGGGAGATCGACATAGAGATGCCGGGGATTCCAGTTCTACACAATGTGAACGTCGCCCAGGCAGCCGATCCTCAGAGTCTGCGCCAGCACCTGACTGAACAGCTTTACCGCCCGGTACGCTGGGTTGAAACCATCCAGGCGATGGCCGACATGGGCGTGGAAAACATCATTGAGGCAGGGCCAGGTAAGGTGCTGACAGGTTTGACCAAGCGTATCGACCGACAACTCAACGGCCTGGCGATCTACGATATTGACGGTTTGAATAAAGCGCGGGAGGCGTTGCAATGATGTTGGAGAATGAAATTGCCCTGGTAACGGGCGCCAGCCGTGGCATAGGCGCGGCCATTGCTGACGGTCTGGCAAAGGCCGGTGCGGTTGTGGTGGGCACCGCCACAGCGCAGTCTGGTGCTGATGCCATATCAAACCGCTTTGAGACAGCGGGCCATAAGGGTAGAGGTATGGTCCTGAACGTCACGGATCAGGCCTCCATCGACAGTCTGATAAAGGTTGTCGGCGATGAATTCGGTGCTCCCACTATCCTGGTCAACAATGCCGGTATCACACGGGATAATCTGCTGATGCGTATGAAGGATGATGAGTGGAACAGTATCATCGAAACCAATCTGACCTCCATCTTCCGACTGAGTAAGGCGGTACTGCGTGGCATGATGAAGGCGCGCAAGGGACGCATCATCAATATCTCATCGGTGGTGGGTGCCATGGGTAACGCGGGACAGACCAACTATGCCGCCGCCAAGGCGGGCATTTTCGGATTCACCAAGTCCATGGCCCGTGAGGTTGGCTCCCGGGGGATTACGGTCAACTCCGTTGCACCGGGTTTTATCGATACCGACATGACCCGCGAATTGTCAGAGGAACAGCGCAAGGGACTGGTGGAGAACATCCCCCTGAAAAAGCTGGGACAGCCTGAAGATATCGCCAATGCGGTGGTTTTTCTGGCCTCGGAGGCAGGCAGTTACATCACGGGAGAAACGCTGCATGTCAATGGCGGGATGTACATGGGCTGATTTCAGATGCTCGAGAATGCCTAAGAGTAGAGCTTGAGTGGATTGAAAAAAATGACTGTAATCCAAAGGGTTGTATTAAGCGTACAATAAAATTTATCATATGATAAATTTCTTTGGATTACGCTTTTCACATGCAAAAATTGTTAATACAATACTCCATCGGTTGCATTCGTGGCCGAAGGATTCATCCATGAGGAAATTAAGAAAATGAGCGATGTCGTAGAACGAGTTCGAAAAATTGTCGTAGAACAACTGGGTGTCAAAGAGGAAGAGGTTACCTTGGAAGCTTCCTTCGTCGATGATCTGGGCGCTGATTCTCTCGACACCGTTGAACTGGTGATGGCCCTCGAAGAGGAATTTGAGACTGAAATTCCCGATGAAGAAGCAGAGAAGATCACCACCGTACAACTGGCGGTCGACCACATCAACTCCCATAGCTGACGGCTCAGCTTATGATGCTAATCCGAGGCCGCAGTGTTCCTTAACCAGGGCGCGGCCTTTTGTCTATCAGCCATGTGCAGAATGAATTAAGGGGTAGTCTCAAATGACTGCAAGAAGGGTTGTCGTTACCGGGCTAGGTATGGTTGCCCCCGTTGGTCTTGATGTGCCAGCTGCCTGGGAAAGTATTCTGGCCGGCAGAAGCGGCATTCAGCCAATCACCCATTTCGATGTGGGGCCGTTTAGTACACGGTTTGGTGGCCCGATCTATGGGTTCGAGATTACCGATTATGTCTCCAGCAAGGATGCCAAGAAGATGGATAAATTTATCCATTACGGCGTAGCCGCGGGCTGCCAGGCCATTGAAGATTCGGGCCTGGAGGTCAGCGAAGAGAATGCGGACCGCATCGGGGTCCTGATCGGTTCCGGCATCGGTGGTATTACCGGTATCGAGAACAGCTACCAGGCCTATCTCGATGGTGGCCCCCGGAAGATCTCTCCATTCTTCGTGCCCGCCAATATTATCAACATGGTTTCCGGTAATCTCTCCATCAAATATGGTTTGCGAGGTCCGAACTACTCCATCGTCTCTGCTTGCAGCAGTGGCGCTCACAGCATCGGTGAGGCCGCCATGATGATTCGTCACGGGCGCACCGATGTGATGGTGGCCGGTGGCGCGGAGATGGCCACCTCTCCGGTTGGTCTGGGTGGTTTTGCCGCCGCCAGAGCGCTTTCCCGGCGCAACGATGATCCGCAGGCAGCCAGTCGTCCCTGGGATAAGGACCGGGATGGGTTCGTACTGAGTGACGGCTCCGGTGTGGTGGTGCTGGAGGAGTACGAGCAAGCCAAGGCGCGTGGCGCGAAGATCTATGCTGAGCTGGTGGGTATCGGGATGAACTCCGATGCCTACCATATGACGGCACCCTCCAAGGATGGTGCCGGTGCGGCAAAGTGCATGCGGATGGCCCTGGAAGATGCGGGAGCGAATCTCGAGGAAGTGGACTACATCAATGCACACGGTACCTCGACACCCGCGGGTGACTTGGCGGAAACCATGGCAATCAAACGCGCCTTCGGTGATCATGCCGATAAGCTTTGTGTCAGCTCCACCAAGTCGATGACCGGCCACATGCTTGGGGCGGCAGGCGGTGCCGAGGCGGTCTTCACCATCCTGGCCTTGCGGGATCAGGTCGCACCGCCGACGATCAATCTGGAAAACCAGGATCCTGAGTGCGATCTGGATTTTGTGCCAAACACCGCACGGGAGATGCAGCTGGATCTGGTTATATCCAACTCCTTTGGCTTCGGCGGCACCAATGGCACCCTGGTCTTCCGCCGCGCCGACTGAGCCCTTTCCGATGACTGCCCCCCGAAACCTGGGGGCGGTACCTCTCTTTTGCTGATCAACGGTAAACCCACTCATCAGATAGCCGCCGCGGACCGGGGGCTGCAATATGGTGACGGCCTGTTTGAAACCATCGCCGTGGTCAATGGCTCCCCCAGGTTGTGGGAGCGGCACATGGCCAGGCTGACGTTAGGGGAGCAGCGCCTGGGGTTGCCTCCCCAGGATAAAGAGCGTCTGCTGCGGGAGGCCCTTTCGCTGCTGCAGGGCCGCCAGCAGAGGGTGATAAAGATCGTTCTGACCCGAGGCCAGGGTGGTAGAGGCTACCGTCCGCCGGAGCAGCCGCGGACCAGCCGCATCATCAGTCTGCATGACTGGCCGGACTATCCGGCCGAATGGTTCAACAAAGGAATTTCACTGCGTATTTGTCACACCCGGCTGGGACAAAATGAGCGGCTGGCCGGTATCAAACACCTCAATCGTCTGGAACAGGTGTTGGCGCGCAGTGAGTGGCACGACAATCAGATCCCGGAAGGCTTGATGCTCGATGAAAGGGACCATGTGATCGAGGCCACCCAGTCCAACCTCTTCCTGTTGAAAGGTGGGCGTCTGCTGACCCCCGATCTGTCGAAATGCGGGGTTGCGGGAGTGGTGCGCGAGCTGGTTCTGGAGCTGGCAAAGGATCTGCAAATGCAGACCGCTGTGTCAGAGATTGACCTTGACCAGGTCAAGTCGGCGGATGCCCTGTTCCTGACCAACTCGTTGTTGGGTATCTGTCCGGTTGCCGAGCTGGATGAAATTAGTTATGACATGCATAAAATACCCTCGGACTTGGCCGCCAGAGTACAAAATCTTGCAATAGGACCGACGGGTGCCGATTGAA
>CBDVCD010000168.1:0-7439 GCA_965372385.1 uncultured Gammaproteobacteria bacterium | reverse complement strand
CCATGACCTGGCGCCCCGCCTGGCGGAGTCCTTCGAGACCGCCCTCAATCTGGCGGAGGGACTGGTGCGGGTGGCCTGGATGGATGAGAGCAAAGAGGAGTTGGTATTCTCCTCCCGTTTCGCCTGCACCCAGTGCGGTTACAGCCTTTCGGAACTGGAACCTCGCCTCTTCTCCTTTAATAACCCGGTGGGCGCCTGCCCCACCTGCGACGGGCTCGGGGTGGAACAGTTCTTCGATCCCCAGAAGGTAGTGGCCCATCCGGAACTCTCCCTGGCAGGTGGCGCGGTACGCGGCTGGGACCGGCGCAACACTTATTATTTTCAGATGATCAGCTCCCTCGGTCACCACTACGACTTCGACCCAGAAACCCCCTGGCAGGAGTTGCCGAAGAAGATCCACAAGCACATCCTCTACGGCAGCGGTCGGGAGCAGATCGAGTTCAGTTACTTTAACGAGCGTGGCCGCTCCACCAAGAAGAACCACCCCTTCGAGGGGGTGATCCACAACATGGAGCGCCGCTACCGGGAGACCGATTCGAACTCGGTGCGGGAGGAACTGGCGCGCTATATCTCCAGCCAGCCCTGCCCGGAATGCAAGGGTGCCCGGCTGACAGAAGCGGCGCGTCATGTGTTTATCGCCGAGCAGACCCTGCCGGTGTTGACCGCGATGCCCATTGGCAAGGCCAAGGCCTTCTTCGTCGACCTGGACCTGCCCGGTAAACAGGGCAAGATCGCCGACAAGATCGTCAAAGAGATCGACCAGCGACTGCACTTTCTGGTCAATGTCGGGCTCGACTATCTGACCCTGGACCGTAGCGCCGAAACCCTCTCTGGTGGCGAGGCCCAGCGTATCCGCCTGGCCAGTCAGATCGGCGCCGGCCTGGTGGGGGTGATGTATGTGCTGGACGAGCCCTCCATCGGCCTGCACCAGCGGGACAACGAACGCCTGCTGCACACCCTCAACTACCTACGCGACCTGGGCAACACGGTGATCGTGGTGGAACACGACGAGGAGGCGATCCGCGCCGCCGAACATGTTGTGGATATAGGCCCCGGCGCCGGAGTGCATGGCGGGCGGATCATCGCTCAGGGCACCGCCGATGAGATTGCCGCCAACGCGGAATCCCTCACCGGCCAGTATCTCTCAGGCAAAAGGGCCATCAAGATCCCGACCCGCCTGACCCCGGTCGATCCCGAGCGCACCCTGGAGGTGATCGGAGCCACAGGCAATAATCTCAAAGCGGTGAATCTGAATATCCCGGTAGGCACCTTCTGCTGCATCACGGGGGTCTCTGGCTCCGGCAAATCGACCCTGATCAACGACACCCTCTATCCGATCTGCGCGGCGGCCCTGAACAAGGCCAATACCTCACCTGCACCGCATAAAGAGATTCTCGGCCTGGAGCATTTCGACAAGGTGGTGGACATCGACCAGAGCCCCATCGGCCGCACCCCCAGATCCAATCCCGCCACCTACACCGGGCTGTTCACGCCGATCCGCGAGCTGTTTGCCGGCACTCCGGAAGCCCGCGCCCGCGGCTACAACCCAGGGCGTTTCAGCTTCAACGTCAAGGGCGGACGCTGCGAGGCCTGCCGGGGCGACGGGGTGATCAAGGTGGAGATGCACTTCCTCCCCGACATCTATGTGCAGTGCGATGTCTGCAAGGGCAAGCGCTACAACCGGGAGACCCTGGAGGTCAAATACAAGGGTAAGACCGTCGACCAGGTGTTGAACATGACCGTGGAGGAGGCCTTGGTCTTCTTCGATGCCGTGCCCTCGCTGAAACGCAAACTGCAGACCCTGATGGACGTGGGACTCTCCTATATCTCCCTGGGGCAGAACGCCACCACCCTCTCCGGCGGCGAGGCCCAGCGGGTCAAGCTCTCCCGCGAATTGTCGAAACGGGACACCGGCAATACCCTCTACATCCTAGACGAACCGACCACCGGCCTGCACTTCCACGACGTCAACCACCTGCTGGAGGTACTGCACCGGCTGCGCGACCACGGCAATACGGTGGTGGTCATCGAACACAACCTGGATGTGATCAAAACCGCCGACTGGATCATCGACCTGGGACCTGAGGGGGGTGACAAGGGGGGTGAAATCATCGCCGTCGGCACACCTGGACAGATTGCTCAACAGCCCGGCTCCCATACCGGACGTTTCATCAATCGACTCTTGGCGAGAGATCAAGGATTGGACGGGTCCAGTGTGAAACGGGCAACACCACCACTGGTATAGGGAGCCAGGTCAAAGGGTTCTCCATCAAGACTGAGTTTGGCACCGGCCGCGTTCCCCAGGACGATCCTGAATGGTCCTAAACTGGCATCGAGGGTTCGGCGGGCACCGGCACGCATCTCGCCTATGATCTGCGCCTTACCGCTTGCGTCACGCACTTCCGTCCAACAGCGCTCGGTGAACTCGAACTCCAACTCACGCACAGGTTGGGCTTCCTGTTGAGTTTCTGCTACCGGCTGCGAAAGCGAACCGGCCTCCACCGTTGGCAGCGGGATCTCTGCGACACTCACCGGCAACTCAGGCTCTTCCAGCGGTGGTGCTTCAGCGCCGGAAAGAGTGGCCTGTTCCATTACAGCTTCCACTTCGGACTGGGTTTCCTCAACCCTGCTCTCCAACTGGCTGGCCGTTGCCTTTTCCGCCGCAGGCAATGTCAGTGTGGGCATCCGGTCGGACAAGACCTCATCCTGCATCACTTGTTCCTGAAGCATCACCTCATCCGGCGGGACCTCCAACATCGACTCCGCCTGCCAATCGAGGCGCCCCCGCCACCAGATGAATAGCAGCACAATCAATCCAATCACAATCGACCAGGTTACCAGTTGCACCACCCCGTGACTGCTTCGTACCTCCCTGGTTACACTGCCTGATGCAGTGCTGTTCAGACAGCCCTCATCTGGCTCAGGGCAGAGACGCTGATAAGAGTCCAGTATCTCCTTTTCCGGCACCCCTAGAAGACGCGCATAGTTTCGCAGATATCCCTGCACGAAAACCGTCCCGGGCAAGGTATTGAAATCGTCCCCTTCGAGCGCTTCGATCATGCTTTCGTTCAGATGAAGTTGGGCTGCAATCCGGGCCTGATCCAGACCCTGGGACTGGCGCTCTTTACGCAGTCGGGCACCCGGACTTTCAATGGATTCCGCGGATTGAACCTGCTCAGGTTCTAAGTTGGTTGATGCTGTCATTAGTAGTTTGACTGACGGAGAAGCTGAACTTCAGGGGCATCGGGAAATTTATCCTGCAGTTGGGCCTTGTATTCGAAGACCTTGCCTCTGTCTCCCAGATGTTGTTCGATCTGAACCCCAAGCCATAAGGAGCCGGCCGTGGGTTCGGCGACCTCATTATAGCGCTCCAGATAGGCCCGCGCCGAGAGATGGTTATTTTGGCGCAAGGTTAATTTTGCCATCTGATAGAGTGCGATGTGAAATTTATCATTCTTCTTCAATGCCCGCCGATAGTATTGCTCCGCTACGGCCCTGTCGCCTGACCGTTCCATGCAGAGCCCCGCATTCGTCATTGCCACCCAGGGGGTGCGGTAGAGCGGATTGCTCAAGGCGCTCTCGAATTCCTCCGCGGCCTCGTCGTATTGCCCTTGATTGCAGAAATAGCTGCCACGGGCGTTGCGGATATAGGGATCCCGTGGCTGCAGTTCAACCGCCCTGGCAAAGTATTCTCCGGCCAGTTCCATCTCTCCCAACCGCTCATAGAGGATGCCCACAACATTGTGGGCTTGAGCGTTTTCCGGATCGAGTGAGATCCCCTTATTGAGTTTTTTCAGCGCAATGTCCAGCTGTCCCTCATTCAGGTAGGCGATGCCTAATTCGACGTAGAGGGTTGCCGGGCTCTCGCCCTTTTCTCTGCCCAGGTCTCCAATGGTATCCTTGCCTTCGCTGATCTGCCCCTGGGTGGCACAACCCGTGACAGCAGCGATCGTCAGCAACAGAGAGCATCTCACTAAGAGAGTGATTCTACTCACGATACACGAACCTCGGATAACTTCGGCTGATTGCGTTTCAGATCACGCCGGCTGCGGTCCCTGACACGCCCAACCAGTTGCCCACAGGCGGCGTCGATCTCGTCACCCCGAGTCTTGCGGGTCATGGAGATGATGCCCGAACGTTTAAGTCGCTGACGAAAGGCCTCCACCCGCTCAGGGGGGGAAGCCTGGTAAGAGGTGCCCGGAAAAGTGTTGAAGGGAATCAGATTGACCTTGGAGGGCGTACCTTCCAGCAGCCGTATCAGGGCCTTGGCATGCTGTATGCTGTCATTGATGCCATCCAGCATCACATACTCCCAGGTTACCTTGCGGCGCTTGTCCCCGCGGATAAATTCACGGCAGGCGGGGATCAGCTCTTCCAGGGGATATTTCCGGTTGATCGGCACCAGCCGGTCCCGCAAGGCGTTGTCCGGCGCATGCAGGGAGACCGCCAGACTCACATCGCTGACCTCTCTCAGCTGCTTCAGGGCCGGTACGATACCGGAGGTACTGAGGGTGACCCGGTACTTGGAGAGCATATAGGCCAGATCGTCCTGCATGATATTCATGGCCGTCACCACCGCATCAAAGTTGGCCAGGGGCTCGCCCATGCCCATCATCACCACATTGGTCGGGGCATGACCCAGCTCCCGGGTGGCGATCCAGACCTGACCGATGATCTCGGCCACCGAAAGATTCCGATTGAATCCCTGCTGGGCGGTGGAACAGAAGGAGCAATCCAGGGCGCAACCGACCTGAGAAGAGACACAGATCGTACTGCGGCCATCATCGGGAATATAGACCGTCTCGATGCGTTGACCGTCCAGCAACTCGATCAGCCACTTGCGGGTACCATCCAAGGCGGGTTGTTCGAAAACCAGTTCGGGCAGGTCTACCTCAGCCAGGGCGTGTAACTGTTCCCGCAGGCGTTTGGAGATATCGGTCATGGCGTCGAAATCGGTCACGCCATGCTTGTGAATCCATTTAAAGACATTGCGCCCATGGAAGGCCTTCGAACCCAGCTCGAGGAAAAAGGCCTCCATCGCCGGCAGATCCAGCTCCAACAAATTGATTTTTTCTACTTCACCCAAGAACTTACTTCCTTAGTTAACAACAAAATGGCCCGCCCGCCTGTTCGCACTTTCTATCGATTCCTGCAGCCAACCATAAAAAATCCAACGTATAACAGCATGTTAGTTTAGCTGGCTGACCAGACCCTGGCAATTTTACCTAACCAAACTGTGATCCGCTTTCGATGCATGCCCTGGCGGTTTCGCTCGGATCTCAGATTTGCCGCTTGACCTCGATCACATCGGGCAGCTGTTCCGCCTTGGCCAATAGTCGTCTGAGCTGCTCCATGTCGGCAACCTCCAAGGTAAATTGCATGGTCGCGGTATCTTTTTTCCTGTCACTGCTGGTATTCACGGCGATCACGTCGACCTCTTCATTGGTGAAGATCGCGGAGATATCCCGCAGCAGGCCCTTGCGATCATTGGCGTGGATGAGGATATCAACCGGATAGGTGGCCTCGTTCTGTTCCTCGCTCCAGCTGACCTGGACCAGCCGTCTCCGTTCATCCTCATCCATTGAACGAATATTGGAACAATCCCGCCGATGGACCGTCACCCCCCGACCCCGGGTGACGAAACCCACGATGTCGTCATAGGGAACCGGTTTACAGCAACGGGCCATGCTGGTCATCAGGTCCTCCACCCCTGCGACCATCACCTCTCCTTTCGCGGAGCTCTTCTGGCGTTGTTGCGCAATGGGAGGTTCAGCAGGCTCAGGTTTCTGGTGCTCGCCGAAGCCCGCAATCTGCACAGGAGAGATATCGCCCCGCCCGATGGCCGCCAACACATCATTGGCGTGCCGCAGATTATAGCGTGGAGCCAAGGCCCCTAGATCTGGCCGCTGAGTGACCGCCAGGCGGGTCATCTCCCGTTCCAGAGCGGCCCTGCCCTGGTCCACGTGATGCTCAAAGTCCTGATGTTTGAACCACTGTTTTACCCGGTTGCGCGCCTTCGAGGTGTGCAGATAACCCAGATGGGGATTGATCCAGTCCCGGCTGGGCGTACCGTTTTTTGCGGTCAGTATCTCTACGGTTTCGCCACTGCTCAAGGGCCGGGTGAGTTGCACGATATGCCCGTCCACCCTCGCCCCTCTGCAGCGGTGCCCCACATCGGAGTGGATGGCATAGGCAAAATCAAGGGCCGTGGAAGTCTTGGGAAGCTCCACCACCTTGCCCTGGGGAGTCAGCACATAGATCCGGGCTGTTTCCAGCCGGGCATCGGACTGCTCCAGAAACCCGCTGCTTTCGTCACCCCCATCCTTGAGCTCCAGCCAGTGGCGCATCCACACGATGCGGCGCTCGAAGTCCGCGTCATGCTTGGTATTCTCCTTGTAGCGCCAGTGGGCCGCCACCCCCAGCTCACTGTGGTGATGCATATCGCGGGTACGAATCTGCACCTCCATGGTCTTATCCTCCGGGCCGATCACCGCTGTGTGAATCGACTGGTACATATTGGCCTTGGGGGTGGCGATATAGTCGTCGAATTCGCCGGGGATATGTTTCCACAGGCCGTGCACCACACCCAGGGTGGCATAGCACTGGGCGATATCGTCCACCACTACCCGCACCGCGCGCAGGTCGAAGATCTGCTCGATATCCACCGCCTTGCGCTGCATCTTGCGCCAGATGCTGTAGATATGTTTCGGCCGGCCGTTGATCTCCGCATGGACGCCCACCTCGCGGAACTTCTCGTGCAACAGTTGGATCACTTCATGGATAAAGCATTCCCGATCCACCCTGCGGCCATCCAACTGACTGGCAATCTGCTGGTACTCCTGCGGCTGGAGAAAACGTAACACCAGATCCTCCAACTCCCATTTGATCTGCCAGATACCCAAACGGTTGGCCAGGGGTGCGTAGATATCCCGGGTCTCTTCCGCCAGGCGGCAGCGGATCTCATCAGGAAGCTCCCGCGCAATGCGCATCAGGTGCAGTCGCTCGGCCACCACCACCAGCACCACCCGGACATCCTCCGCGATGCCCAGCAGCAGGCGGCGCAGGTTTTCCGCGTCCTCCTTTTCATCCGCCGTACAGGGATGTACAAGTGCCGTGGAGGCAGGACGCCTAGGAACGGCCGCCGTACGGGGAGGTACAAGTGCCGTGGAGGCAGGACGCCTAGGAACGGCCGCCGTGCGGGGAGGCACAAGTGCCTTGGGGGCAGGACGCCCAGCAACGGCCTCGGCTGATACCTCTGAGGAAACATCGGTCAAACGACTGATGCGGTCGAGATCGTCCACCATCCTGGCCAAATTTGCACCAAACTGCTTGGTCAACAGATCCAGGTTAACCGCATCACTCCTCAGTACCCCCAGCAGGATGGCCGCCGCCAGCGTCTCCCGATCGAGACGCAATCCAGAGAGTATCTCGGCCACCGA
>CBDVCD010000167.1:0-7492 GCA_965372385.1 uncultured Gammaproteobacteria bacterium | reverse complement strand
TAGTATTATGTATAGAAGCCCGGTAGCGGGTCGCTGGTGTGATGGATATGCTACACGGGGTTAGAGGATCTCCGGGCAGTGCACGGCATCCAGATCCACCCGGGTACAGTGATCGAATAGGCTGCGGCTGGACCGATTCTCCAGGATCTCCCGGGCCAGGATATAGCCGGTGGCGGACCAGATCTGGAAGAAATTGGCCCGACGCCCGATGAGACCACCGCGCTTGCCATCATAGTACTCCGGCCATTTGTCCGCCTCAATGCGCTCCGTTAAAAGTGCCAGGGCGCGCTCGGCCATGTCGCTGCGCCCGGTACGCACCGCCGCGCCCACAAAGGGCCAGATCAGCACCGGCCAGTTGCCGCCATTATGGTAGGACCAGGCTACATTCTTGGGATCACTGCCGGTCAACAGCACCCACTCCTTGCCCGCCAAGGCCGGATAGACAATCTTCAGCGGCATCTCGCCGATGAGCTCCTCCCAATGCAGCTCGAACAGGCTCATGATCTCCTGGGACTCCTGCGGGTTAGCCAGATCGAACAGGATGGCCAGCAGGTTGCCCTCGGTGAAGAAGCGGAAGTCCACCCGTCCCGGACCCTGGTTGCCCACCAGGTAGCCGGAATGCATGTCCAGCCAGCCGTCCATCCAGTCCGGTATGCTCTCGGGGTAGACATTCAGCACATTGGTGGCATCGATGCCAAACTCCTCCGCCTTGAAGCGGTGGATCTCGTTGAGCCGCTCCCGGTCTACCCAGTAGTGCCGGTGCACGTAACTGTGCAGGCTGCGGATTCTGATGTCCAGGTTGCTCAGCATGGTCGTCTCCGAGCTGCTGCAGCTCAGCAACTGGCGTGCGCTGAGCAACATGCCGTAGAACAGGGCCTGGATCTCCAGCGGATAGCCATAGACTCCCATGCGGCGGTCGATCATGAAGGAACCGTCCGGGACCAGCAGGGTGGGGGCGGACTCGAAGCGGTCGCGCAGATAGAGCTCCAGGATCTCCCGCATGCAGGCCTGCACATCCTCGCGCTTGACGTAATCCCAGTCACCGGTGGTTGCCACGTAGGCCCGCAACAGGAACATCCACCACATGGCGGAATCCACCGGGATCACCCGGCCGATAGCCCGTTCGCCGAAATCCGCTTCCAGTCTCTCTTTGCCATCGTCGGTAACGACCTTGAAGCTGGCGGGCATCAGGCCACGGGAGCGGCCGTGGCCCTCCAATATCGGCTGCTGGCCACGCAGCTGCATCACCGTGGTGAGGAAGTTTTGTACGATTGCCGGTTGGCCACGCATCAGAAAAACCAAGGCCGAGGGCACGAAGTCACGCACGAAGCACTCGGTATAGTTGGCCGCCACCGGATTCGGGTCGCAGGCAGCGGAGGTTCCCACCGGTTCACCCCGGTAGTGGATGATGGAGTCGTTCAGGAGCTCGAGGGCGCTGTGCAGGGACATGATCCTAGAATCCTCAGTTGACCACTATTAGCCGTACCTTAACAAAAATATGAACTTTTTTAGCTATTGGGATATTCACCTGTTGGGTGAACAGTGCTACACCGCGAATGGCACACTTGTGGCAGCGACTGGTCAGTTGAAACTGATCCACCTGGTAGACCGGCATTTCAAACGGGGGGAGCAACGGTGGTATTGGAGTTGGCGGTGAGGGATACCAGCACCAGACGGGCGGCATCGTCCAACAGTCGATCCGACGCCAGCGTTAAAGAGATGTATCTTAGGGCCGCGGAAAATCCGTGGCCCTTCGAGTAGCTGGTTACATAGTCAACGCCCGCATTCGTTCTCGAACCAGACGCGAATAACAGGCCATCCTTGAGACACATACCAACACAATAAGCCATTTTCCGGATGAGGCCGCTTGCCAGGAAGAAATCTATGCACTTCTCAGATTGCCAACTCGAAAGGGACCGGAGGTAGTCACCCACTCCGTCAGCATGACTCTGCGGCGACGGTCCTGTTTACGGCAGTCATCGAACAGTGAAACTCTCTGCCGCTCTTTTCTGCGGTCGCGCAGGCGAGAACGCGGATAATATTTTCGCACATCCACCCTTTTCCCTTTCAGTAAGGCCCGATGCAGTCTACGCATAGTCGCTACCGCCCCCATCGCCGGCTCGATATCGACAATCCCATGGTATTCAATAGAATACGTCTCCCCGTTGGTCAGTTTTCTGATCTCAGTCGAATGGATACTGCTCTGGGGTGAAAGCAATCTCCACCAGGGCGGACTCAATGCCTTATCAACAAACTGGCGTAAATTGCTTTGGCTAACCGATTCAGGTAGTAATCGAATAAATATCAACATATGGAGGTACTCTTCTTATTCTTAGTTATTCGTCCCAGCATAATCTTTAAGCTCCCTCCCGCTAATTAAGGCAAATTTAATACCAATTCAATATTTTCGATATATACCAATCAGTTAAAAATCAAGCATCTGTTTCATCCAGGAAAACAGTAAAGAATCCCGACAGCTAGGTATGCCGTTTCAGATCAAGAGAAAAAATGCCACCGCGGCCGCGGCAACCAGGCTGATCGTGGTAGGCAGTGTCACCAGCATCGCATTGGCCACCAGCATCAGATAGACCGCCTCCACCACCAGGATGCCCATCGCGATACCCAGCGCCTTCTGCGCAGGTATCCAACGGGTGATCCCAGCCAGGGAGATAAATGCCAGGCCCAGTAGCGCGGCCCCCATCATCCCCGCAAAGGCATGGTTCACCGGCTCTTCGCTGAACAGGCTGGTAATCCTGTCCGGGGCAAGGATGAGGACCACCCCCCACGCACTTAGCATAATAATAGCCAGCCCCAGGGCAAATCGTTGAAATATATCCTTTGGCATCATCACTCCTCATTCAGTTTAATTCGTTATTATTCATGCAACTATAGGTAATTACCGAGGCAAAGGGAACAACTTTTCGATCAGGCAGTGTCTGCACGGAGACTATTTACCGTTCTCAAAATGTTCTATACTCCCAACAAGAGAACATTTAGAGAACTTATTGACCCGCATCATGCTCACCGCCACCCAACACAAATCCCTCGACTTCATCCGGCAGTATATGGCAAAACAGGGTTACGCCCCCTCCCTGGAGGAGATTGCCGTCGGCATCGGCATCCGCTCCAAGGGTACGGCGCACCGTCATGTGCAGGCGCTGGCGGAGGCGGGTTATCTGCGTCTGATCCCGGGGCGCAAACGCGGTATCGAACTTGCCGGAGAGCCGCGTGATACGGCCCTCAAGCTGCCCCTGCTGGGCCGCATCGCCGCCGGCAGGCCCATCGAGGCGATCGCTGACCAGGAGAGCCTCGATCTTGCCGACTATCTGCTCGGCCCCGATCGCTACGCCCTGCAGGTCAAGGGGGATTCCATGATCGAGGCCGGCATTCTGGACGGCGACCTGATCATTGTGAAACGCCAGGAGACCGCGGACGACAATGCGATCGTGGTGGCGCTGATCGACGGTGAGGAGGCCACCCTCAAGCGCCTGCGACAGCGACCGGACGGCCAGATCATGCTGATCGCCGAGAACCCCCGGATGCCACCCCTCACCTACCCCGCTGAACGGGTCAGCATCCAGGGCGTGCTGATGGGTCAGCTGCGCCGTTATTGATGAACCGCCCTGATTCGCCAGTGATATCCATCTGGCCGCGCGCCATCATCCTGGTGGACATGAACGCCTTCTTCTGCAGCGTGGAGCAGGTGGACCACCCGGAGTGGCAGGGTCGACCCATCGGCGTCACCAACGGCGCCCAGGGCACCTGTATCATCACCAGCTCCTACGAGGCCCGCGCCTACGGCGTACGCACCGGCATGCGGCTGAAAGAGGCCCAGCGGATCTGTCCCGGCTTCATCCAGGTGCCGGCCCACCCGGAACGCTATGCCCGGGTCTCCTCCGATATCATGCAGGCCCTCTCCCACATCACCCCGGACATGGAGATCTTCTCGGTGGACGAGGCCTTTCTGGATGTCACCCATTGCCAGCGTCTGCTGGGGCCGCCGGAACAGATCGCCCGGCGGGTCACACAGATCGTGCTGGAGGCCTCCGGCGGGGTGCTCTGCTCGGTGGGGCTGAGCGGCGACAAGACCACCGCCAAATATGCCGCCAAGCTGCGGAAGCCCAACGGCCTGACCATCATCCCACCGGTCCGGGCCCGCGAGACCCTGGCCAGGGTACCGGTTACCGAACTCTGCGGCATCGCCAATGGCATTGGCCGCTACCTGGCGGAACGCGGGGTATATACCTGTGGTGACATGCGCAAACTGCCCATCGGCGAGCTGGGCCGGCGTTTCGGCAACCCAGGCCGGCGCATCTGGCTGATGGCCCAGGGGCTCGACCCCGACCCCGTGCACACCGAGGTGGCCGCCCCCAAGTCCATCGGCCACGGCAAGGTGATGCCCCCCAACACCAAGGACCCGGAGGTGATCCAGACCTTTCTGCTGCACATGGCGGAAAAGGTTGCCGCCCGCCTGCGCCTGCACCGATTTCGCGCCAGCCGCTTCTTCATCGGTCTGCGTATCGACGCAGGTTTTCTGGGCCGGAAATACCGCTGTAATCCCTCCACCGATCACGCCCCCGACATCGTGCGGCTCTGCCAACACTACCTGCACCACATCTGGGGAGGCCAAGGCTGCCATCAGGTACAGATCACCGCCCTGGATCCCGAACCCGCCGGCTTTCAAATGGATTTTCTGGAACCCCAACATGACCGGCGGGACCGGCTCAACCAGGTCATGGATGCGGTCAATCGACGCTACGGCGAATTCACCCTGGCACCGACCCGCCTGCTCGCCCGTTCCCGCATGCCCAACGTCATCGCGCCGGCCTGGAAGCCCTTCGGTCATCGCGAAACAATCTTACAACGATGACCCTAGAAAAAGCAGTTGACCGCACCGAAATGAGACTAAGCCACTATGCACGTAGAAAATAATAAATTCTTAGTGATGCACTCTGGAGGTAAAACCCGCTACAGGCTCAGAGAACGCCGTATTGCACCACCTTGCGCCGTACAGGGATGTACTAGTGCCGCGAAAGACAGGAGGTCGCAAGAGGCCTATACAAAAATTCGCAGTAAGGGGGCTCCATTACTGCGAATTTTTGCTACGCAATTCGGCACAATACGACGCCCTCTGAACCTGTCCAACCACTCTTTCTAGGGTAAGCCCATGTGCGGCGGCGTCTATTACCTGATCGACGGCCAGGAGGTCAGGACCTACTTCCCCAACCCCAAGGCCTGTCTGCCGGTCAAGAAAAAGGCTGGCGGCGTGGAGCTGCTGCCCTGGGGCCGGCGCAAGAACCAGGCCGGCCATCTGCCCCTGGGGGGTTGGGCCCGGCTCGAATCGATCTACGCCGGCCGCTGGGACAAATGGATGCCGACGCCGGTGAAGATCACCATCTCCCAGTTCATGGAGAAGGACATCGAAGGCAACAGCCACTGGTTCGATATCACTCCCGGCAAATGGGTCCAGGGCCTGGTGGCCCACTGGGAGCACGAACGGCGTATCTACGTGGTCACCATTACCCCGGAGATGGAGGATGCAGTACATGATCGCTGGCCGCGTATTCTCAGCTCGCGGTCAACTGCCGTTTCTCGTACTCCCCAATAACGGGATATACGAAAGTCCCGCGCAAAAAAAACCCGCTGAGGAAGCGGGTTAAATATCCGTTGGAAGATGGAGGAGTATTTCCAACAGGTTCTATTCAACCACGGGTTCAGCGGTACCACAATAGTCATGAAACAACCTGAAACAATGTGTAGCAATCTGAAATAAAAACACATGATTAATGGGTGATTTGGCCGCTCTTTGGCAAGCCAAATGGCCCAATAACAGGAACAAACGGCCAGTCACCCTTTCCCAACGCTGTCGGCACTTATTTAGGAGTTGTCTACAGACAGGTGGCGTATAGCTTCAAGCAAGATGCCAGGGGGCGTTTCATGGGGAAAAACGAATCTTAGCTTACCTTGCCGGTCGATCAGATAGGTCGCTGAGGAGTGGTTGACCGAATAGCCGAAGGCGGAGTCCTTCAGCTCCTCTTCATAGTATTGCGCCCCATAGAGTTTCGCCACTTCGGCGACCTCGGCCGCGCTGCCGGTGAGGCCGATATAATTTTCATGGAAATAGCCGACATATTCGTCGAGTGTTTTAAGCGTATCGCGTTTGGGATCCACGCTGACAAAAATCCCGATGACATTTTTCAACTCTTCGGGGGAGAGTTCATTCAATGCCTGGGTCATGAATGCCAGCGAGGTTGGGCAGACATCGGGGCATTTAGTATAGCCGAAATAGAGCAGGATGACCTTGCCACGCAGATCCCTGGTGGAGACCGGGCCCTTGACTGACTGGAGGGTAAAATCTCCACCTGTGGGCGCCACCGCCTGTTCCAGCACCTTATCCTGCCTCGGTTCGCCCTCCGCCCCATACGCATGCAGTGACCAGACAACACAGATAAACGCACAAAAGAAAAACCGCATGAACATCCCGTGAATCTCCAAATAAGTTGGTAATGTATCAGACCAATACCTGATACTGGCCCAAAGTACTGATCCCACAATAACAAAAAAACCGCTCCATGATAGCCAAGGAGTGTCCCAATTTATGCGGCTAACCGCATAATCAGCCAATATTACCCGAGCATATTTAACGTCGGATATTCCGAGGTCCATCGACGGCAAACACGGAAACTCATCTGATTTTCCAATGACAACACTCTATTGGACTACCAGGACCCACCCCGATACTGGAGACGCTCGAACCGCCGATCGATTGACTTATGCCGTATTGAGGGTAAATTTACCCATGATGGGTATACTTCGCCGCCATGCCAAACCAGGAAACACTCGCTAAACTGCGACAGGACATTGTCTTTACCACCACGTTAGGGGGACAGACCTTCACCTTCCACTCTACCTGGGGCATCTTCTCCCCCCGGGAGATCGATGAGGGCACACGCCTGCTGGTAAGCCTGCTGGAGGTCAAACCGGACGACGACTGTCTCGACCTGGGTTGCGGTTACGGCCCTATCGGCCTCTATATGGCAAACCGCGCCCCCCAGGGCCATACCCTGATGGTGGACAAGGATTTCATGGCCGTGGACTACAGCAATGCCAATGCAAAACTTAACAGGCTAACCAATGCCCGAGCCCAGTTGAGCAACGCCTTCGACCATATCGACCCCAATCTACGTTTTGATGTGATCGCCTCGAACATCCCCGCCAAGGTGGGTAAGGAGATGCTCAGCCTCATCCTGCATGACGCCAGGGCACGCCTGAAGCCCAACGGAAAACTCTATGTGGTGACCATCAACGGCCTGCGCCAATACATGAAGCGGAACCTGAATGAGGTGTTCGGTAACTACAAGAAGCTGAAACAGGGCCGGACCTATACCCTGGCCCTGGCAGTGAGCGAAAGGCGAACCTCGAACGAGCCTTATTGAACCTAGAATCCTCAGTTGACCACTATTTTCCATACCTTAACATTGTGAAAATATGA
>CBDVCD010000166.1:0-7619 GCA_965372385.1 uncultured Gammaproteobacteria bacterium | reverse complement strand
GGTAAAAGAGTTTGGGGTGTAAAAAACATCCGGGGTATTTAGCTGCGCCATGGAGAGCGAAGCATAGGACATATGGTATATGTCAGGCGTTTTGCCCGATCTTCCGGTTCGTACGAAGTCGTAACAAACCGGGTTCCACAGGCTCCACCTGGGCCATTATTTTGATTGACATGACCGGATAGGGGTATTACCTTAAATCAGAATCATGAAATAGGTAAGGAATTTGTCGTGTCACTATCCACCCTTACAGCAAAAGGACAGATCACCATTCCCAAGGATGTCAGGAATGCGTTACAGCTGCATGCTGGCGACAAGGTGGAATTTGTTGAAAATGACCGGCATGAAATTGTCCTCAAGCCCGTAACCAAAAGGGCTGCCGATGTGTCTGGGCTTTTAAGCCGGTACAAAAAGAAGGTTCCGGTTTCAATCGAGGAGATGAATCGGGCCATTGCCAATCAGGTTCAAAAAGAAAACCGGTGAAGGCACTGGATACCAATGTTCTTGTTCGCTTTCTGGTTCAGGATGACGAGCTTCAGGCATCCAAGGTAGACCAGTTGTTCGCATCCGCTGAACAGAGTAAAGAAACTCTGTTTGTACCTCTGCTTGTCGTGCTTGAATTGATATGGGTCTTGCAATCAGCCTACGGAGTTGACAGAAAGGATGTCATCCTGGCAATCAGCGCCTTACTGCAGATGCCGGTTCTGGAGTTTGAAAAGCAATCAGCAGTAAGGGAATTTATCGGATCATCGGAAGGGTTTCGCGGTGATCTTGCTGATCTCTTAATCGCGCACTCAGCATTGGTCTCAAACTGTGAAAGGGTTTTGACCTTCGATAAGAAGGCCGTTGGATATAAGTACTTTACTCTGCTGTAAACACCGTGTAGCCCGGGTGCAACCCGGGAAGCTTCCCGAAAATCTCCCGGGTTACGCTGCGCTCCACCCAGGCTACCATATCGCCCAATGCATACCTGATTCGAGCCTGTCATGCATCGATGGGGCCGCCTGTGGTATAAACCCGCCCACTATGAACCAGCCTTTGCCCGCCTTTCCTGAAACCTCTGACATCGATGCCTGCATGGGCGTGGATCGGCACGGCTTCAGACGGCGTCTGCAAGGGCTGAGAAAAAGACGCAAGGCCGGACAGCCCCATGACCAGGGACTGAAGAAGCTGGTCAAGGATATCGATGCCTCCAAACAGCGCTTCGAGCGCCGCAGGCAATCGATGCCTGCACCGACCTTCCCTGCGGAGCTGCCTATCACCGCCCGGGTGGAGGAGATCAAGGCACTGATCGCTAAACACCAGGTCATCGTGCTGTGCGGCGAGACCGGCTCCGGCAAGTCGACCCAGCTGCCGAAGATCTGCCTCAGTCTGGGGCGGGGGGTGGAGGGTTTCATCGGCCACACCCAGCCCCGGCGTATCGCGGCCCGGACCCTGGCGTCGCGCATTGCCACTGAGCTGGGTGTGGAGCCGGGAACATCGGTGGGTTACAAGGTCCGTTTCAACGACCGTACCCGGCCCGACACCCACATCAAGCTGATGACCGACGGCATCCTGCTGGCGGAGATCCAGCAGGACCCTTACCTCAATCAGTACGATACCCTGATCATCGACGAGGCCCATGAGCGCAGTCTGAATATCGATTTCCTGCTCGGCTATCTGCAAAAGCTGCTGCCCAAACGTCCCGATCTGAAGCTGATCATCACCTCCGCCACCATCGATCCGGCCCGCTTTTCCAAACACTTCAATGCGGCCCCGGTGATCGAGGTCTCCGGTCGAACCTACCCGGTGGAGCTGCACTATCGGCCCTTGGAAGAGGAGGGGAGTTATGAGCGGGACGATCCCATGCAGCAGGCCATCGTCGATGCGGTGGACGAACTCTCGCGCATCGACCGGGGTGACATCCTGGTGTTCCTCAGCGGCGAGCGGGAGATCCGCGAGACCGCCGAGACCCTGCGCAAACACAAGCTGCAGCTGACCGAGATCCTGCCACTCTATGCGAGGCTGAGCCCGGCGGAGCAGGGCCAGGTGTTCAAGCCCCACGGCAAGCGACGCATCGTACTCGCCACCAATGTGGCGGAGACCTCCCTGACGGTGCCCGGCATCCGCTACGTGATCGATGCCGGCTTTGCCCGCATCAGTCGCTACAGCCACCGCAGCAAGGTGCAACGCCTGCCGGTGGAGCGCATCTCCCAGGCCTCAGCGGATCAGCGCAAGGGCCGCTGCGGCCGGCTGGCGGCGGGTGTCTGCATCCGCCTCTACGCCGAGGAGGAGTACGAATCCCGCCAGCCCTTCACCGAGCCGGAGATTCAGCGCACCAATCTGGCCTCGGTCATCCTGCGGATGAAGCTGCTCGGCTTCGGCGAGATCGACCGGTTTCCCTTTGTCGATCCGCCCGACACGCGTCTGATCAAGGATGGCTACCGGGTGCTGGAGGAGATCGGCGCCGTTGGTGGTGACAAGCGGGTCACCCGGCTGGGCCGACAACTGGCGCGCCTGCCGGTTGACCCCCGCATCGCCCGCATGCTGCTGGCAGCCGCCCACGCCCACTGTCTGCGGGAGGTGATGGTCATTGCTGCCGCCCTCAGTGTGCCGGACCCCCGGGACCGGCCCCTGGAGAAACAGCAGCAGGCTGACGAGGCCCACGCCCAGTTCAAACACGAAGAGTCCGACTTTCTCGGTTATCTGCAGCTGTGGGACCAGATGGAGGAACAACGGCGGCATCTCTCTAAACACAAGTTCCGCAAACACTGCCGCGCCAACTTTCTCTCCTGGACCCGCATGCAGGAGTGGCACGATATCCATACCCAGCTGCGCATGCAGATGCACGACATGGGCTTCAAGGAGAACGAGGCCGAGGCTAACTACGAGGAGATCCACCGCGCGCTGCTGACCGGCTTGCTGAGTCATATCGGTTTCCGCGGCAAGGAGCGAGACTACCTGGGGACGCGTAACAGCCATTTCCATATCTTTCCCGGCTCCGGGCTGTTCAAGAAGCAACCCAAGTGGGTAGTGGCGGCGGAGCTGGTGGAGACCACCAAGCTCTACGCCCGCACCGTCGCGGCCATTCAACCGGCCTGGGTGGAAGCCACCGCCGGCCATCTGCTCAACCGCAGCTACGCCGAACCCCACTGGGAGAAGAAGCGTGGCCAGGTGGCGGGCTATGAGAAGGTCACTCTGTTTGGTCTGACCCTGGTGGCGCGGCGCAAGATCAACTTCGGCCCCATTGACCCGCCAGTGGCGAGGGAGATCTTCATCCGCTCCGCCTTGGTGGACGGTGATTTCCACACCCGCGCCCCCTTCTGGCGGCATAGTCAGGAGCTGATTGAGGCGGTGCGGGATCTGGAGGCCAAGTCACGTCGGCGGGATATCCTGGTGGACGAGGAACGGATCTATGAGTTCTATGAAAAGAGAATTCCGCAGGGTATCTACAACACCCCCGAATTCGAGAAATGGCTGAAGAAGATCTCCAAGCAGCAGCCCAAGCTGCTCTATCTTCAGGAGTCCGACCTGATGCGGGAAGAGGCGGGAAAGGTCTCAGAAGAACAGTTCCCGGATCATCTGGCCATCAACCGCATGCAGCTGCCCCTGGAATACCACTTCGATCCGGGCCAGCAGACGGACGGGGTCGCCCTGGTGGTGCCCCAAAGTGTGCTGAACCAGGTCACCGAAGAGCGCCTGCAGTGGCTGGTGCCCGGCCTGCTGCGGGAACGGGTGATCGGCCTGTTGCGTGGCCTGCCCAAGTCCTTGCGCAAATCCTTCGTGCCCGTACCGGATTACGCGGATGCCTGCCTCAAGGGGCTGGAGGCCTCCGATCGGCCACTGGTGCAGGTGTTGGGGGAACGGCTCAAGCAGATGACCGGGGTGCACATCCCTGAGGATACCTGGAGTGAGGCCGGTCTGCCTGACCACCTGCGCATGCAGGTGCGGGTAGTGGACGAGCAGGGCAAGACCCTCGGCATCAGCCGCCAACTGGCCGAAGTGAAGCAGCTCGCAGCTAAAAAGGGTCAGAGTCGCCCGCACCAGCTGGCGACCCCCGGGATGGAGAAAATGGGCCTCAAGACCTGGGATTTCGGTACGCTTCAATCCAGTGTGACGGTGGAGCAGGGCGGTATCCGGCTGGTAGGCTTCCCAGCCCTGGTGGACGAGGGGGAGAGCGTGGCGATCCGCCTGCTGGATTCCGAGCCCGCCGCTCAGCGTAGTCACAAGGCGGGCGTGCGGCGGCTGATCATGCTCAAGCTCAGCAAAGACATCCGCTATCTGCGCAGGAATCTGCCCAACCTGGCACGCATGCGACTGCAGTACACCAAGGTGCCGGATGCTCCCAAGGGGCTGAGGGTGGAACAGCGGCGCAGCCTGGAAGATGAACTGGTGTTCCATATCGTCGATCAGACCTTCCTGGATGGGGAGCCGGAGATCCGCGATGAACCGGTTTTCCAAAAAAGTGTAGCGCATAGGATCGGACAGCTAATGCTCGTCACCAACCGGGTCTGTGCCCAGTTTGCCGATATCATGAATCGCTACCAGCAGGTGAGAAAACGCCTGGCGGAGACTACCCAGATCAACTGGATCGCCTCCATCAGCGATATACAGCAACAGCTCGATCGGCTGATCTACAAAGGCTTTCTGCAGCAGACACCGGTGGATAAGCTCACCGAGTTGCCCCGCTATCTGCAGGCCATGCAGATGCGCCTGGAAAAGCTCAAGCATGCCGCTGCCAGGGACCAGCAGCGCCTGCGCGAGATGGCCGAGTCCTATGGAACATGGCAGGAGTGGGATCGACGCTGTCGCGAGAACAATCGCATCGACGAACGCATCGAGGAGATGCGCTGGCACTTCGAAGAGCTACGGATCTCGCTGTTCGCCCAGGAACTGGGTACTGCCTATCCGATCTCCCTCAAGCGCATCGAAAAACGCTGGCGGGAGCTGGGACTGTAAGGATAATGATCAGAAAAGAAGACCAGCCAGCAATACCTTCTGACCCCCTATACAGTTCAGTGGATTGATACCTGGAGAACTATACCCTCCCCCTCGCAGGGGGAGGGCCAGGGTGGGGGTGGTTTATCAACTTCTGTTGACGCTGGATCATTAAGAAAAGGGGCGTTCCATACACAACTCGCGACACTCTCGAACTTAGCCATTTGCCAACTCGTCAATGTCATCACTTGGCACGGAATCAGGTCGATTGCAGATCAGAACTCATTCTGATATGCCTCTTCAACAGCCAATACCGAACTCTTGGTGGTAATCATCGGATAATATGTAGGTGAGCACCTCGCTTGCCTGAGGGTATCCCCGGTCCGCTGCCGCCCACAGCCATTTCTGAGCCTCTGTCTCATCTTCCGTAACACCTTCACCCTCAAGGTACATCAGTCCGAGTTGGAATTGTGCCTCAAGGTGACCCTCTTCGGCAGCCATTTTGCACCAGTGAAACGCCTCATATTCGTCTATCTCAACCCCCAGTCCAAGCTGGTACAACGTGCTCAGGATGAACAGGCTGTTCAGTTCACCTCTTTCCGCGCTCACCTTGATCAATCGATAGGCTTTAGTGTATTGCCCCTTATTGAATGCATCCAGTCCGAGTTCGTGCTCAGCTCCATTGAGTGCGGTGGGCGACAGACCGATCATCCCTCCAACCACGGCTGATAACAGTAGTTGTTTGATGGTGTGGCTCCTGTTTTCCATATTCAATTTCTCCCCGACATCGATTGAAATCAGGTATCAATCGTTACTGTTACCTTGTCATTGAATCCAGCCCTACTCGCGTAGCTGAGCGTTTTCTAATCCGGTTATAAAGTCCTGTGTTTCCGCGTAGCGTGAAAGGCACCTGGTAGTACAAGGAACCATCCTGCGGCCTGTAGGGATTGACCATCATGCTCAGCACCACGCAGCGTGGGCTGATGGACTCCAGTTCATGAAGGTTTCCAAATGAAGGTGTGAAGGTGGCATTCTCGCCTTTGACCAGGACACGGTCTGCAACCTGCCCGAGTGACACTAAGGTGTGACGCTGATCGGCATCCGGAGCGAACTGGTATTGCCGTATTCGCACTTTTCCGGAAACGATCCGTTGCGCACCCCAAGCGTTGGGGTGGTCGTGCAGGGGAATAGAGAAAAAACGGTGCAGGCTGATTAAATCAACCCGCAAGAATGGGGTATCAATCAACGGGTGCCAGCCCCACGGACGCCTTTCCCTGGGCGCAAACCGGGCGGCGCTTTCCAAGGCATCAAGATACCCTTGGTGGGTATTGAGTTCGTCGTGGAGGCTTTGTGCTGCTCTTTTCAGTGCACTACTGCCGCACTGCGGGTCGTGGTCCTTGCCACGGAAACCCTTGATAACATCTCTTAACCGGTGTTCCCACCCCGCCACCTCACTAATGGTGAATGCTCTGGCGGTTGCATCAGTCCCTTTTGTCTGCTTGTGCATGACAAATTATAATTTCTCTTGTGGAAACAAGCGTGACAGGGGCCGGGTTTGAATTATTCTGATAAGCCCCTTTCCAAAATCAATCAACCCTGGCCCCTGTCATAGCGTTTTCGGTAGTTTTTAAGTCGCTGCATCGTGTGTTCGCTTACAATCGTGCCGCTTGTAGGTAGTACTCGCGGAGGCTCGGCATGGCACCCATGAGATGAAGGCCGTTATCCGTAATGCCGGTCTGCCGAAGACTAAGCAACCTCAAGCGTGGTAGGTTCCTTAGCTTCAAGATGCACCTCTCGCTGATTTCGGTACGATCCAGGTTAAGTATCTCAATGGTTCTCGATAGCAGATCAAACGGTGCATCGTCTTTTACCCGAGTTCCACCGCCGTACAGAGCTATTAGATTTGGCAGAAGCGCCAGATGCTGGAAACACTCGCCGGTGATGCACGTATTGGAAATAACAACGGAAGTGATCGCCGCTCTCTGCCTCTCCGAAAAGTCACGCAATTGCGCAAGGTCGGCATCTACCAGTTCCCTTACCCCGTGCAGGACCAGGGTGGCTCCAGACTTAAAAAGGTAATCTTTAAGCTCGATGGACATGATCTTGCCTTGAAATCGCGCGGCTCCCGTCAGTCCGCCGGCGTAAGGTAGTTCAGAATGCTGTGCTGCTGCCGGCGCGAAAAGCTGTCGGGGTATGCATCGTAGTGTTGTTCCCACTTTGCCAACACGATATTGTGCCGGACCGCCGGTTCGGCTGACGAGAAAAAGCGGGAAATGCGCCGGATGGCGTCCATACCGCGTCGAATGATGGCCGTGTCTCTCATTGTAATCTCCTATAATAACTACTACCCATTCTGACCAGGATCAGAATTACCTGAACGGATAAACTTCGTATACGGTGGCGACCATGCTGGCAAACAGCACTAAGGCGGAAACAAGAAGCACCATCTCCAGTTCATACTTTCGCATAACCGATTTCCCGTTAACAACACTGAGGTAACGCAAATGAGGCTTGCGTCTAAGCGTCTAAGGGAAAATGATAGGTGAATGACGCGGATATGTATGTCCGCACATTTACTTAACCCCGTGTCCGTAATATTACTTACATCCTGAGTCGTAGGTACTCGGCGGGGGAACAGATTAAATAGTACCCGTCCAGAAACTCCCCCTCCCACCGGGAGGGGGCTGGGGGGAGGGGAAGTAATG
>CBDVCD010000165.1:0-7650 GCA_965372385.1 uncultured Gammaproteobacteria bacterium | reverse complement strand
GGAACCCCTTGTTGATCCTGACGCCGTGTTGTGCACCGACGGCAGCGCCATCTACAAGCTAACGGGATAACTGCAGAGGATGCTGTGCACTTGGTAAGAGGGGTAGGCGTTCCCACGCGAGAGCGTGGGAACGAGGCGGGAGTTCGTCATGGGTGGTGATGATGTTTTCCACCGCAGAGCTATCTTTGGCCTCTTGCAGGGTAAGGGTGTTGATCAAGATCACTTCATTAGGAATAGTGGCCGATACCCCCTTCAATTCAGCCAGATAACGATGAGCTAGAGCCGCTTTTTTGAGTACGGCACGGGTTTCCAGGTCGCTATCTTCTGGTAGCGGTAAGCGTGGTAAAGAGTCTCATGAGGCTTTGACCGATGTATAAAGAAACCAGATATATTTATGCACACCACCCACAATAGGTATAGTTTTTCTCTCATGCAATCAGCTCCGCCAATCGAAATGAGTTGTGGGTGTCGCCATCGTTCCCTCTGGCTTGTTCGTCAACTTATGCAGAATGCAGCCAGCAGCTGACCCGGTGATGCTTACCGATTTCTTTCTGTTCAGGATATGCCGCCCGGCACTTCTCTAAGGCCTGTGGGCAACGGGGGTGAAAATAGCAACCAGTCGGAGGATTCGCGGGCGATGGCATGTCCCCTTCCAGCTGGATCACATTCCTCTGATGGGTGGGATCAGGTACTGGCACTGCCGAAAGCAACGCCTTGGTATAGGGGTGGGCCGGATTTTCCAGCACGGTAGCGACCTGACCCTGTTCCACAATGCGCCCCAGATACATCACCGCCACCTCATCCGCCAGGTAGGCGACTACCGAGATATTGTGGGTGATGAAGAGGTAAGAGAGCTCAAGCTTATGCTGCAGCTCCTTCAGAAGATTCAGAATCTGCGCCTGAACCGACACATCCAGGGCACTGGTCGGCTCATCGCAAACGATGAGTTTGGGCTCCACCGCCAGGGCCCGGGCCACGCAGATGCGCTGGCGTTGCCCACCAGAGAACTCATGGGGATAGCGGCTGACCGCCTCCGTCGACAGGCCCACCTGCTCCAGCAACTCATTGACCCGAAAACTGCGCTGGCTCTTGGTCCCCATCTTCTGTGCGTTCATCCCCTCGGCGATGATGTCTCCCACCAGCATCCTGGGGTTCATGGATGACATGGGGTCCTGAAAGATGATCTGCATATCGGCACGACGTCGGCGCAGAGCCTCGCCCTTGAGCCGGGTGAGTTCGTCACCCTCGAATCGAGCAGTGCCTCCGGTAGGCTTGAGCAACTGTAGAATGGCCTTGCCCACCGTGGTCTTGCCACAACCCGACTCCCCCACCAGCGCCAGGGTACGGCCCTTCGGGATCAGCATATCCACCCCGTCGACCGCCCGTACTTGCCCCACCACCCGGCGAAACACCCCCTTGTGAATCGGGAAATGAACCTTGAGGCCTGTAACCTCCAACAGCGGTTCAGACGGCTTCTCGACGACAACATGCCGCTCAGCCACTGACTTGTTGCGTGCAGTGGAGATCAATGGCTCCTCTGCATAAAGCAGACAACGCACTCCCTGAGTTGCGTTCAATTGGCGCCACTGGGGTAGCTCCTGAGCACAACGCTCCCCGCTCTCTTCACAGCGTTGCAGGAAGCGGCAGCCGCTGAAGGTCTGATTCAGCAATGGCACCGAACCCTTGATGACCGCCAGCTTCTCGTCCCGTTTGCGGCTGTCCGGCAGGGACTCGAACAGCTTGCGGCTGTAGGGATGCATAGGACCCTGGAAAAAATGCTGCACATCCCCGGTCTCGACAATCTGCCCCGCATACATCACCGCCAGGCGATTGGCGTTCTCCGCCACAATACCCAGGTCGTGGGTGATGAGCAGGATCGCCATACCGGTCTCGCGCTGCAATGCCTTCAGCAACTTGAGGACCTGGGCCTGAATGGTGACATCCAAGGCGGTGGTCGGTTCATCGGCAATCAGCAGTTCGGGCCGCCCCGCCAGGGCCATGGCGATCATCACCCGTTGCTTCATGCCACCGGAAAGCTGGTGTGGATACTCTATTGCGCGACGCGGCGGATCGGGGATACCCACCGCATCCAGCAACTCGACCACCCGCTGATCAACTACCTTGCCCTTTGAACCATCGTGCAGACGCACCGCCTCGGCGATCTGATCGCCGATCCGCAGCACCGGGTTGAGAGAGGTCATAGGCTCCTGGAAGATCATGCCCATGCGGCCACCCCGGACCTGGCGCATCTCCCGCTCGCTGAGCCAGAGCAGTTCAGTGCCGCCAAAATGGATGTCACCCTCCATAACCCGACCGGAGGGTGGCAGCAGGCGCATCATGGAGAGTGCGGTCATCGACTTACCACAACCCGACTCGCCCAGCAGGGCGAAGGTCTCGCCCTTGTGGATAGTAAGATCGAGCCCATCCACTACCCAGACCGGGCTCTGTTCATCACCGAGACGGGTCCGCAGGTTTTCGATTTTCAGCAGGGGTTCGTTCATAACATTATTTAACGGGTGCTGCGCAGTCGCGGATCGAAGGCGTCCCGTACTACATCGGAAAAGAGATTGGCCGCCAGCACCAGAGTAAACATGAAGACCAGGGAGGCCGCCAGCGACCACCAGACGATGGGCTCCCTGGCCATCTCCAGGCGTGCGCCGTTGATCATGTTGCCCCAGCTGTTCATGGTCGGATCGACGCCGATGTTGACATAGGAGAGCACCGCCTCCGCCAGCACCAGGCCGCTGAAATCCAGCACCAGGGTGATCATCACGATGTGCAGTACATTCGGCAGGATATGTCGCCCGATGATGGTGAAATGGCCGACCCCGAAGGCCAGTGAGGCCTGCACATATTCCAACTCCCGCAGCTTGAAGGTCTCGCCCCGCAACAGACGACAGAGACCGGTCCAGCTGGTGACGCCCAGGATCATGCAGAGAAACAGCAGACGCATGTCGGCCCGCTGGGTCAGACTGGCGAACTCCTCCTCATGATTGCTCATGTAGATCTGCATCATCAGGATCGCCGCCGCGATCAGCAAAACGCCGGGAATCGAGTTGAGGGTGGTATAGGTGTACTGAATGACGTCATCCACCCAGCCGCGGAAATAGCCTGCCATGATGCCCAGCAGGATCGCCGCCGGCAGCATCACCAAGGTCGTCAGGGTACCGATCAGCAGGCCGGTACGAATACTCTTCAGGGCCTGGTAGAAGACATCCTCCCCCACCTTGTCGGTGCCCAGCAGATGATAGTGCAGGCTCAGTTCACCGACGCCAAACCCAACCACCAATAAGGTGCCCGTGGTTAGCAGCAGGGTGCCCCAGGGTAAATCGGTATTTGACTGCTTTATCGCCCGCAGCTTACGCCGAAAACCCCAGCCGGAGCGCCTGGCTGACCAGAAGATCAGCAGTGAGGACAGCAGCAACCAGACCAATAACCCCTCGATCGCCCCTTTCAACAGCAGCAGCAGGATATCAGCCAACCAGTCTTTTTCCGGATTCTGGAGATGGGCCCCGCCGAATTTGAGCCGCGGATAGTCCCGGATTGTCCTGCCATCCGGCAACTCGAGATTCTCCTTGGTGTACTGATGGGTCGCCAGGGGGGCGGAGTAGGTCTTCTCCTCACGGGCGCGCAGTGGCGTCACCAGCGTGTCGAAGAGACTCAAGACCTCGGCGATCTCGGTCTTGCCGTGCTCATCCGCCTGAGGACGGTAGTGGATCGAATCGAGCAGACCGATAACAACATACACCGAAAGCACCACCAGGGCGCCCATACCCACCTTGTTACGGGCAACCTCCTTCCAGGGCGCACGCAGATGCTCTTTTTTACTTGCAAACAGAGCAAATCCACCCACCAGCACCACCAGCAGAAAGATCAGTGCATCGGTCCAGAGAACCACCAGATCGATCATGCCAACCTCACCCGGGGATCGACGACGGTATAGGAGATATCCGTCAGGATCAGGCCGATGATGTAGAGCACCGAACCGAGAAAGACCATCGAGCGCACAATGGCGAAGTCCTGATTATTGATCGCGTCGATGGTGTAGCTGCCCAGCCCGGGGACGCCAAAGAAGGACTCGGTGATCAGGCTGCCCATGAACAGCAGCGGCAGCACCGCTACCACCCCGGTCAGAATGGGTATCAGTGCATTCTTGAACACATGACCGAACAGCACCCACTGCTCGCTGAGGCCCTTGGCCCGGGCGGTGCGAACATAGTCCCGGTTGATCTCCTCCAGAAACAGGGTGCGGTACCAGCGGGTACCTGCACCGATACCGCCGATAATGCCGATGAGCACCGGCAGGATAAGGAATTTGACCGCCCCCAGACCGGTATCGTAGCCTGAGATCGGCACCAGATGGAGCAGCTTACCCACCAGATACTGGCCGCCGATAATATAAAAAAGCGCCGAGACCGACATCATCACCACACAGATCACCACCCCCCAGAAATCGATATAGGTGGCGCGGAAGAAGGCGATCAGCAGGGCAAAGGTAATATTCAGGGTGAGCCCTACCAGCAGCACCGGCAGAGCGATGGCCAGGCTGGGCCACATGCGCTGGGAGATGTCATAGCCGATGTCACGGCCATCGTCGGAGGAGCCGAAATCGAACTGGAACAGCTTCACCGATTTCTGAAAAAAGATGGTATCGGTGAGATGCTCGATCCCCTGCGCCGAACTGTTGTAGAGGGTCGGCTTATCGTAGCCATGCCCCGCCTTCCACTCCTGTATCGCCTCGGGAGTCACCCGTTTGACCCCCAGATGCATGCGCGCCATGTCGTCCGGCGAGTTGACCACGAAGAAGAGCAGGAAGGTGATGATGTTCACCCCGATCAGGATCGGGATGGCATACAGCACCCGCCGAATCACATAGGCCATCATATCGCACTGCTCCTTTCGCTGCGGCGGAACATCACATAGGCGGGGATCAGGGAGATCAGTAGAATAATCAGCAGGGTGATGACCGGCCATAAGACCGGCTGGTTCCATCCCTGCCGCTTCTCCACCCGTAGCCGCGGATCGATGCGCTTGTATTTGAGGGTATTGTCCGCCATCAGGTTCGGAATGGAGTTTTTATACCAGGCGTGATGCAGGGAGAAGGATTTCGGGAAATAGCCCCATGACCAGGGGGCGTCACGCCGCAATATCTCCATCATGCGATCGATGATCGCCTGACGCTCGGCACCGTTATCCATATTCTTCATCTGCTCGAACAGGGCGTCATACTCCGGGTTCTTGTAGTTGGAGGCATTCTCACCATTGTTGTCGATCTTGCTGTGCGGACCATAGAGCAGAAACAGAAAGTTCTCCGGATCGGGATAATCGGCATTCCAGCCCCACATGAATATCTGTTCCGTGCCCTTGCGCATCTTGTCCTGAAAGCGGTTGAAGTCGGTCGCCCGGATCACCAGTTGAACGCCCAGCTTGGCGAACTGTTTGCGCATCCAGTTGAGCTGGGCCTTGCTGTCCGGCCCGGAAGCGGCGGTATCGTAATAGAGCACCAGCGGCTTGCCGGTTGCCGCATCCCGTCCATCGGGATACCCCGCCTGCGCCATCAACTGCAGCGCCTCATGCATGTCTCGACGCACCGCCTTGTTGTTCACCACCTGGTAGACATAGGGATTGATCCCTTCCAAGCCTGGCTTGTGGCCATAGATACCGGGCGGCAGCATACCCTGAGCCACCACTCCCCGGCCATTGGCGAAGATGGCGATGAACTCCTCGAAATCCACCGCGATGGAGATCGCCCGGCGCAACAGGCGGGCGCGTTCGGAATCACCGCCCACCACCGGATCGGCCATGTTAAAACCCATGTACCAGTTACTGGTACGCACCGCGGTGCTCAGCCGGATACCCTTGGCGCGCATACCCTCGGTCAGTTCCGCTTCGCCCTGATCGGTGAACTGCACCGCCTGATCGAAACTGTCGGACGAGATACCGGAGTTGTCGTAGTAACCCTGCAGGAATTTGTTCCAGTAGGGGATGGTCTCCTTCTCCAGGCTGTAGATCGCCTTGTCGATGAAGGGCACGCGCTTACCCGCATCGTCCAACAACCCCTGCTCCGCCTGGCCCGGATTGCCCTCGGTCGGATAGAAATCGTCATGGAAATTGGGGTTGCGCTCCAGCACCATGCGCAGGTTGGGATTGTTCTCGGACAGCATGTAGGGACCGGTGCCCACCGGGTACCAGTTGAGGGTGATATTGCGTTGCGGCATGCCCGGCTGGGTGTAAAAGCGATCCGCCTCCCAGGGCATGGGCGCGAAGAACGGCATGGCCAGCCAATAGACGAACTGAGGGTATTTCCCTTGCAGCCGGATCCGGTAGCTATAACGATCCACCAGCTCGGCACCTTGTAGGGAGAAGTTGCGCAGATCCAGGAAGACCTCTTTCTCACCGGCTTCCTCTTTCAGTTTCTGGTAGGCCTCATTAAGCGTTTCGCTGAATGGCTCAAAGCCGAGGATATAGTCCTGCATCAGGCTGGCGATCGGGGAATGCAGCTTGGGAAAGGCAATCCGCTTGATCTGATAGAGATAGTCCTCGGCAGTCAACTCCCGGCTGCCGGTCTCGGGAAAATCCCCCAGCACATTGATCTTCTCCAGATCCTTTAAGGCCAACTGATGATAACGATAGTGGCCCGTCCCATCTTGGGCAAAGGCGGGATGCGGCTGGTATTGGATGCCGGGTTTGATGCGGATCAGGTATTCACTCACCGCAATCTGCTCAGGTGGCGCATCATCCGGCAAACGTCTGCCATCCTGGTCGAAAAAAACCGGCTTGGGCACCGCGACGGCCGTCGCGGGTTGCAACACATAGGGACGCTTCAGAAAGTGATACTGCAAGGGCGGCTCATAGATCTGCCCGATGAAGGCGTATTCGTTGGATACGTAGGAGCGCACGGGATCCAGATGTTTAGGCCGTTCTTCAAATGAGCTGTAGAGGATGAATGCATCCATATCCTGTGCCGGGTAGGGGCTGTTCCATGGGGTTCCATCACAACCCATGAGCAACAGAAGGGGCAGCAGGATGCCAAAAAAGCGGGGTATTTTAAGCTGATCTCTATGCATGGGGAGTGGAAAAACCCGCTCTTTTCGATCCGTGGAAATTCCGGTACCTTATTGAATTGTTATTTCGCTGGAGTACGCACAAGCGCGTATTATCCGCATTTCTGTTCGATGACACCACCAAGGAATTGTTCCATGGGATTTTTACAAGACAAACGTATTCTTATCGTTGGCGTGGCCAGCAATCGTTCCATTGCCTGGGGCATCGCCAAGGCGATGCATCGGGAAGGGGCGGAACTCGCCTTCACCTACCAGGGCGACAAGCTGAAAAAGCGGGTTGACCAGATTGCCGAGCAGTGTGGTTCTGACATCATACTTCCGCTGGATGTCACCAGCGATGAGCAGATTACAGCTGTGTTCGAAGAACTTGGCAAGCGTTGGGATGGCCTGGATGGCATTGTTCACTCGGTTGGGTTCGCCCCCCGTGATCATCTGGAAGGGGGTTACCTGGACAACCTGACCCGGGAAGGCTTCGCCCTGGCCCACGACATCAGTGCCTACAGTTTCGCCGCCGTGGCCAAGGCGGGCCTGCCCAAGATGCAGGGTCGCAATGCCGCACAGATAACCCAGACCTACCAGGGCGCCG
>CBDVCD010000164.1:0-7682 GCA_965372385.1 uncultured Gammaproteobacteria bacterium | reverse complement strand
TATCGCCACAAGCAAAATGAATGCTTTCATTTTTTACAACTCCTTAGTGTTTAACAGAACCAATACTTGAATTTGCACCCCATAGTTCGGCTTGTTGGAGTTGATCTTTAGGGAAGCCTTTTCCCGACTTTATAAGTCAAACAATGTGACACTGCGATTCCAATCAGGCACATCGTTTAATGAAATTATGCAAATTATTTAATGCCTTTTATCCGCCAATTTTCGTGAATACATTCACTCTTTCTGCAGGGGTTATATGGCTATCCCCTTCAAAACCAGCAAATTGATAAGAATTTTTTATCTTAAATACCACAATAAAAACCTGGAAAAATAGTCGATGTTAGGGCCACGCATGGCCTGGGCTATATGCCGATTGGAAAGAGAGCGAACAGGTGATCTAAGAGGCAGCAATGTGCATAACCCGTTGAGGGGTATATATACAGCCGAGCTTGTAGGAAATGATCGACAGTGCGGGCAGTTTAGGGCCACGGAAAATCATTTTTTCCGCGGCCCTTAATAGCCACCCTGTAGTTTTATGCTTAGGAGGCTGCAGTTGAAAAGGCTAAAACCCTATCAACTCCGCATGAAATCCATGATCCTGCACATTATGCAACAGGGAAATTGACTGGATCTCCATTGGGTCATAGTCAACAACCATCAAATGCGGTGTGCGCTCATGTACGCAAGCACTGTATACACCGCCGGTAAACGAAATGTCCTTTTCCATCGAATGAATCTGATCTGATGAAAGGGTCTCGTCGATATGTACAACAACATTCGCTATATGCGCGCTCATATTCTGCTCCAAAAATGAAAGGGATGTGGTTGCCTCAGACGTTACTTCAGTTTGAGTCAGTTCCTGGTTAGCTTTTAGTGACTTCTCACCAGAACAAGTTCTTTATAAACCCTGGAACTGAATTAATTTTATAGTCCCAATCATGAAAACATCAATACGCATTTTCCCTGGGTAAAGACATTTAAAATCAAGGGTAATCGCGTGTTGTCGATATTGCCGTTCCGGCATGGGAGGGTACCTGACTCGCCGGAGATATTGGCGCCTGCACACCCCATGCGGCGCCCTGGTGCTGACTTGGCGCAAGAATATTTACATAAGTCATTGTATATATTAGATATATTAACATAATCGCAATTCTATTGACAGCATGATTCCCACAAACGGTCAACTTAGGCTATTATTGATTTGGGAAAAATATAACAATATTAGCCGCACGGGAAATACGCAAGGCTGTCTCAAGATCACCAGGATTACCGGCATTTTAACGGTGCGTTAACGGAGATCTAATCAAGGATAACAAGAGCTTCGGAAGATTCCAGGGGCAATTTTGGCCACCTGTGGATCACAACGGCAATTTTTTCAAAAACCGCGGAGGAATGAAACAATGAGCAAGAGAGACTGTAGATGGCGACAAAGGTTGCTTAGACCCGCCGTGGCGATTGCCGGCCTTGCGCTGATCGCATGGGGCGACCAAGCACTTGCCGCGTTGACAATAACAGAGGCCAGCTGGGAACGAGATACCCTCGAGGTCGAAGGCACCGATGGGAGAGGCGGTACCGTGGAGGTCTACTATGGTTACACCACACCACCGAATTCGACCCTGTTGGGAACCGCGTCCGTCAAGGGCAACGGCAAGTGGAAGCTCAAGATCAAATCCAAGCGCAACAACCCGCTGGACCCGGTACCTTGCGCGGTCAGTGCGCTTCTTACCGGCGAATCTCCCGTCATAGATTTTCCGGTGCATGGCGCGCCAGACGACTGTGCGCCGAAACCGCCTGTCGGCAATACCCCGCCGGTGGCCGTGGATGACGCCTATGGCATGGATCAGGATACGACCCTGACTGTGGCGGCCCCTGGCGTGCTCGGCAACGATATCGATGTGGACGGTGATACGCTGACAGCGGTTCTCGATACGGATGCGACCAACGGCAGCCTCAGCCTGAATGCTGACGGATCATTAACCTATGTTCCAACTGCAGGTTTCTTCGGCACGGACAGCTTCACCTATTTCGCCAACGACGGTCTGGTCAACAGCGATACTGCCGCCACCGTGACCATCACGGTCAACGAGCTGGGCGGACCTAACAACCCACCTACCGCCGTCGATCAGACCTTCCCGATCGATACGGCGGTACTCGACCGGGCGGGTCCCGATGGTGTACTGGGTAATGCGGAGGTGCCATACCCCGGCGTGCTGCTGAACGCCAGCGATCCGGACGGGGATACGCTGAGCGCCGAGCTCGTGGGCGACGTTATCGCCGGTACCTTGGTGCTTAACCCGGACGGCTCATTCAGCTACACGCCGAACCCCGGCACCATGGCGGACAGCTTCACCTATGTCGCCAGCGATGGCCAGTTGATCAGTAACACCCAAACCGTCGATCTCACGATAGAGACTGGCCTGTTGGTCAACACCAGCAACCAGAATAAGTTCAACATCCTGATGAACTACGAGCTGGGCATGCATTGCACCGGTTTCGAGTTCGCCTACTGCTGTGTGTTGCCACCCTACAACTCGATCCTGGCCCAGGTGGCGCGAAGCGACAAGGGCGACAACGACAGCGACTTCCCGATGCTGCTGGAGGGCGATCCCAAGGTCGGCCTGGACCCACTTGGGCGCGAGACAGTGCTGCGTGAACCGCAACTGAACGCTGATGGTGACTTCAACAAATACGTGCTGCGCTACTGGCACGAGGCCCAGCCGCGTAACGACGGCCGCGGCAAACCCCAGTCCAGCACCCTGATCAGTGCGACGGAGGGTAACTCCCTGTTCATGTGGAACACGGTCTATGATGCGGCTGCCACCGATGCAGGCAACAGGCTGATCACCGGTACCTATGAGGGTGTGACCAATGTGGTCCTGGGTGACGGCGACTACACCGATGCCAATGACAACTACGGCAGCGGCTGGATGAACCACTTCTACATCTATGCCGATCTGGAGGGGAGTAATCCCACCAACTCCACGGCAGAGGTGGACAAGATCCGGCTCGGCCTGGAGAACCTGAACGCCAGCACGCCGCTCTCGCTGATGGTGCCGCCAGACTGCGGTCCGGCCTTCCACCCGATGGGTCCGGATACCCAGGACGGGGATCCCAACAATCCGGTGGTGGCCAACGATTGCGGCGGTTACTCCAACGGCAACCTGCTGACCTTCTCCACCGACCATGGGACCGTGGTCTATACCCAGATGAAGGTGCTGGAGAACCTGCCGGTGATGTTGACCTCGCCGCGCATCTGGGAGGCCCTGGGACTGCCGTTGACCCCTTTCGAGGACAGCATCGACTTCTTCAGTGATCCGGGGCTGGTGGACGAGGATTCCATCCGCCCGTACGTAGTCATGAAGGCCCAGATGCATCATTACGATCCGAACGTCCCTGGCGGGATCGGTACGCCCGTCATCGACGACGGCAACCCGGTCATCGGTTTTGGCACCGCACCAATCGACATCCCGAACTGTGAGCGCTGCCACTCCGAGCTGCAGGCGACCAGCCAGAACAGCGCCCAGCAGATCGGTGGCAGAAACGCCGCTATCGCGGAGGATGTCCAGGTTGAAATCGATTTCTGGATGAACTTCTACGGACTGAGTGAGGCGGCTGGCGATTCCACCTTTTACCCAAGGTTGAAGGGGGCGGCCATCAGCATCCTGGGTATCCACGACCAGCAGCACGGGACCAGCTTCACAGCCAACTGGCCGGGTGATCCGGACGACCCGAGCAACCCGGGTTTCGGCAGCGAACTGCCGCAGATCACCCGTCTGGGCAAGGAGTCGGTGGTCTGCCAGAAGTGCCACGCGGACAACGTCATTGCAGTGGTCAAATCGGCCAACTGCGGACCCGACAACGAGCTGGGTGCTGAGCCCTGCCTCGCGGGTTCCCTGATCCCGCCGATAACCGAGGCCCTCCACGACAACCATCGCGGCGTCAGTGACGGCGGCGTGATCGTCTTCTCCGACTCTCTCGGCCGTGACGGTAGCTGTCAGGGTTGCCATCCGGCGCACCGCTCCGACGGCGATATGGCCGGTTATCCCATCACTATCGAGGGTGATAATTTCTACGCCAATGCCGATAACCGTGACGCCAACGGCGGTTGCTTCGTGGGCCGCGACGTGCATTCCAACCCGGGCAAGGACAGCGACGGTGCTGAGACACCGGAGCACCTGAATGCGGTGGGCCAGTGGCTGTCGGACAATGTGTTCTCCGACCAGCATGCCGGTGGCGGTGACAAGGGTATCTGGTGCACCAACTGCCACACTCAGTTGGGTCAGGAGATCTGGCGCAATGAGAACATGCTCGACCTGATCCACGCAGTGCCGGGCAAGCAGGCGGATCTCACCACGGATGCCGTGAACATCCGTGCCCTGCCGACTCTGGCGGACGTGGCGGCAGCGGTCGGGCTCACCGAGGCAGAGGCCATCGCCATGCTCGATCCTACAGCGGACAATCCGCTGGGTGACTTCACCCGTGAGATCTGGAGCCCGGATGTGCCGGATGCCAATGTGGCGACCATCGAGGCAAACGCGAATCCGGTTTGCAACACCGTGCCTTGGACAACGGCGGTATTCAACGATACCTTCGGCGTGTACGTCTGTGTTGCGCTCGACGTGGACGGCGACCCGAGCGTGCGCATACTGGAGGGCTTCTGCACCACGCCGGATTGCGTGACCCTGGCCCAGAACACGCTGGATGCGGAAGGCAATGGCAGCATTGCCGCCCCGGTGCCCTTCTCGGCCGCCACCGACGGCCGGGATCACTGGCTGTCCCCAGGCGAGCCCCACTGCGCGGACTGCCATGCCGCTCCGTACACGGAGCAGAGCGGCAACATCAACGCCTTCCCGCCGTTCAACTATCCACGCAAGGCGAGCCTGATGCGCTACTCCCGCGGCCATCAGGACATCTCCTGCCAGGGTTGCCATGAGTCGATCCACGGTCTCTATCCGGTGACTCCGACTATCGACACGACCACCTATGCCCAGGCGGCCAACCTGAATGCGGACGGCTCGCACGGTCCGATCAAGTGTGGTGCCTGCCACGCGGTGGAAGCCGACGGTATCCCGTCCTGGATTAGGAACAATCCCGGTGGCACCTTGGGGTCTATCAATAACTTCGACGATGCGGTTGGGTGGGCCCACACTTACACGGACGAGGACAGCGTGCTGACCAGTACCTGCCTCAACTGCCACGGTGTCCAGGGCGACAACTGGAGCGATGTGGATCCACTCGAATCAAGCTACACCGATCACGCCTGGAAGGGAGGCAGTAAGGACATCCCACGGTCCATGATGGACAAGGCGGAGACCGAATTGTACGGTGCGCCCTTCACTTCGGCCAATGGTTCGACTGGCGTTTGCCTGAGCTGCCACGGCAACGAAGGCCGCAGCGTCAGCTGCGGCGATACCGAGTGGAAGCAGCATCTGACCGAGGGGCGTGTGGCCGAGTCGACCTGGGAGACGGTAAGCCTCAATCGGACCGACAGCACCTGCGGCTGGTAAGGCCGATACAACTCCCGTTCGCAGGTTGAGCGGGAGTCCTTAGAGACGCTGGAGAGGGAGTCCGCTTCCCCTCCATTTTTTGCCGGCCCTGAACTTCGAAACTTGGTTAGAATCGAACACAGTCTCGGAATCTGGAAATAATTCTAATGAACCAAACACTAGGTAAATCTATTCTGACCTTATCGGTCTTGAGCCTGCTTGGCTTTGGCGTCTGCGCCGAGGAGCCGAAACCGGCCACTGCCCAGACCACGGAAGCGGCAGCCGCCAGGGAACTGAACGACGTCATTGCCAAGGTAGGCGATCAGGAGATCACCTTTGGTGAGCTCAATACCCTGCTCAACAGTTCGGCGGTGGTTGGCCTGTCAGTGCCTGCCCTGGGCACGCCCGAGCGCAATCAGGTACGCATCACCCTGCTGGACAAGGCGGTCTCCGCCAACCTGCTCTACCTGGATGCCCACAAGCATGGCATGCACAAAGACCCGCTCTATGTTCGCGAGCGGCAGCGTTTTTCCGACGGTGTCCTGGCCTCGCTCTATCGCCAGCAGTACTTGATTGGGGATATCGAAGTGAGCGAAGCCGAGGTGCGGGAACAATTCGAGCGGTCGAGCATGGCGGGTAAAGAGTTGACGGACGAGATCAGGCTCGGCATCGAGGCCGCCATCCGCAAGGCACGCTTCAAGGGGCGGACAGCCACTATGCGGGAGCGGTTGCGCGAAGGCGTCGAGGTGATCGTGGAGGAGGCCAAGCTGGAGGCGAACGGTGACGATGCACGCAAGGACTCGGTGGTGGTGGCCCGGATCGACGGCGAGCCGGTCTACTGGAAAGAGGTGGAAAATCTATTGCGTAGCGAAAGCAAGCGCAGCACCATGGCCGAGTTTCACCTGGACGAGGACGATGAACGCGCCAAGGCGCTGGACCGCTATATCGACTCGCGCATCATGGCGAAAAAGGGCCGGGCGGCGGGCCTGGAGCAGGATCCGGCCTATCAGCGGCGGATAAAGGCGTATCAGAAAAATCGTCTGACCATTCTGCACCGGGAAAATCTGATCAAACAGATGGAACCGACCGACGCGGAACTCTGGAACTATTTCGAGGAGAATCGGGACCGGATCAGCCTGCGCGAAGCGCGCAAGATCCAGATGGTGGTCCTGAAGACCCGGGAAGCGGCCGAGGAGATCAAGGGCAGGATCGAGTCCGGTGAGATCACCCTGTATGAGGCCGCCAGGGACTATTCGATCGATCCCAATGCAAAGCAGACCCTGGGCGAGATGGGCTGGGTGACCAAAGGGAGCGGATTCCCGGGGCTTGACGAGCTGACTTTCTCAGTGGGACCCGATGAGATCGGTGGACCGGTTGAGTCGCCCGCCGGCTGGCACCTGGTCAAGGTGCTGGACCTGCGCGAGGCGCAGTTCGAGGATATCGTGGACAAAGCGACACGCAAGAACACCCGGCGAAGGTACCTCCATGAAAAAATGGACGCCTATGTGATCAACCTGCGTAAGAAAGAATTCCCGGTGGTGGTCTACGCCGACAACCTCGATCGGCTCTTCAAGGCGGAGGCGGAATGGATCGCAGCGTTGGAGAAAAAGGCCCTGAAGTCGCCGGAAGCAACGCAGATGCGTATGGATGAATTCAACAAGTTAGTGAAACCCTAAGTGCTCCGTCAAGGTAGGAATAGATGCTAAAAACCGTTCTGCTGGTTGTTGCCAGTCTCTTCGCGGCGACCCTTGTTGCGCAAGAGCAGGCCTATATCTACGTCAGTTACAAAGACGCAACAGGGGCATCCTTTAGGCACAAGCTTGATTGCCTTGAATCCAAATGCAAGGTGGAGATCAAAACGAATGAGCGCCACATTAACCTGTCCGCCGCGCAAACAATAGCGCTGTTGGAGGCGCTACAGGCGGAAGCCAAGCAGTTTGTCGTCGCGACTGATTCAGCTTCGAGCGACATACTGATGAAAGTAAAGCTTCGATATGACACACCCAGGAAAAGACTGGTGATCGAGCGGCGCCTGCCTGCTGACCAGCCTGCTGATTTGACACCGGAGATGCTCCATATCATCAAAACGTATCTCGAACTTGATCTTTCAAAGCCGATGTTGCCCAAGTCGTCCGCGGGCGATGAAAAAAGCGCCGAACCCGATCCGCAAGGGCAGCGTCAATGATTCAGTGCGGA
>CBDVCD010000163.1:0-7697 GCA_965372385.1 uncultured Gammaproteobacteria bacterium | reverse complement strand
GGTTTAAATACATGAGCGTTAAATACAGTTTCACTTTGGTTTCGTTTTTTCAACCGTTTCAGCTTTGAGAGAGTTGAATAGCATGTACCTGGCCTTGATTTCTCACCCCGACTGCCTCAAACATGAAATGGGCGCGCACCATCCCGAAGCGCCGGCCCGTCTTCATGCAATCCAGGATCAGCTCGTCTCTTCGGGATTGGACATACTGCTGCGCTATTACGATGCACCACTGGCGTCTCGGGAACAGCTACTGAGGGTTCATGATCAAAGCTATGTGGATCACATAGTTAGTCTGAGTCCGGAAGAGGGTCTCATCTGGTTGGACGGTGGTGATACGGGGATGAACCCCTTCACACTGGATGCTGCGCGGCGGGCGGCGGGCGCTGTTGTGATGGCAGTGGATAGGGTGTTGTCCGATGAAGTGACCGCTGCATTCTGCAATGTACGGCCCCCTGGGCATCATGCGGGACGCCACCAGGCCATGGGATTCTGTATCTTCAACAATATTGCGGTAGGCACGGCCCATGCGCTGGAACAATACGGATTAGAGCGCATCGCCATTGTGGATTTTGATGTTCACCATGGCAATGGTACTGAAGATATTTTCAAAGACGATCCCCGGGTGCTGTTCTGTAGCAGCTTCCAGCATCCCTTCTACCCGAACATGGGAGCAGACACGATCAGTGAGCACATGATCAATCTTCCGCTACCAGCCGGCAGCGAAGGTTTAGCATTCCGGTCCGCTATCGAGGAAAAATGGCTCGGTGCCATTGAGCGGTTTCAGCCTGAATTGATCATGATCTCCGCCGGCTTCGATGGGCATGTCGAAGACGACATGGCCCATTTCAATCTGGTGGAAGCCGACTATCGCTGGATCACAGAAAAAGTTAAGGGGATCGCCGAAAGACATTGTCAGGGTCGCATCGTCTCCACCCTGGAGGGTGGCTATAACCTGTCGGCTTTGGGACGTAGCGTTGCCGCTCATATCGATGTGCTGATTGGATAGATATAAAAGATGTTCATCTGGAAGCAAAGCAGGCGACTGACTATTCTGTCCCAGGAACTGGAGTGAACCATGCAAGTCCACCGTTTTCTGCTGCGTGATCTGCCACCCGGGCTGGAGCCTCTGGCTGAATTAGCTACAGATCTTCGCTGGACCTGGAGTCATGCCGGAGATGCTGTTTGGAACACCATCGACCCACAAGCTTGGGAGCAGACGGAAAACCCGTTTGTTGTTTTGCAAAACGTAACCCGGGAACGTCTGGATGAACTGAACAAAGATCCGGCTTTCAAGGAGCAACTGGGAGGCTTGGTGGCGGCGCGCGAGGAGTATTGCAGCCGGACAGGTTGGTTCGGTGAGACGCATGCCGATACGCACCTGAAAAGAGTAGCGTACTTCTGCCTGGAATTCGGTCTGGGCGAAGCACTGCCACTATATGCTGGCGGCCTCGGCGTCCTGGCCGGTGACTATCTCAAGGCCGCCAGTGACCTTGCAGTGCCGGTGGTGGCTGTCGGCCTGCTCTATCAGGAAGGTTATTTTCGGCAGATGTTGGACAATATGGGCCAGCAACAGGCTGTCTATCCCTACAACGCTCCCACTAACCTGCCGATCCGGCCAGTCCAGGCGGAGTCCGGCGCATGGCTGTATGTAACCAGCGACCTACCCGGTCGAGCGGTGCGGTTCCGAATATGGCAGGCACAGGTGGGGCGAGTCACCTTGTACTTGCTGGACAGTAACGATCCGTTGAACAGTCCCTATGATCGCGGCATCACCAGTAAGCTTTACGGCGGCGGACAGGAGATGCGGCTTGTCCAGGAGATCGCCTTGGGGATTTGCGGCTGGCGACTGATTGAGACTCTAGGCCTGGAGGTGGATGTGTGCCACCTCAACGAGGGCCACGCAGCCTTCGTCACGTTGGAGCGGGCGCGGTGCTTCATGGAGGAGAGCGGCCTCGACTTCTGGGAGGCGCTCTGGGCCACACGGGCTGGCAACGTTTTTACGACCCATACGCCGGTGACGGCCGGATTCGATACCTTCGACCCGCAGCTGCTCTTGAAGTATGGACAGGTCTACGCCGAGAGGTTGGGTGTAACTCCTGACGAACTGGGTGCCCTGGGACGCAAGGATTCCGACGACCACAATGAGCCGTTCAACATGGCATACCTGGCGGCCCGGACCTGTGGGACCATCAATGGCGTGAGCCGGCTGCACGGCGAAGTCAGCCGTGAGATCTTTCAGGTGCTTTATCCACGTTGGCCAAGATGCGAAGTGCCGGTCATCTATATCACCAATGGTGTGCATGTACCTTCCTGGGATTCTCCCTGGGCCGATGAGGCCTGGACCCGGGTTGCCGGCAAAGAGCGCTGGCGCAGTGGTTTGGAGGGCTTGGCCCGCGCTATCCTCGAAGACATCAGTGATGAGGAGTTGTGGAGCTTCTGTGGTAGGGAGCGGGCCGATCTCGTGGATTATTTACGCATGCGGCTTGCCCGTCAGTTGAGTCAGCGCGGCGAGGCGCCTGAGATGGCTACCCAGCTACAGCACATCCTGGATCCGAATGTACTGACCCTGGGATTCGCCCGGCGCTTCGCCGAGTACAAACGTCCCAATCTGTTATTGCGTGACCCTGAGCGCCTTATCCGCCTGCTGAATCATCCGAACCACCCGGTCCAGCTCGTTGTCGCCGGCAAGGCCCATCCACAGGATGAGACCGGCAAGCGGTTCGTGCAGGAATGGGACCGGTTCACTCAACGGCCAGAGGTCCGTTTCCACGCGGTATTCCTGGAGGATTACGATATGGCCCTGGCGCAGAAACTGGTGCAGGGGGTCGACGTATGGATCAATACGCCGCGCCGCCCCTGGGAGGCCTGCGGTACCAGCGGTATGAAGGTGCTGGCCAATGGTGGCCTGAATCTCTCCGAACTGGACGGCTGGTGGGCGGAGGCCTATACACCGGAGGTGGGTTGGGCGCTGGGCGATGGTGCGAAACATCTGGAACCGGGCTGGGATGCTGTTGAGGCCGAACAGCTTTATCGCCTGCTGGAAGAGCAGGTGGTACCACTATTTTACGCTCGTGATGCGGTGGGAATTCCACGCACTTGGGTTGCACGCGTGCGTGCCAGCATGGCCAGCCTCGCACCACAGTTCAGTACGAACCGGATGATACGCGAATATGTGGACCGGCTATACGTTCCCGCAGCAGCTGCCTTTCAGCGCCGTACTGCGCAAAAGGGCCGGCTGGCCAGAGAGCTGCGAGGTTGGGAATTGGCGCTGGCACATCACTGGCAAGATGTGCGGTGGGGGAACCTCGAGGTTCGGGAAGAGGCGGGAAGCTGGAGATTCGAGATACAACTCTATCTGGGGGAGATTTCGCCCGATCTGGTCCAGGTACAGTTGTATGTAGAGCCGGTGAACGGTGAGGAGCCTGTTTGTCAGCCCATGGAACGCGGGGAAAGCATCCCCGGCGCTATGAATGGATATCTGTACACAGGGGAGGTATCCGGCGCGCGGCCGCCGGATCACTATACGCCGCGGGTCATTCCCGGGCATCCGGCGGCGAACGTGCCTGTGGAGATGAATCTCATTTTGTGGTGGCCCGGTGTTCCTGTGGCGTCAGACTGAACCTCCAGACGGCCAACGCATATATATTCGTTTCTGCTACCTCCTGGAGCGTCTTACATCACTCTGAGTGGCGGGTGGAGGTGCGGCTCCTCCATTGGAGGCCCGTCTTGATGTGGTTGCAGCCTTTGCCGCGGACCTGCGCCCATTCGCTCCGGTCCGATAGGAACCGGAGTGATCTCGCCAATAGACTGGTATCAACTGAGTTCGGTTACCCGGTACGTACCTCGATCTTGCGCGGCTGGTACTGGCCTCGCTTGGGGATACGCAGTGTCAACACGCCATCTTTCAGGCTCGCATCCACTTTATCTCCATCCAGTTCGCTACTCAGAGAAAAGCTGCGCTGGTAACGAGTGAAACGGACATCTGCATAGAGCGCCTCCATACCTTCGGGTATCGAAATATCCGTTTTGCCCTCGATGGACAAGGTATCGTTACCGATATGCACATTGAGCCGTTCTTTGGATACACCCGGCATATCGGCCTGTACGGTAATACCCGTCTCATCTTCAAAGATATCCACCGGAGGGCGAATTGCCCGTTCAGACTCCTTTTTCTCCTGTGCTGTTTTGGATTCTTCTGTTGCCACATCTTTTTTTTCGGTCATTTTGTTACCCTCCGCTGATTACTTGACTTCAATCTGCCGCGGCTTGGCCGACTCGCGCCGCTGAACGGTGATGTGCAACACCCCGTCCCGGTAGCTAGCGTCCACCTTGTCAGGGTCCACATCTTCAGGCAGGTTCACGGCTCGATGGTACTCGCCATCAAAGCGCTCCTTGCGGTAATAATTAGCCCCCTCCTCGGTGATCAGCCGGCGTTCACCCTCTATAGTAAGCAGGTTCTGATGAATGGAGATATCCAGACTCTTTGGATTCACGCCAGCGGCAAACAGGTAGACATCGACCTGATCCGGGGTACTGCCGATATTAATAGGTGGATAGGTCCCCTTAGCTACCGCACGGATACTGTTCGGCCAGGATCCCGTACCGAACAGTTGATCCATCTCCCTCTCAATGCGCCTGAATTCATCGGACAGGCTACCTTCGAAACCACTCAAATTTTGAAACATTTCATTACCTCCTTTTGATTCACTTTGATCTAACCAGGAGCCTTCCGGACACTCAAACACGACCGACTCCCAGGAATGCCGCTTTATATATATGGGGATTCGGTTGATTTTTTCAAGCACATTGGGACGACATTCAGGCAATGTGAACTTGTCTATGTCTATACAGGAAAAGTAGCTGTTAAACGGCCTGCAATGGATTTTACGCCACGTGTCATCTCCTATCATCCGGAGGTATGCATCCCGACTGAACCAGCGCTCATTATCTGGCAGCGATAGCGTCATTACTGCACCAGAAGAAGGTATCAAGGACGACGAAAGTTGATACTTCCGTATCGCGCGATACTCATAGGCAGACAGAAGTTTCTGATAATAGCCCGATGACAGACTTAGTGTTTTCTTCTGCCGAACAGCATCATCGTAAGATCCAGGAACTAGCCTATTAAAAAGCTGAGCAACGGAATTTCGCATCGGGATATGAGATGCAGGACTGGCTCGAGGCGGAAAAAGAGGTAGATGAGGCGTCGAGGCCAGCGAGGTTTATGTAAGGCACAGCGAACTCTACGACCGGGAAGCGGCTGAGCTTTGGCGTCGCAATAAGGCACAAGCGCTGCTGCCCAATCTGCATATCAGCCGAACATCCAACCAGTCCATGCAGCTGAACCGGATCCGCTCCGGAGCCGTCATCATAGCGGGCAGTGGGATGTGTACCGGGGGTCGGATCAGACACCATCTCAAACACAGCTGGGCGCGTCTGTAACCATTGTCAAACCGGGACAAAAGATTGACCTGATAAAGCTTCACTGATCTGCTTGAAGGTAAGTCTGGTCACTTCCATGAGGTGATTGCACAGGCCAACAGGTGCCATGCTCAAGGTAGGGTCAGCAGTCGGTCGACAAGGTTAAATATCGTGCATTTTACATAGCAGTTGGCTAAGCTTTCCAGGGCGATGATGTTAAGAGAGCTTAGCCTGTCTTTTTTCTTCTATGCGGATAGCAGGAGACAATCGTGGATAAAATTTCAAGTAATGAAGCCTTCAGGAAGGCATTGTCATCCCTTTCATTGGCTCGGCAGCGACAAGTTGGCGCCAGGTTCATTGCGAATGTGTTAGACATGACGGACGGGAGTTGTACCGAACATGCCCAGAAGGTTGCTGAAATGAGCGATGTCACGCCGGAAGAGCTGGAAAATGCGTATCATGCGGTGCACTCCATTTACGTTGCGACACACCCTCGGTCCGACCTTTCAGAGCTGGATTACAGGAAACAGGCAGCGCATTTTGTTGCGGAAGCGTGCATGGTCTGTTTAGCACCAACTTATGAGGAGTACCGTACCCACCATTTAGCTGAAAAGGTGGCTGGTTATTGCCGTATGGCGCGGATGTGTTCCAGCATCCAACATGATGAAGAGTATCCCAAGTTTTTGGATGCGGAGGAATCTTCGAAAAAGGAAATTGATGCACAATATCAGATATTAACTGATTTTCTGGATAATAGTTGAGGCAGCGTGATAGGTAGTTAGTTGATCTCTATCCACAACTGGCAAGGGACTTCGGGAGACCAAAGAAGGAAGGTTATCGGAACATCCTATGTGCAATCGATTTTTCTCCCTACAGCGAAGTCGCAAGGGCTTGCCGAGCAGGCTGGGCGTCTGGGAGAGCTCGAGGCTACCCAGGAGGTCGTGGTCAGTGAGCATTCAGCCAAACGCGAGATTGTACGTTTTGCAAAAGAGCGGCGGATTGACCTGATTGTAGTGGTCAGCCATGGCCGTCACGGTATCAGCGCCCTGCTGGGCTCCACCGCGGACGGTGTGTTGCACACTGCCTCATGTGATGTCCTGGCGGTACGCGCAGGTACCTAGGGCCGCGGAAAAAATAATTATCCAATCTTGCCGGTGAATGCTCCTTGCATAGCCGGCACTTACACTGACAAAATACAGTCCAATTTTAAAGTGATATGATCTCTGGCACTTTTTTATCTGGCGATTCATTGGGCTATTGAGTCATATCAATGTCAATCGGCTCAGAGATGGTCAGACTGAAGCTCATCCTCAAGACTTAATGTACCCAATGATATGAAAGACCTACAGCCACCGAAAGATCCGATCGATGCCATGGGTGAGGCCTATGAACGGTTATTGGAAACTGCGATTAATGACACCCGCAAGCTGGAAAATAAATCCGGTCCGGTACTGCATAAACTGATCGATGCGGCACGGCAAAAGCTTTCTGAGATGGGAGAGCTGAGCAAGGAAGAGGTGGAGCGCGTTGCCGGATACCTCAAGCGAGACCTGCTGGATGCCGCCGCTTATGTGGAAGAAACGGGTGAGGACTTTACCACCTGGTTCGGTTTCGATGTCGAATTGATCGAGGACCGCTTGATGGAGCTTTTGGCGCAGGCAGCGGACCAGACCACAGTCGATCTGCTCGAGTTGAAGGAACAGGCCGAGGCCAGAGGATACCGCACCGGTGAGCACACCGGACCGGGAACTCTGGTGTGCGATAACTGCGGGGAGAATCTTCACTTCCATAAGGTCAGCCATATCCCTCCCTGTCCAAAGTGCAAGGGCGCCAGTTTTCATCGGGCACACTAATAACGCTGCGTTGGCGGATGATCCCGCCAATAGAGCAGCAAGAGAAAGCCAAACAGCATACCGCCCAGGTGGGCGAAGTGAGCCACCCCGGCATCGCTGCCGGTGACGCCAGCCCAGAGTTCGATTCCGCCCAAGATCAGCACGAACCATTTTGCCTTCAAGGCGACGGGCGGGAAAAACAATATCAGGATCTCATTATAGAATCCCTTATTGAATGGAAAGGCGGGCATGAACAGGTCGTCCCGCGAGGTCAAGCTATCGGGCAGTTGTTTGCGTTCTATATCCGGCATGTCTTTCTGTTGCAGGATTTGCTGACGAATCTGGTCCCGGGTGCCTGCAAACTCCAGCGGCCCTCCTGCACCATTTCTTGCCATCCCCACACCACATGATCAGCCCCGGCAGAGATCAAGACAGCGCCAGTAA
>CBDVCD010000162.1:0-7698 GCA_965372385.1 uncultured Gammaproteobacteria bacterium | reverse complement strand
GTCTACTCCGATGCGCCCGCCACCGACCAGGCGGAAGCGGTAAAGATCGACCCTGCGCCATCCCAAGAGAGAACCAGGCGCGCCCAGGAGGAAGTGGAACAGCTAAACCGCAAGGTGGACGCCATGGGGGAGGAACGCCGTAAACAACAAGCTGAAAAGGCTGGGGCCAAGGAGGAGGCAAAGCGTCAGAAAACGGCTTGCGAAGCAGCTCGCGGCAAGCTGAAGGAGCTCGAATCCGTGCCCCCCAATCGCCGCCTCATTATTGATCCCGATGGCACATCGCGTCGTGTCAGTTGGGAAGAGATGCAACAGCATCTGGAACAGGCGCGTCAGCAGGTCGAGCAGACCTGCAAGTAGCACATACTTGACGTCATTATGCTATGGCGATATGTTTTACTACACTGTATTGAGACCAAAGTGCAATGGCCGTGTACCGCATAGCCGACTAGTATGTACAATCAAGAAATAAGGGTGTAGTTAATCAGGCCTCCGTGCGGTGGCAACCGAGAAACCTGTGTCATCAGATCCTTCTGACCACCGGGTGCTCAAAAAGCAATGTCTGGAATAATCGAGATTTCGGGGTCGCAAGTGCAACGCGCGGCAGAGTACACAAAAATCAGTGAAAAAGGTGCCATGATGTTTAATTTGAACTACCGCGCTGTCAGTCTTTCAACTGTAATGCTGGCCTGTTTCACCAGTCCTGTGCTGGCCGAAAGCGGAGTGAATCCGACACTCAACGATAACCTGGTGTTCCGCCTGGGCGGCACATCTCTGGACGGCGAGTTCAGTGTCAGTTCCCAGCTGAAGCTTGGCGATACCCCCATCGGTTCAGAGATCGATCTGGGTGATTACGGTGTGGAGGGCAACACGACCTCGGCGTGGTTAGGCGGGCACTGGCGTTTCAGCGAACGCTGGCGTCTGGACTACGGATACTTTGGCTCGAGCCAGGACGGCACTGGCACCTCGGACACCGAGATAACATTCGGCGATATTACGATTCCCTTAGGCATCGCCACGAGGGCGGAAATCGAGACCGATATCTATTCTGTAGGGGTTGGCTGGTCGTTCCTGCGCAACACGAATAGCGAGCTGGGTGTCGGTTTGGGACTGCATATCGCTGACATGTCGATCAGCCTCGAGGGATTGGGATTTATCGGTGAGTTTGAGATTCCCATTGGCAAGGAAACGGCGGAGGCCACGGCGCCGCTGCCGAATGCGCGACTTTATGGCAGCTACGCCTTCACACCCACCCTGGCCCTGGAAGGAGGCATTGGCTGGTTCAGCTTGAACTACGGGGACTTCGATGGCAACCTGACGACGGCGACCGCCCTGCTGGAGTGGAGGCCGTGGCAGCGTTTTGGCGTCGGCGTGGGCTATACGCTGTTCGACACCGATCTGACGGTGGACGATGACCGCTCGAGAGATACGTACAATTACCGCCTCGACGGGCCGATCCTCTTCCTGTCCGTGGGATTCTGACGCGAGATACCTTCCAGAGCAGCACAATGCATTGCCTGTCATGCTGACCCCGGTCGGGGTCAGTCATGTCTAAAGTACCGTAGGTCGGCATCCCTATGCCGACATCCACTACGAAGTTGCACCGGTCGAGGTTCCAGCATTGGCGGCGGCAAGGGTTGCCGCCCTACGCAGGTAATATGCGTTTGTTGGGCGAATTCACACACTGCTGAACGATTGGGCTAGTCACCACCAGTTTTGTCTTCGTCGGTCCCAGTTCCAGTCCAAACTTCCCCGGACGTTTCCCCACCTTCCCGGCCTTTACCTGCATTCGTCTCACTCTCCGGGAAGCGTGCGGTGGCGCCGTGCACGAACAGGGCACGCAGCTTGTCCCAGAACTCGCCACCGAGCACGAAGAAACTGCCGATGAACAACAGGTCCCCGCCAAGGCTGACCCCGAGGGAGTGTCTATCCAGGCCCGGCACCAGTCCGGACAGATAGGGTTGCAGCCAGCCGAGCAACAGCGGCAACAGGAACATAGCCAGACCGACCCGATAACGTGTGACGCTTACCCGTGACAGGGGTGCGAAGGGCCGCAGCCATCCAGCGAGCTTCGACTTCAGCCATGCAAAGCCGGGCTTGCCCAACAGGGCGATGGCGCTCAGATCGAACAACTCCGGGATCGGAAAGAACAGCAGCCCGGCGGCGGCCTTGAACTCCGCGCCCAGATCGCTGGCGAGTATCACGGAACCCAGGATCGGACAGGCAATGGCGACAACGAACAGGGCCAGGGCCGCCGGCAGACGCCAGCCCAATACAGTGTGCGACTCAGTCAATACGTCCTCTCCTGATCTGATGATCTTCCCGCCCAAATTCCCCTAGCCAACCACAAGCTGCCTGTCTCGCGGACCACCGGCACCCAGTGCCATTACATGCACACGCCGCGAATCGCCGGGCTTCAGCCGCCGTTTTCCACCGCCCACTCAATGGCGTCGATCAACGCCCGATCGTCCACCGGCTTGCAGAACATGGCGCTAGCGCCCACCCGTTTGGCCGCGGTGCGAATCTCATCGGAGTCCTGCGCGGTGAGAAAAATGACCGGGAGCTGCCAATGCCTTGCATTGAGCAGCGGCGGAAGATCCAGGCCGCTGCTGCCCTCAAGACGGATATCCGCTAGCAGACAGGCGCCCGGTGCGGGCTTGGCGATACGCAGAAATTCCCCCGGCGAGGAGAACAGTTTCGGCTGCATTCCCACGGACCGCAACAAACGCCCCATGGCTCGCAGGACGGAGGCGTCGTCGTCGATGACATAGACTGTAGGTAAGGGCCGTTGCATTTCCCGTTGAGGTGTCAGTATTGCATTCCTGTAACCTTAACGCCTCATCTCGGAGCCGCCTATTGGACTTTGGTCCAACCCCGGAAACGCATCCGGCTGTCGAGACACCGGTGTGATGGCCGGCAGACACCGGAAAGAGGACTCATGCGAGTTGTTGCGGGGCGATACCGATCCGGGAACACAGCAGAGCGAGATCGGCCACCGAAGAGGCGCCCAGTTTTTCCATTACGCGCCCACGATGGACCTTGACGGTCTTTTCGGCGATACCCAGGTAAAATCCAATCTGTTTGTTGCGGGCGCCGGAGAGCACGCAGCGCAGAATCTCCAGCTCCCTCGGGGTCAGGACATCGATCTTGCGGTGCAGGCCGTCCTGCATATCCAGCTCGTCCAGGATGGCGGTGTGCCACTGTATAGCATTGGAGACCGCTGACAGCAGCACGTTTTCGTCCACCGGCTTGGTGAGAAAATCCTGGGCGCCGGCCTTGATGGCCTGCACACTCATGGGGATGTCCCCGTGACCGCTCAAGAACACCACCGGCAGGGTGGAGTCCGAATCCACCAGGTGTAACTGCAACGCCAGCCCGTCCAAACCCGGCATCTGCACGTCCAGAATCAGACAGGCGGGTCCGAGATCTCTGGTTAGGTGCCGCAAAAAGGTCTCCGCTGAATCGAAGGTCTCCACCCGGTAACCGCACGCGCGCAGCAGTCGTGCCAGCCCCTTGCGCACCGAAGGATCGTCATCCACCACGAACACGATGGCGTTAGCTCTGTTCATGCCTATCCCCTCCGTGCGTGACCGCACGGGGCAGGAAAAAACTAAACCGGGCCCCGCCACTAGGGCGATTTGCCGCCTCGATGCGCCCCCCGCATACCTCTACGATACGTCGGCTGATAGCCAATCCCATACCGAAACCCTCGGTTCCGGCGGTAAAAAAAGGCTCGAAGATGTGTGGCAGATCCTCCGGCGCCACGCCAGGCCCACGATCCTCCACGTCCACCCGCACCCGATCACCTTCCAGTACCGTATGGACCCGGAGCTCCCGTTGTGTCGGGGGAGTCTCGGCCATGGCCCGCAAGGCATTCGACAACAAATTAATGACCACCTGTTGGAACTCCCCCCCTGCCGGCACGCACCGGGAGTTCGCCCGCCTGTAGATCGGCTTGCAGTTCCACACCCTGGGTCTGTATCTCTCCATTCATGAGTTCCAGGACCTCCCGCACAGCCTGATTCATACAGAAACATTCCTTGTTCACCACACCGCCACCCAGCATGGCCCGCAGACTGTGAATCACCTCGCCGGCGCGCTTGTCGTCACGAATGATATCGTCCAGGATCTCCTGCACTTCATCCAGGTCCGGCGCCTCGCCATGCATGAAGCGCCGCGCCGCCTGGGCGTTGGCAAGAATCGCCGCCAGCGGTTGATTCAACTCATGGGCCAGGGCCGATGCCAGTTCCCCCAGGAGGCTGGCCCGGCCGAGCCGTTCCATCTGCTGGCGGGTACGCAGCAGGTCCTGCTCCGCCCGCAGCCGATCGGTGACATCTACACCGATGCTCAACAGACCGGTGAAGCGCCTCTCGGCATCGCGCAGCCGCACTGTCGACCAGTCCAGCTGCCGCACCTTGCCGGAGCTGCACTGCAATCCCCAACGGCTGTGGGGGGGTAGCTCCTCTGTCCTGGCCGGTTGCAGGCGCGCCCGCAACTCCTCCGCCTCCGCCTCGGGCACCAGCGTGGTGATTGGACCGCCCAACAAGTCGGCCTCCTGGTAACCACTCAGATGCAACAGGAAAGGATTAACATAGTTGATCCTGCCCGCTGGATCGCTGCCGACCACCGCCAGTTCTACATTCTCCATCAGGGTGCGCCAGCGTTCCTCGCTGGCGGCGATCTGCAGGGCATAGCGGCCCGCCTGCACGGCCTCCGACACCAGATCGTAGCTCAAAGCCATAACGATGCCGAGGAAGGCGAAGCTGATCATGTAGGGCGTAGCCACCAGGCCAATGTCAACCAGCGGGGTATGCACACCGCCGATAATGATGAACAACAGCATACTGCCGCCGATCAGCATGGCCCGGCGCTGTTCTCCTCGGCGCCACAGCATTAGAGAAGCATCCAGAATAAAACCGGCGATCAACAGTGATGCCAGGTCAGGAAGGAGCTTCCACGGATGAGTGGTGCCCACGGGAGCGGCGAAGCTTTCCCCCCAATAGGTGCGTAAGTGCCGCAGTTCGGTCACCTCCAGGAAGGTCACGCTATGGGGTGAAAACAGATTCACTAGTATGGAAACGCTCCAGGCCAGGGTAATAAGGAGTGCGAGCCACTGCCGACCGCTACGGAAATAATGACGGACAAACCAGATCAGGGACACCAACAGGCCGAATACCGCCCAGTTTTGCCAAACCAGAAGGGTGCCGTAAGCGTCCGGCGACGTGGCGTGCATCAATGCCAGCTCGATGTAGGCACTGGCCGCGGCGCTGAACGCCATAGTCACCGACCAGAGTATTGCCCTGTTGCGCCGGACCTTGAACCACAGCAGGAGCTGCAGCAGGGCCAGCATCAGGCAGGCTGCCCCGCCTGCGGACCAGGCAATAGTTAGAATACTCAACAGTTCATGTACCTCGTTTTTCCTTATCTTACATCATCAGCATCCCAAGGCTTGAAGATCGCTCCTGCGTTATTGGACTTTGGTCCAATATCGGCCGGCGCCTGTCCTTGTTAGCCTTTCACCTTGGCGGAGGGGACCCAATCAGGATTGCACCAATGAAAGATAAACAGACACAATCGAGCATGCTCCAGAGCTGGGCTGCACTGCTCGCCGTTTCACTGGGCATCTTCGCCATTACCCTCGACGGCTCAATGATGCCGGTGGCGATCGGTTCGATTGTGAACGACCTGAACACGCAGCTCTCCTTCATCCAGGCGGCCATGGCGCTGCACTCGCTGGTAATGGCTTCGACCTATCTGGCCGCCGGCAAGCTCGCGACCAAGCTGGGCGAGAAACGGGTCTTCGTCGCGGGTGCTCTGATCTTCGTGACGGGCGTCCTGGTGGCGGCGATGAGCCCGAGCATCTGGGTCCTGCTGCTCGGCTGGTCGCTGATCAAGCCCATCGGCGGCGCCATGATGATCCCCGCAGCCAGTTCCCTGATCGTACTTAATTACGAGGGCCAGCAGCGCTCGGCCGCCTTCGGCATCTTTTCGGCCTTTGTGGCGGCGGCTGCCGTGATCGGTCCCGTGTGGATGGGGGCGCTCGCCAATCTGGTCAGTTGGCGACTGGCCTTCGGTTCAGAGCTGCTGATCATAGTGTTGTTGCTGTTCTTCGCCAGCATGGTGACGGAAGTGGAGCGCGGACAGAAGGCGCCATTCGACGGCTTCGGGGCCATACTGACCTTCATCGGTTTCGGATTGCTGGTGCTCGGCGCGACGCTCGCCGGTGAGTTCGGTTGGTGGGGTGCCCTTCGGCCATTTTATGTCGGCGACCAGGTGTTTGCGCCCTTCGGCCTGTCGGCCGCGGTGGTCATGTTTCTGGCCGGTGTTCTGGTCCTGGTGGCTTATGCCGCCTGGGCGGAATGGCGGGCCCGGCGTTCGATGGCGCCGTTGTTTCAGATTCGCCTGTTCAACAACCACAGCTTTTCACTTGGGGCCCTGCTGGGCTTTCTGTTTCAGCTGGTGGTTGGCGGCCTGCTGTTCGTGTTGCCCGTGTTTCTACAGTCCGCCCTGTTTCTGGATGCCCTCGAGACCGGCCTGGTGCTGCTGCCATACACGCTTGGTATCTTCCTGTTTGCACTGGGCGCCTCGCGCCTGCCGGCTGCTGTCTCGGCCATCTTGATTCTCCGCGTCGGGCTGGTCCTGATGCTGGCGGGTGGTTGGTGGGTCTATCGAACCGCGAGCCTGCAGCTCGATCTGGCCAGTCTGGTGCCGGCATTGTTCTGTTTCGGGGCTGGCGCGGGCATGGTGCTGGCGCGCTTGACGGAGGTTACCCTGTCCAGGGTCCAGGCTGCCGAGTTGGGCGAGGCGACCGGGGGCGACTCCACGGGCAAGGAGTTAGGCGTCGCGTTCGGTGTGTCGGTGCTGGGTTCTGTTTTTCTCAGTCTGATGTTCGGTCGGGTGGTGGATGACTATTTCGCCTTTCACGGCGAGACGGGGGTGGGCAATGCCGAACGCGATAAGGCCGTCATCGAGCTAGAGGATTGGGCAGCGCGCGTGACTGATGACGACTGGAAGGCCTTCCTGGACAGCCTGCCCGAAGTTACCGGAGACGCGTATCATGCAATCGTGTCGAATGCCTACCTGACGGCCTATCAAAGTACGCTGGAGATCCTGATGGGAGTGATCGTCGGCATGATCCTGCTGTCCTTGCTGTTTACTCGACAGAGAAAATTGGCATGACCAAATGGGTGGATTACCCACTGTGTTATCTTCCAAGAGAGGACAGGCTATAGCTTTGCCCACCTGTGCCATAATTAATGATGAGAACCGTGCCATACTTGTGCTTGCTCTGCCTTCAGGCTCTGTCGATGGGGGTCAAATCTAATGAAAACACTGATTGAATTTCTGAAGAGCACACTGGTTGGTGGCTTCTTCATTCTTCTTCCCTTGCTGCTGTTCGGCCTTCTGCTGGATGAAATCCTGGAGGGCGTAGTGGGTCTCGCCACACCCATCGCCGACCTGTTTCCTGAAGGTGCCTTCGAGTATCTGCAGGCACCCGTGGTCGTGGCGGTTGCCCTGATCCTGCTCGCCTCCGTTCTGCTCGGTCTGGCGGCGCGTCTGCTAATCGGCCGGCAGTTCGGCAAGTGGCTGGAAAGCAACACCATGGGACGTCTACCGCTCTACCGGACGATCAATAGCCTGACCACACGCTTCGCGGCCATGGAGAAGAGCGGCAGATTCGAGCCGGCCCTGATTCACGGG
>CBDVCD010000161.1:0-7743 GCA_965372385.1 uncultured Gammaproteobacteria bacterium | reverse complement strand
ACCCAGGCTACATAGTCGATGTACCGTTCAAAATGTAGCCCGGGTGTAACCCGGGTGAACGGAGCACAGATTCCCCGGGTTACGCTGCGCTCCACCCAGGCTACATACTTGGTGACTTGTCAGGGGTAGGTCAAGGTCGATGGAGTAAGTCTCGCGGGGTATCGATATCACAGAGAATACCGGCATCCTCGACGGGGATTTTGACCATCGCATGCGGCTCGCTGGCGAGGATTTCGCGGGCACCCAGATCACCCCCCAAGGCCAGCAGGTGGTCCCGATAGAGGTGGCTGAATCCCACCGGATGACCACGATGGCCCTGGTAATAGGGCGCGGCAATAGCCGCACCTTTATGTAAGGCCTTCACGATCTGTTTACCGGTTGTTCCTTCGATAAAGGGCATATCCGCGGGCAGGATGCACCAGCCATCACTGGTTGTACTGGCCACGATCCCACAGGCCAGGGAACTTCCCATACCCTGGTCCGCCTGAGGATTGATTACCGTTTCGACCCCGGCGCTTTGCAGTATTTGCCGGAGTGGTTCATCTTTGGCACGAATTATCGCGAGCAGACGGTCACAGGTCTGCAGGCATTCGGCGCTGTGTAGAATCAGGGGCCGGCCTTGGATTTCAGTCAGCAACTTGTTACCACCGAAACGGCGGCTGCTCCCTGCGGCCAACAAAAGGCCGGTGATCTCAGGCATGGATCGCCGGGTCGCTATGGGTCAGAACCACTCTGTGACGTTGCTGGATCAGCGCGGCTGCGATGGCCACCGCGATCTCCGCCGGGGTGCGGCTGCCGATGCTCAATCCTACCGGGCCCTGCAGGCGTGCCAGTTGCTTGGCCGTAATCCCCTGTTGTCGCAGACGCTCACAGCGGGCTTGCTGGTTCTTCTTGGAACCCAGGGCCCCGACATAGAAGGCATCGCTCCTGAGCGCGGCGGACAGCGCCGCGTCATCCAGGGCCGGGGTATGGGAGAGGGCCAGCACCGCACTGCGCCGATCGGGTTGGAACGCGGCCAGGGCCTGGTCCGGAGCCTGGGTGACAAAGGTGGTTCCCGTCACCTGCCAGACCTGACCGGCCTCCGGGGCATACTTGGGACGGGGATCGCAGATGGTCACCGCAAAATCGAGGGTCAGGGCGAGCTGGGCGACGCGCCGGGTCAGCTCTCCCGCGCCGATCAGCAGCAGACGCCACTGGGGGCCGAAGGTCTTGGTCAGGTTATGTTCGTCGAACTCCAGGTCCTGCTCCGAGCGAGCCGGGTGCAGGCTGGTCTCGCCGGTGTCGAGGCAGACCCGGCGGGCGATCCGCTGATGGGTATCCATCTGCTGCAGAACCCGGTGCAACTGAACCGGTGAGTCGATCGCTTCCAGCAGCAGCGACAGGCTCCCGCCACAGGGCAGACCGACCCGCTGGGCCTGTTCCGCTTGTACTCCGTAGGTCTCCAGCCGCGGCAGGTTGGCCTCGAACTCTCCCCGCATCATCCGCTGGGCCAGATCGTCCTCCACGCAACCGCCGGAGACCGAGCCGCTGAAGCGGCCATCCGGATGGATCACCATAAGTGAGCCGGGGCGGCGCGGGGAAGAGCCCCAGGTCTTCGCCACCGTCACCAGGATGACCGGATCACCCGCCTCCAGCCAGTCAACCGCTGCCTGCAGGACCTCTCTATCGCTGCTTTGATCCAAGCTGTTCAACCGGCCAGACGGATGGGGATGGAGCGCACCGGCTTGCCGGTCAAGGCAAATACCGCATTGGCCACCGCTGGCGCCGCCGGGGGCACGCCTGGCTCGCCGATACCACCGGGGTTCTCGCTGCTGGTCACGATATGGACATCCACCTCCGGCATCTCATCGATGCGCAGCAGCTGAAAGTCATCGAAATTACCCTGTACGGTACCCCCGTCCCGGATGGTAATCTCGCTCTTCAGGGTCGCGGTCAGACCATATGCGACGGCGCTCTCCATCTGGGCGCGGATGGTATCGGGGTTGACGATCATGCCGCAGTCCACCGCGCAGGTGATGCGATGCACCCGTACCCGGCCCCGCTCGATGGAGACCTCCGCCACCTGTGCCACGAAACTGCCAAAGGACTCGGCCACCGCGATGCCCTGGGCATGGCCGGCGGGGAGGGGCTTACCGTAGCTGGCCTTTTCGGCAGCCAGCTTCAATACCCCGGCATGCCGTGGGTGTCCGGCCATCAGTTCCAGTCTGGCCTGCAAGGGGTCCTTCCCGGCCAGAGCAGCCAGTTCGTCAAAGAAGCATTCGGTGATGTAGGCGTTCTGGGAGCTGCCCACCGAGCGCCAGAAACCGACCGGGATGCCCGGGTTGTACATGGCAAAACTGACGAAGAGGTTTTCGATCCCGTAGGGGATGTTTTTCGCCCCCTCGGTATTCGACCAGTCGCGCCCGTCCTTGACCCGGCCGCGCTGCCGCTGTCCCATGATCGAAGCACCGGCGATACGGTGCTCCCAGGCGACGATCTTGCCCTCGGCATCCACGCCACCGCGCAACCGGTTATAGGTGGCGGGGCGGAACTTGTCGTAGAGGATGTCGTCCTCCCGGCTCCAGATCACCTTCACCGGTCTGCCCACGGCCTTGGAGCATTCCACGGCATCCACGACGAAATCCTTGTCGCCCCGGCGACCAAAGCCACCACCCAGAAAGGTGGTGTGCACCCTTACCTGCTGCCGGTGCAGGCCGGTGAGTTTCATCGCTGCATCCTGGGCGCTGGTCTGGCCCTGGGTCGGCGCATGGATATCGCAGCCATCGGCGCGCACATCGGCCGTGGCATTCATCGGTTCCATGCAGGCGTGGGCCTGGTAGGGTACGCTGTAGACAGCCTCGAGGGTCTTGGCGGCGTCTTTCAGAGCGGCCTCGACGTTCCCGTCACTGCGCTCCACCACCCCGTCGGACTCGGCTGCCTTGGCGAACTCGGCGGTGATGGTTTTGCTGTTCAGCCCCTGGTTGGGGCCGGCGTCCCATTCGATCCGCAGGGCATCGCGTCCCTGCTTGGCCGCCCAGAAGTGCTCGCCGATTACCGCTACCCCGGAGGAGATCTGTTTGACTGCCTTGACACCGGGAACGGCCAGGGCTGCCTGGTCATCGAAGGACTTCACCCTGCCACCGATGGTGGGACAGCGTGCCACCGTGGCAGTCAGCAGGCCGGGCAGTTGCACATCCATACCGAACAGCGCCGAGCCGTCCACCTTGACCGGGGTATCCAGGCGCGGAATGGGTTTTCCCAGCAGCACGAATTCATCCGGTTCCTTGAGGAACACCGTCTCCGGTACCGGCAGTTTCGATGCGGCCTCCGCCAGCGCCCCGTAGCGCAGCTTTTTACCGCTCTCGTCATGCACCACCTCGCCACTCTGGGTGCGGCAATCGGTTGGGTCGACCTGCCATTGGTTTGCTGCGGCCTGCAGCAGCAGCTCCCGGGCGACCGCACCAGCCGTCCGCAGAGGGCTCCAGAAAGCCCGTACCGCGGTACTGCCACCGGTTGCCTGGCGGCCAAACATCGGGTTGTAGTAGGCCTTGTCGCTGGGGGCAAACTCAGCCTTCACCCGGGACCAGTCCGCATCCAGCTCCTCGGCAAGGATCATGGCGATTCCGGTCATGATGCCCTGGCCCATCTCCGAACTGGCCACCTGCAGGGTGACCTGGTCGTTACTCTCGATCCTGATCCAGGCATTGGGGGAAAAACCCCCGGGTCTTTTTCCTGCGGTGGCCTCGGCCCCAGCATGCAGACCGAATCCCAGCAGCAGCCCACCACCGGCTGCGGCGGAGAGCTTGATGAAGTCGCGTCTTGTCAGTGTGTACTGTTCCACTTCAGCCCTCCTGCTTCGGCGTGTCGGTCAGCTGGGCGGCCCGCTTGATCGCCTTGCGGATACGTGGGTAGGTGCCGCAGCGACACAAAATATCCCGCATCGCCTTGTCGATATCCGCGTCAGTCGGTTGGGGGTGTTGCCGAAGCAGGGCGCTGGCCGCCAGGATCTGGCCTGAGTGGCAGTAACCGCACTGGGGCACCTCCTCTTCGATCCAGGCCTGTTGCACCGGATGCGAACGATCCGGCGACAATCCTTCGATGGTGGTGATCCGTTTATTGGTAACGGCTGAAATGGGGGTAGTGCAGCTGTGCACCGGCTTGCCATCCACCAGCACCAGGCAGGCGCCGCATACCGCAATGCCACAGCTGTATTTCGTGCCGGTCAGTTGCAGCCCGTCACGCAGTGCCCACAGCAGGGGGGTGGTCGGGTCCATGTCGATTTCACGGTTTTCGCCATTAATACTGAGTCGTACCATGCCGATCCTCCAGTCTCATGCTTTTGGTTATTCTGCACTATATAGCTATTATGCTGCCTTGCTGCAAGTGAGGTTGTCGGAAGTGACTGAGAAAGATTGGGGGATACTGATCAACGTGGGCTCGAGCAACCAAGAGATTTTAGTCTGTGGTCTGTTCCCTGGGGGAGTGGAATGAAGTATGTCGGTGCCCATGTCAGTGCCTCGGGCGGGGTACAGAACGCCCCGCTGAATGCGCAGAGGATCGGTGCGAAGGCCTTTGCCCTGTTTACCAAAAATCAGCGGCAGTGGCAGGCAAAGCCACTGGATGAAGCGACGCTTGCCGCATTCAGGGCCAATCTGCAAAAGGTTGGCATTGCGCCTGAACAGGTACTGCCCCACGACAGTTATCTGATCAATCTGGCGCATCCGGAGATGGAGGGGCTGGAAAAATCACGCCGGGCCTTTGTCGAGGAGATGCAACGTTGCGAGCAGTTGGGGCTGAAGCTGCTCAACTTCCATCCTGGCGCCACCCTGCGAAAGGTCGATGAGCAGGCGGGCCTCGAGCGGGTGGCGGAGTCGATTAATTTCGCCCTCGACCGGACCAGCGGGGTTACCGCGGTAATCGAGAACACCGCAGGGCAGGGGAGCACCCTGGGCTACCGTTTCGAACAGCTGGCGACCATCATCGAGGGGGTAGAAGACAAGCAGCGGGTGGGGGTCTGTCTCGATACCTGTCATACCTTCGTGGCGGGCTACGATCTGCGTACCGAGGCCAGCTGTGATGCCACCTTCGAGGCCTTCGAGCGTATTGTCGGTTTCCGCTATCTGCGCGGCATGCACCTCAATGACAGCAAACCGGATCTGGGGGCGCGGGTGGACCGCCATCACAGTCTGGGTGAGGGGAAACTGGGCTGGACGGTGTTTCGCTATATCATGCGGGACAGCAGGTTTGACGGGATCCCCCTGGTGCTGGAGACCATCGACGAGACGCGCTGGGCGGACGAGATTCAGACCCTGTATAGCTTTATATCGAAGTGAAACAGTAGACAATGGGATGGGAGAGCATTTTCAGCCTGGGGATCGTGGCCCTCTGCTTCGGTATGCTGGCCTTTACCCGGATCTCACCGGACATCATCACCACCGCCTGTCTCACCCTGATCCTGCTCTCGGGTATCCTGACACCTGAGGAGGCCCTGGCCGGTTTTGCCAATGAGGGGATGCTGACGGTCGCCGTGCTCTATATCGTGGTCAGTGGGCTCACCGAGACCGGTGCGGTCGGCTGGATCGTCCACCACTTGTTGGGCCGACCGCGCTCGACCCGCCATGCCCAGTTACGTCTGATGTTGCCGGTGGCGGGGATGAGCGCCTTTCTCAACAATACCCCGGTCGTGGCGATCTTCATTCCGGCGGTGCAGGATTGGGCAAAACGCCACCATCTGACCCTCTCCCGCCTGCTGATTCCATTGAGCTATGCCAGTATTGCCGGTGGCACCTGTACCCTCATCGGCACCAGTACCAACCTGGTGGTGAATGGCTTGATGATGAGTGAAACCGGCGCATCTGGCCTGGCCCTGTTCGAACTGGCCTGGATCGGCCTGCCAGTCACCCTGACGGTGTTCATCTTCATCCTGTTGTTTGGCAATAGGTTATTGCCAGCCCGGGCGCCGGCGCGGGAGGATCTGGAGAACGTACGCGAGTACACGGTGGAGATGCTGGTGGAGCCGGCCAGCCCGTTGGTGGGACAGGGCATCGAAGAGGCAGGACTGCGCCAGCTGCCCGGTCTGTTTCTGGTGGAGATCGACCGGGATGGCCAGACCCTGCCCGCGGTTTCATCGCAGGAGCGACTGCAGGCCAATGATCGGTTGATCTTTACCGGGGTGCGTGATTCGGTAGTGGATCTGCAGAAGATCCGGGGCCTGGTGCCGGCAACCAATCAGGTCTTCAAGCTCTATCAGGCCAGAAGGGAGCGCTGTTTTCTCGAGGCGGTGGTTTCGAATACCCATCCCCTGATTGGTATGACCGTGCGGGAGGGGCTGTTTCGCTCCCGTTACAACGCGGTCATCATCGCCCTGGCGAGAAACGGCGAGCGCATCAAGCAGAAGATCGGGGATATCAAGCTGCGTCCGGGGGATACCCTGCTGCTGGAGACCCATCCGACCTTCCTGGAGCAACAGCGTAACTCCCGGGACTATTTTCTGGTCAGCCGCATCGGTGATTCCCATCCGCTGCATCATGAGGGGGCGGGGATTGCGGTGGCGATTGTCGTCGCCATGGTCGTGGTGGTGGCGCTGGGCTGGCTGAGCATGTTGCAGGCCTCTCTGCTGGCCGCGGGATTGATGATCGCGACCCGCTGTACCGCGGGTCATATTGCGCGCAAGGCCCCGGACTGGCAGGTCCTGGTGGTCATCGCCACCTCGTTCGGTATAGGCGCCGCGCTGCAGAAGAGTGGCGCGGCGGCAATAGTGGCCCAGGGACTGGTTTCACTGGCCCAGGGCGATCCCTGGCTGAGCCTGGGATTGATCTATATCGCAACCGCCATCTTGACCGCCCTGGCCACCAATAATGTGGCGGCGGTGCTGATGTTTCCCATTGCCCTGGCAACCTCGACCGATATGCAGGTGGACCTGCTGCCCTTTGTGATTACGATCATGGTGGCGGCCTCCGCCAGTTTCGCCACACCGATCGGTTACCAGACAAATTTGATGGTCTACAACGCGGGCGGTTACCGGTTTTGGGATTTCTTTCGGGTGGGGCTGCCACTGACCCTGCTTGTAGGTGTCGTGACCGTACTGCTTGCCCCCCTGATCTGGGGGTTCTGACGGAGCTGTTACCTTGCCGGGAAATATCACCTGCATGATGGGTATATTACTCAACAAACGGATTCAGCAGCTGGACACCAGTCGAAGCAAAATCCTTATGATTTCGCGTCACGACCGTCAAGTCATAGATCAACGCTGTAGCAGCAATCTGTTTGTCCAAGGAATTTTCCGGATAGGGTACCCTTAACCGGCCCCAGAGTTGGGCGATGTTCTGGTGGATGTCCAGTATATAGTCCTGATAATCAGCCAGTAACGTCTCCAGCCATCTTTCCAACTGATGGGCCTGACGTACATCACCGCGATGTCGAATCAACTCGACTCCACGACGTAATTCGCCCAATGTGACCACGGAGATATAAACCGGTGTCTGCTCCTTAATCACCTGTCTGAAGAACGCCTGTACACCCTTGTTTGCCTTCGATCGCTTTCGTGCCTCACTGATGACGTTGGTATCAATCAAATACATGATCGTTTTCGTACTCGTCCTCTACCCGCTCGAAATCTTCATCCCGTCCCAGGTTAGGCATGGCCGCGAGAACCTCCGTAAAGCTCTTTCGTTTTGGGTGTAATAGGAGTTCTTCGAGCAAGGCGCGATGTTCGGCCTCCATACTCCTGCCATGCTTTACGGCACGTTGCTTGAGTGCATCAAC
>CBDVCD010000160.1:0-7746 GCA_965372385.1 uncultured Gammaproteobacteria bacterium | reverse complement strand
TGCACCGCCACAAGCGCACCCTTCACGGTGTTCAACTGAGGATTCTAGGATGATGACACAACAGCGGCAACCCAAACCCCTTCTCAGCAGAAGACTATTAGTCATTCTGGCCATCTCTCTGGCGGTTTTCATCACTGTGGACTATTTTGGCTTTTTCCATACCAACCCGTTTCAGGATCTCCAAGGTGAGGTGTTGGCGGAGCGGATCCACTGGCTTTTCGCCCTGATCTTTCTTCCCTTCGTCCCGCTTGGCCTGTATGTCATCCGCTTCGGCTACCGGGTCATCAAAACCGGGGCGTTTCCACCGCCGGACAGCCGCAACACCCAGCCAGCCAGGATTCACATCGATAGGGCAATGAGGTTCAGAGGCTGGGTAATCATAGTGACCGGAGTCTGCCTCTGTGCGCTGGCCATCTATGGCGCACTGATCTTCCCGCATGAACTGGAACAGTTACTGAACTTGCGTCAGTGACCGGCCCTCACTACCTGCAACAGACGGCTCATGACCTTGGTAAACAGGCCGCCGGGGGCGATGGTGATCTGGGCATTTTCGATATCGACCGTCTCCAGCTCGTAGACAGTCACCTCGACACCCGCCTCCTGGTACATTTCGTGAGAGAGCTTCAGATCATCCGCCCAGCGGGAGAGAAAATCTTCGCTGGGTGAGATGTAGACCACCCGCGCCAGCTCCTCCTGGATCAGTTTGGAGGCACAGCGCGGGCAGGGAGGGTGAGTCACATAAACGGTGCAATCGGTCAGATCCCGCTTGGCGAAGATCATCGCGTTCTCTTCCGCATGGATGGTGAGATTCAGCTTGCAATTCCGGTTGCCGAGCCGTTCCGGTTTGTCCTCCACACCCGTGGCGAAGCCGTTATAGCCCAGGGAGACGATGCGGTTGCCATCCGTGATCACGGCACCCACCTGGGAGGAGGGATCCTTACTCCAGGCAGAGATGTGGGCAGCCAGCCCCAGAAAGCGGGTGTCCCACTTGGCGCTCATCAGGCCTGCTTGCCACCATCCGCCGCATCGGAGGCCTGTTTGACCATCTCCTGCAGTTCACCCTTCTGATGCAGTTCCAGGGTGATGTCACAACCACCAACCAGCTCCCCATCGATATAGAGCTGGGGAAAGGTCGGCCAGTCCGCATAACGGGGCAGGTTCTCGAAGATCTCCGGATCCTGCAGCACATTCACATAGGCAAAAGGTACCCCACAATCCTGCAGAGCCGCTGCTGCCCGGGAGGAGAAGCCACACATGGGAAACTGGGGAGTCCCCTTCATAAAAAGCACAATCGGGTTACCCTCGACCTGTTCACGAATTCGATCCAATACGTCCATCTGACACCTCTTGATCGGTTTATGGTTTCAATACAAATGGGTCCGAACCGGCCCAATTCAAGCACTGATATTCCATGGGAATCTTACCCCCATGGCGCACAGGAAAAAACCCGGATTAGGCCAGGCAAATAAACTCAGGATAAACTCGAGGCGTAAAAAAGGGGCCCCAAACATTGAGGCCCCAGTGAGACGCACCGATCTTCAGCCGGTTATGTGCATCCATGCATCGTTATTAACTCTTACTCCACCACCTAATCCTGGGCTCCGAGATGTTCCGGCACATTGGTGACTGAGATACTGTGAACCTGGGGCTTCTTGCCCTCCTTCTCAGGCTTGGGTCCAGCGGTGTGAACCGTGGTGACGTTAATACTGTCGCTACTCTGGATAATGAGATAGCCCGTGATGAAGGTAGGTTCATTTCCATTTCCCAGGGTCGGAATACCATCCTCAAAAAACTCAGAATCGAACTTACCGCTACCCATGATCTCTTCGCAATCCACGCTCATCGCATGGTTTGGTTTGAGCTTCTCAAAGATCCAGTCAGACGTCTTGCCATTTCTCTCCATACGGGGCGGATAGGTCAAAGCTACTTTCTTGCGCAGTTTTTTCGGCTTACCATGCCAGTTTTGCATATTGATCTGGGTGGCGTATTTGCCTTGTGTCAGCTGCCCGCCTGAGCCCTGCTTAACCATGCCGCAGGTGAATTGAGCCGCATAGCGGAAAGGGAAAGCCTTGCCTGACTCATCCCCATCCGCCCCTGCCGCAGAAACCACCGCTGGCTGTAACAACATGGATACAGAGCCAGTACCGCAGCGCCTTTAACACCCAGCAGGGCGCTCCTATTCCTCATTTTCATTTTTGTATTCTCCTCTTAAGAATTTTTCTTTATTTATTTGTTTGAAATGCCTTGCAATCAATCGCCAGATGGACTGGCGAATCCCAATCCTAAACCTTATAGTCACTAGAAGGTCAAGGGGGAATGAAATGACTGACATAGAGATGACCATTGGCAAGCTTGCCGCGGCCACCCACTGCAAACCCGAAACGATCCGCTATTATGAGCAGGCCGGTCTCCTACCGGCACCGGCGCGCAGCCCCGCGGGATACCGGCTCTACAGTGAATCCCACCGGCGTCGACTCGCCTTCATCCGTAAGGGCCGCGACCTGGGTTTCAGTTTGGCGGACATAGGGGCGATGTTGGATCTGACGGAAGAGCAACAGTCATCCTGTTGTGAAATCAGCCGCCTGAGCCGTCAGCATCTCGCAACCATCGAAGACAAAATACAAAAGCTCAATGCACTGAGCATCGAGCTGAACAAATTGATCACCCAATGCTCAGACGAAAAAATCTCTGAATGCCGAATAATAGAGGCCCTGTTGAATGACAAATCAACTGACCCACTCGAATGAACTCAACTGACTACTTGATACTGGCTGATGCAGGCGTAAAGGCGTCCGCATAGATCTCCTGTATTCTTGCACCAGACAGAAAACAGAGTTTGCGCTGTTTGTTGACGAATTCATCCGCACCGCAGAGATAGACCTTCCAGCCCCGCAAGCCGGCCCTTTCCCTGCCAAGCAATTCATCCAGTTTCCCAACCTGTATCATGGGGTCCTGGCCGGGCGTGGAGTTGAGTGTGCAAGGGTGGTAGTGCAGATTGGCATAACCCTCCGCCAACCCCTTCAGGGTTTCATGCAGATAGAGTCCATCCGCATCCAGCGCGCCATGGTAGAGATAGATCTCACCCGTGTGTCCCTGCCGCAGGGCATCCCGCGCTATGCCATACAGGGGAGCCAATCCGGTACCGGTGCCGGCCAGCAACAAACTCTGTTGCGGATCGCCTCCGCTATAGAAACAGTCGCCCGCGGGTCCCTGAATCTTGAGTCGATCGCCAATTCGCAGCCCATCGTATAACCAGGGACTGAAGCTCCCCTCAGGCAAGCGCTTTATATGGAACTCCAGTTCATCCCCATCCAGATCCGGCACACTGGCCAGGGAGTAGCTGCGACCCAGTGATGGATCCCGCCACAGGGTGACATGCTGCCCCGGCCGGTAGTCGAACTCCTCATTTAACTTCAAGTGGATAGCTACAACATCTGAGCTTAACCGGGTGTGGCCAGTCACCTCACAGGTCACCCGTAAGTTATCCATGGCCGGCAACCTGATCTCAAGATCCCGATCAGGACGGCACTGACAGGCGAGAAACAGCCGTTGTAGTTGCCAACTATCCTTCAGGCCTTTTTGCGCATCGGGCTGCACCTCTCCTGACTCCAGTTGCATCAGACAGGACTGGCAGACTCCGGCGTGACAACTGTTTGGCACCTCACAACCCGCGGATAACAGGGTCTCGAGCACGGACTCCCCCTCCTTTACGGAGAGGGATTGTCCCGCATAGCGGATGATCGGCATCAGCGGTTCAGGACATCGTCACGCACCGACTCGGCAATCCCCGCGACCTCGGCGATATCCTCATCACCGACACCGAGTTCTTGCAGTGTGCCTCCCAGCAATTCGATGATGACATCCACATGGGTATCGTTTAAGCCACGCTCCACCAGGTGCTTGTGGCCATCCCGCATGTCTTTACCGGTATAATTATTGGGTCCTCCGAATACCATGGTCAGAAATCCCTTCTGTTTTGCCGCCTGTTGTTCCATATCAACATCATCAAAAAATTCACTGACACGATCGTCAGTCAAGACCTTGCGATAAAAGATATCCACCGCTGCATCAACAGCTGCTTCACCGCCAAGACGTTCAAACAGACTACTCAATTCGACTCTCCGATATACAGTTATCTAAGTATTTTTGGAGGCGGGATAATAACAGAAAAATAACCACTACATAATTAGGGTTTTACCTTATCAATTTACAGGAAGAACCCTCCTCTCTCATTTCCACCTGCAATGCAGGTATTCCATCAAGGTTATATTGATGGAGTACTAGATGTGACAAGCAATCGACAGAGGGTACTCGTTTCGTCTATTCTTCATCGTCACCCATAGCAACCGGGGAACAAGTGTGTACGGTGTAATTTTTGATTTTTTGCGCAACTATGTCATTGAACGGCATGGCGGCAAAGCAACCTGGCAAACCCTTTTGGAAGCACAGGGTTACAAATACAAAATGTACTTTCCCGTAAAAGACTATGCGGATGAGGAGATGGTAGCTTTAGTCCAAACTGCGTCCAATGCGCTAAATATACCCGTCCCTGATGTACTGGAAGATTTTGGCGCCTACGTGGGCCCGGAGTTACTCAGTTTCTATCATATGTATATCAAGGACAAGAACCTGAGCACATTCGATGTCATTGAAGTGGCGGGCAGCAAAATACATGATGTTATTCATGAGCATAATCCAAACCGGAAACCGCCTAAACTCTCTTCCCACAGAGAGTCACCCGATGTCCTGATCGTCGACTATCAATCGCACAGAAAACTCTGCCCGGTGGTGAGAGGAATCATCCGCGGATTGGGAGAAAAATTCGACGAAAGGTTCGATATCAACGAAACACAGTGCATGCACCGGGGAGCAGACAAATGTAGCATGCGGGTTACCAAGCTTCTCTCTGGGTAACCGAATTGAAAAACTCCTGGGTACTACGAGATCAGCCGCTAAGGGTCGTGGAAAAAATAAATTATCCAAAGATCACGTCCATATTTGGGTAAGATTTGGGCGATTTGATTGAGCAAAACCGCAGTACTAGCTGGGCTAATTCGAGGATTTTGAGATTGAAAATCGCTCAAAGATTGCCTGAAGAGGGGCGTGAGACTGGATGATTTATTTTTTCCGCGGCCCTAAATGCCTCGGTGGATTTAAACCAGCGTGGGCGGTTCTCATCACTGAAGCAGAACTGGTTGATTTCGTCAGGCTTCATGGAGCCATCACCTCGCATTGAACTGCCTCATGCAAGCTGCCGCTGCAGCCAGAATTCGAAGACCGCGATATGCCAGAGCTTGCTGCCCTGGATGCGGGTGTGATGCATCTCTGGCGCCGCCATCAGCATGTCGATGTAATCCCGGCGGAAGATGCCCCGCTCCCGCGCCACCTGGGAATCGAGGATGTCATGCATGAACTCGAGGAACTCACCTCGAACATACTTTAGTGCCGGCATGGGAAAGTAGCCCTTCGGCCGGTCGATCACCGCATCAGGCAGTATGCCCCGGGCCATCGCCTTCAATGGATATTTACCGCCTTCCCGCAGTCTCAGTTCCGGCGGACAGCGGGCTGCCAGCGCCACCAGATTCTGATCGAGAAACGGCACCCGGGCCTCCAGGCCCCAGGCCATGGTCATGTTGTCGACCCGCTTCACCGGATCATCCACGATCAGGGTAGTCTGATCCATGCGCAATACCGCATCCAGAAAACTGTCCGCCTCCGGTTCCGCCAGCAACTCAGCGATACGTTGGCGGGTGTAGTCCTCCCCCGCCATCTCCGGAGTCACCATGCGCAGAAATTCGGCATGGTCCCGATCGAAGTAGTGCTTGGCAAAACGCTCAACCAGTTCGCCTTCGGTTTCCGCGAGCATGCGGGGATACCAGAAGTAGCCACCGAAGACCTCGTCGGCACCCTGCCCTGACTGCACCACCTTGATCTGTTTCGAGACCTGTTCACTCAGTAGATAGAAGGCCACTGCATCCTGACCGAACATGGGCTCGGCCATGCTGTCCACCGCCTCCGGCAGCCGCTTCAGTACCTCGCTGTTGGGCACCAGGAATTTGTGGTGGCGAGTGTCATACATCTCCGCCACCGGGTCGGAGTATTCAAACTCGTTACCTTTCTCCTCGGGCTGATCCTCGAAACCTACCGAGAAGGTGCGCAGATCGGAGACCCCCGCCTCCGCCAGCAGGGCCACCAGCAGGCTGGAGTCGAGACCACCGGAGAGCAGCACCCCCACGGGGACGTCCGCCACCTCGTTGCGTTTACGCACCGCCTCGCGCAGGGAGTCGTGGATCGCATCCAGCCACTCCTGGTCGCTCATCGGCTGCTCAGGGCGGGTGGCCGGATAGGTCCAATAGCGGCGCAGCCGCTGCTCACCCCGGTGGTCGATCAACAGGCAGTGGGCCGGCGCCAGCTTGCTTACGCCCTGGAAGATGGTGTGGGGCGCCGGCACCACCCCGTGCAGGGTGAACTGATGGTGCAGCGCCACCGGATCGATGGCGGTATCCACCTCTCCAGTCGCCAACAGCGCCTGGACATTGGAGGCGAAACACAATCGGGTCTTGTCCAGCGTGTAGTAGAGCGGCTTGATACCGAAACGGTCGCGGGCCAGAAACAGGCGCTTCTGGCGAAAATCCCACAGCGCAAAGGCGAACATGCCTTGCAGATGGTCGACGCAATCCTCCCCCCAGGCGTGCCAGGCCTTGAGGATCACCTCGGTATCGCCATCGGAGAAGAAGCTGTAGCCCTTGCCGCGCAGCTCTTCGCGTAGTTCCCGGTAGTTGTAGATGGTGCCGTTGAACACCAGGGCCAGACAGAGCGCCTGATCCACCATCGGCTGGTTGGCATGTTCCGACAGGTCGATGATCGAGAGCCGTCGATGGCCGAAACCCAGCGGACCGTCACTGAAGCTGCCGCCGTGATCTGGACCGCGACGCTCCAGCTTGGCGTTCATACGCTGTACCGCACTTAGATCGGCAGGTTGATTGTCGAAACGTAATTCACCACAAATACCGCACATCGTTCAGGTCCCATCCGGTTGGTTCATGGGAAGACAGCATGCCTGATCAGCCAGCATATTCGTCCAAATAATCGGCGGGTAGGAGCGGGCCATGCCCGCGAAAATTACTCGCGCCCAGGGGACGCTCCTACAAATCTCGACGGAAGCATAATGCCAGAGATCAGAACCGCCCACATTGATCCTGGCAATGTCCTTGGCATTCATGGTTTCTCAGACACCGGTGCGAAATGGTCGAACTCCATGGTGAAAGATCCGCGGCCGTGGGTCGCGGAACGCAGTTCGGTGGTGTAACCGAACATCTCCGCTAGGGGGATCATCGCGCGAATCGCCTTCAACTCGCCAGGCCGATCGTCGACATTTTCTATTTCCGATCGCCGTGCCGTCAGTTGACCGAGTACATCCCCCAGATGCGCCTCCGGGGTCAGCACCTCGGCCAGCACCACGGGTTCCAGCAGCACGGGGGCACCCTGTTCCAGTCCAGCGCGCAACGCCATACTCCCGGCAATCCTGAAAGCCAGTGGGCTGGAGTCCACCGGATGGGTGGAGCCATCGAGCAAGGTCACCTGGATATCGGTGACGGGGTAGCCGCCGATGACTCCACTTTCACACGCCTCCCTGACACCGGCCTCTACCGATGGGATAAACGTCTGCGGGATGGCGCCGCCAGAAATGGCGCTTTCAAACAGGATACCCTGTCCACGCTCGATGGGCGTCAGCGCAAGCACCAC
>CBDVCD010000159.1:0-7778 GCA_965372385.1 uncultured Gammaproteobacteria bacterium | reverse complement strand
GGCCACGGAAAAAAAGATTTGTCCTATCTCACGCCCCTCTTCGGGCAATCTTTGGGCGATTTTCAATCGCAAATTCCTCAAATTAGTCCAGCTAGTCTTGCGGATTTGCTCAATCAAATCGCCCAAATCTCACCCAAATATGAACGTGATCTTCGGACAAATCTTTTTTTCCGCGACCCTAAGCCGGCGGATTGGCATAGCATTGTTTCTGTTGGCTTTATTGATGCCTGGGCTGCTGTGGTCCGAGTCCACGACCCAGCGCGGACAGGTCAGTGACATTGTTGCCAGCCGGCAGAATCTGTTGGATGAAGAGGCCGCCGATCTGGCCGAGCAGGAACAGGAGCTGACTGCCTGGCGGGTACAGGAACCGAATCGTTCCACTGATCTGCTCACTCGCACGCTTACCCAGGTTGAAGTGGAACAGGTCCAGCTGGCCGTGGAAACCCGTAAGGTTGCCCTCGAATCCATCGATCTGGACATCGCCGCCTCGGCGCAGACCCGCAAGGAACTCACCACCGCCATCCAGCTGTTGAAGGATCAGATCCAGGTCCTGACGGCGGCCTCGGATACCGCCGATGAGAAAGAGCTGCTGACTAATACCAAGGAGGTATTGGCGGAGAAACAACAGCTGCTGGAGCTGGAAGAGCAACATACCAAACAGCTTTCAAAGCGGAAAAAGCTGGCCAAGGAGCGTCTGGCTCTGGCGGAACAGTGGCTCAGGGAGTTGCATGAGACCTTCCAGGGTCAACAGGAAAAGGTCCGTCAGCAATCCCTGGAGGAGCTGGAGCAAAAACTGAATGCGGAACAGAGCAGCTGGCAGAACAAGGTTATCGATCTGCGCAACCAACTGACTCAGCTCAGGGAGAATCCGGACACCCACCTGGCCAGGATCGATCTCCTGGAAATGCAGCTGCTGGAGGCCGAAGAGTCGATCTTTCTGCTGGGTAACCGGCTTAAATGGGAGCAGACCAGGGCTCATTTGGAAAAGATCACGACCAGTACAGTGGAATTAGAGCTCGAACTCGGGGCCTTGAAGAGGAGGTCCGCTGAGTTGGAGAAACTGAGCAACCAGCTTAGCTCCCTGGGGAGTCTGCTGAACAGTAAACGTACCCTGTTGCAGCTGCGTCAGGAGGTCATCGATAAACGCAGTCTGATCGATAGCGAACATCAACAGGAGTATCGCCAGACCCAGGCAATCTTCTTGCGACTGTTTGAAAAATTAACCGACCAGGTGGATAAAATCAGCCGGCTTTCCGATAGGGTGCGGGAGCGTGCCGTGGAGACCGAGGCAGCCTACCTTGAACAGAAGAAAGCGGGTTTGACTGAGCGGCATCGGTTGCCGGGCAGCGCCAGCGAATGGCAACCCCTGTTCAAAGAGTTGGTGTCAATGCCAGGCAAAGCCGTACAGATCGGTCGCAATACCCTGTTTGCCTTCTGGACCGCCATGCAGCAGGCGGAGGTGGGGACCTGGACACTCTTGCTCCTGTTGGAACTGTTATGGATCGCTGCCTGTCTGGGTCTGGGGCGCCTGTCGAAGATCAAGCCGTCCGATGCGGAGTATAACTTCGCGCATAAGGCCACACTGGTTGGCACGGCATTGTTCAGAGATAACCGCTATAGCCTGTTGCTCGGAGGTTTGCTGATTATCGCCGGCTGGCTGCTGGATATCGTGCCCCCAGGTCTGCTGGTAATTGGCTCACTGGCGGGAGCCTGGCTGGGGGCGCGGGTGACCATCGATCTCAGTCGCTGGGTGCTGAACTCATCCGTTGGCTTTCCAGCTAAACAACCTGGGCTCCACCGACTGATCGTCATCTATACCATTGTCGTGGCGCTGGCCTGCCTGGTTTTGGTCATCGCCCACATGGGTTTATTTTCTGCTTCACTACGGGATCTGTTCGACCGCATGTTCGTGGTGTTGCTGCTGCCGCCTGCCTACTTAACATTACGCATCCGTACCCTGCTGATGGAGATGTTCAGGGAGAACAGCAAGAATGTCTACTGGGTGCGTCTGCTGGGCCTGGCCGGGTGGGCAATCCCTCTGGCCATCATGAGTGCCGCGGTGCTGGGTATCTTGGGTTATATCAATCTGGCCTGGTATGTGGCGGGTTATCTGGCATTAGTGATCGGTATCCTGGCTGGCTGGTTGATCGCCCGTGGCCTGGTCATGGATCTGGCCAGCACGGTCGAAGCCGCCATCAAACAACGCTCGCAACACAGTGCCTTCTGGGTGAAGAGTCTGCTGGAACCCATCCACTTCCTGACCCGCCTGCTGCTGTTTCTGGTGCTGCTGTATATGCTCTATCGCTTGTTCGTGGGTGATCCGACCACCGGCCTCGACCTCAAGGGATGGCTGAGTCAACCCCTCTTCAGCATCGGCGAAACCTCGGTCAACAGCCTCGATCTGTTGGGCTCCCTGTTGCTGCTTGTCCTGGTGTTCTACAGCGGACGTTGGGTGCGTGAGATCACCTTCAGCTGGCTATACAGCAATATCAGGGACCTGGGAATACGCAACAGCCTCTCTGTGTTTACCCAGTATGCAGTAGTGGTGATTGGCCTGCTGGTGGCATTGAGTGTCATCGGCATCGATCTCACCAGTCTGACCGTGTTCGCCGGTGCCCTGGGTGTGGGTATAGGTTTCGGTCTGCAGAACATTGCAAACAATTTCATCAGTGGCATCATCCTGCTTGCCGAGCGTCCCGTTCGATCGAATGACTGGGTCACCATCGGCGACAAGGAGGGGGAGGTTTCGCAGATCGGCATGCGTTCGGTCACCTTGACCACCTGGGACAACCAGGATGTGATCATTCCCAACGCGGATCTGGTCAGCAACGCCTTCATCAACTGGACCCGCTCCAACAATGTAGTACGCACGGTCTTATTTGTCGGCATCCACTACCAGGATGACCCACACCAAGCCCAGGCGGTGATCGAAGAGGCGGTCACCATGCAGCCGGAGGTCTCTCTCGAGCCGCCGCCGCGTATCTGGTTGCACGAGTTTGGCGCCTCATCCGTGGATTTCAGGATCCACTACTACCTGGATGTAAAGCAGTTCAGTCGCATGGAGGTGAAGTCCAAGGTATTGTTCGCCATCTGGGATGCCCTTAAAGAGGCGGGGATCAGCATCCCCTACCCACAGCAGGATGTTTACATCAAGGAGATGCCGGGGCAGGGTATGCTGTCGCGCCCGAATGATTTATCAACAAACGCTTGAAAAAACCATCCACAGCCCCAATCTCCAGCTCGGATTTGTTAGAATCCGCCCATTTTCAATCTATTGACACCGGTGGAGGCCGATTTCAAACATGACCGTGGAAGCCCAAAAGGAAACCCTGGCGTTTCAGGCAGAAGTCAGCCAGGTATTGAACCTGGTAATCCGTTCCCTCTATAGCAACAAGGAGATCTTTCTGCGTGAGCTGATCTCCAATGCCTCGGATGCGGCGGAAAAGCTACGTTTTGAGGCGCTGACCGATGAGGCGCTGTTCGAAGACAATCCGGAGCTGAAGATCCGGGTTAGCCTCGACAAGGAGGCGGGTACCCTGACGATCTCCGACAATGGCATCGGCATGAACCGTCAGGAAGTGAGTGAGACCATCGGCACCATCGCCAGTTCGGGCACCCGTAAGTTTTTCGAATCCATGTCGGGGGATCAGGCCAAGGACAGCGAGTTGATCGGCCAGTTCGGTGTCGGCTTCTATTCTTCCTACATTGTGGCCGACAAGGTGACGCTGTTGACCCGACGTGCCGGTCTGGGCGAGGAGCATGGGGTGCGCTGGGAATCGGATGGCAAGGGCGCCTACTCCATCGAGAATGTGGACAAGCCAGGCCGCGGTACCGATGTCATTCTGCACCTGCGGGAGGACGAGAAAGAGTTTTTGGAAGGCTATCGTCTGCGCAGCATCATCTCCAAGTTTTCCGACCATATCACCATGCCGGTGGAGATGGAGAAGGAGTTCTACAACGAGGATGAGGAGAAACCGGCGGAGCCGGAGTTCGAACGGGTCAACAAGGGTACCGCACTGTGGTTGCGCTCCAAGTCCGATATCACCGACGAGGAGTACAACGAGTTCTACAAACACGTCTCCCATGATTTCGAAGACCCCATGGCCTATGTGCATAACCGGGTCGAGGGTACCAATGAGTACACATCTCTGCTCTATATCCCTGGACGGGCCCCGTTCGACCTTTGGGACCGGGATCAGAAGCATGGGGTGAAGCTCTTCGTGCGCCGGGTCTTCATCATGGACGAGGCGGAGAAACTGATGCCGCGCTATCTGCGCTTCGTCAAGGGGGTGGTCGACTCCGACGACCTGCCGCTGAATGTTTCCCGCGAGATTCTGCAGCACAACCGCAAGATCGACACCATCCGCCAGGCCAACGTGAAGCGTATCCTCGGCGAACTGGAAAAGCTGGCGAAAAACGCGGCGGAAAAATACCAGACCTTCTGGGATCAGTTCGGCAAGGTGATCAAGGAGGGTCCTGCGGAGGACTTTGCCAATAAGGAGAAGATCGCCGGGCTGTTGCGCTTTGCTTCCACCCATAATGAGGATGACAAGCAGACTGTCTCCCTGGAGGATTACCTGTCACGCATGCAGGAGAAGCAGGAGAAGATCTACTACATCACCGCGGAAACCACCGCGGCGGCCCGTTTCAGTCCCCATCTGGAGGTCTTCAAGAAGAAGGATATAGAGGTGCTGTTACTCGCCGACCGGGTGGATGAGTGGTTAGTCTCCAGCCTCACCGAATTTGACGGCAAGTCGCTGCAGTCCGTGGCCAAGGGCTCCCTGGACCTGGGTGAGCTGGAAGACAAGGAAGAGAAAGAGGCCCAAGAGAAACAGGCGGGAGAGCACAAGGATCTGTTGGAGAAGGTCAAGGGCATATTGGGCGAGGGGGTGAAAGAGGTCCGTGTTAGTCATCGCCTGATTGATTCCCCCGCCTGTCTGGTGGTGGAGGACTACGATATGAGCGCCAACCTGGCCCGGGTGTTGAAATCAGTCGGTCAGGATGCGCCAGGGGCCAAGCCGATCATGGAGATCAATATGACCCATCCCCTGGTGGAGAGGCTTGAATCAGAAGGGGATGAAGAGCGTTTTGGTGACTTGACCAAGGTGCTGTTCGACCAGGCGCAACTGGCGGAAGGCGGCCAGCTGGATGATCCGGCGGCCTTCGTGCGGCGTCTGAACACGCTGATGCTCAACCTTTCGGCTTAAAACCGTCAGCTATCAGCAGACGACTGATAGCTGATAGCTTGCCTTTCATAAGACCTATATATCCTGCCATTCATAGCCTCGAATGGCTGATTACCCAAGGCTGTGGCAAACTTTGCCGCACCAAACACATACCAAATGGAGATCCATTATGCGCGTGATTCTGTTGGGCGGCCCAGGTGCCGGTAAAGGTACCCAGGCGAACTACATCAAAGAGAAGTACGCTATTCCCCAGATATCCACCGGAGATATGCTGCGTGCCCATGTAAAGGCCGGTTCCGAGCTGGGTGTGGCGGCCAAGAAGATCATGGACGAGGGTGGCCTGGTCTCCGACGACATCATCATGGGGATGGTAAAAGAGCGTATCACCGATGATGATTGCAAGAATGGTTACCTGTTCGATGGTTTTCCCCGCACCATTCCCCAGGCGGATGCGCTGAAAGAGGCGGGTGTGCCGGTCGATGCGGTGGTAGAGATCGATGTGCCCGATGAAGAGATCATCAAGCGCATGTCGGGTCGCCGCGTGCACCTGGCTTCCGGTCGTACCTACCATCTGGTGTTCAATCCACCCAAGGTGGAAGGCAAGGACGACGAGACCGGTGAGGAGTTGGTTCAGCGTGCCGACGACCAGGAAGAGACCGTGAAGGCACGCCTCAAGGTCTACCATGACCAGACTGAGCCGCTGGTCGCCTTCTACACTAAGGACGCCGATGCGGGTGCCTGCAAATACATCAAGGTCAACGGTGTTGGCAGTGTGAACGACATACGGGAACAGATCTTTTCCGGACTGGGCTGAAACCGTCTATTCTGAACCCCAGGAAGGCCGGGACATCCCGGCCTTTTTTGGTCGATCAGAAGATGATATTATTAGAAAGTTCTGATATGATTAAAGGAATTTTTTTCATCACAAGGGGCTACAAAGTGGCTGTCGTAGATCTGACAAAAGACAATTTCGAAGATACCATTACCAACAACGCCTTCGTCATCATTGACTTCTGGGCGACCTGGTGTGGTCCATGCCGCTCATTTGCACCGACCTATGAGAAGGTATCCGAGGATCATCCTGACATCATCTTCGGCAAGGTCAATACCGAAGAGGAGCAGGAGCTGGCCATGCACTTCCAGGTCCGTTCCATCCCGACCTTGATGATCTTCCGCGACAACATCATTATCTTCTCCCAGCCAGGGGCCCTGCCAGATTCCGCTTTCCGCGATCTGCTGGGCAAGGCGGGTGAGCTGGATATGGATGAGGTTCGTGCTCAGATCGAAGCGGAAAAGAAGGGCGGTGAGAACGCCTGATGCAGCTTAATACCCATCACGAATAGGTTTCCCCGGAAATTGCACGCCCTCTTCGCTCCGTGGCGGCGTTGCGCCGTACGGTTGCGCTGTCCTGCTCCGCCGTCCGGTCCTGGGTGCACATCCGTATGCCCCCGTTCGGTTCTGCGAACCTTACCCTTGCAATAGACTGGCTATTACGCGTCATCGCGCGCCGTGCATGGCAAGGATTGTTCCTGCCGGGGTTTTATTATGGGATTTATACCCATGATTGCCGTTATCCTTAGTAAGGAGAACAGATCCATAACAATCGTAACCTGCTGGTGACCGCATAGATGAGAGCGCCTTACTATCCCTGGAGTCTGAAAAGCCTGCTTTCCGGGCGCCCCACGATGGGGTCCATGTTGGATCTGAGCGAAGAGAACTACCGGCATCTGATGCGGTTGGCGCCGGATCTTCGGCGGCTACAGGGAAGACTCTGCTCCTCGCTGGATCAGGGGATGGATCTTCATCTGGAGATCCACGAGCAGACGCCCTACACGTCCCTGATTCATCTGACCTATTACTTTCCCCATGAGACGGGGCACTCAGCCGATCCGGATGCGCAACTCAGGGTCTACCACGACTCACGACAGGTGGATGTGCTGGATCTCTGCCAATCCAGCCTGCCGCTCAGACGCTGGGGAGCCAATCCAACCCTGGAGCAGCGCTGGAGGATAAATCTCTTTCTTTCCAAGTGGCTGGCCTATTGTGTGCTGCAGGGTCATGGTTTCAAGCTGGGTGTTGCGCCCCAGGTTGAGCCCGCTCAGTTGGAATTAACAACATAAAAAAACCATCGGTTATCAGTCACTATTCAGCCTCTGTAGGAGCTGCCCATGGCTGCGATTAGCGACGCTAGGCGCTTTGTCTGAAGATGCCGAAAAGGCTTGCCGCCTTTGGTCGCAGCCATGGGCAGCTCCTGCGACGGCATTTTGAGTGTGAAGACAGGGGTATGTTATGAGTGTCCCATGGCATGGTTCTCAAATCAGGTCATAGCGGGTAGAATCTTCTGCACGCTGGCTTCGGCAGGCAGCGTAGCTGTCAGCAATTATTATAGACAGGAAAGTTGTTAACCCCTGAAGGGCGAACTTTATGATCAGAGTACTTTTAGTTGATGATCATGAACTGGTCAGGACCGGGGTTAGAAGTATTCTTGAACGGGCACCGGATATCGTCACGGTCTGCTCAGCGACATTGAACCTAGAAACCGCAGTTGACCGCTCCATTCTGATATTAAGTTGCTATTATGCAAGCTAATGA
>CBDVCD010000158.1:0-7806 GCA_965372385.1 uncultured Gammaproteobacteria bacterium | reverse complement strand
CAGCATGTAGAGAAAGTAGGTCTGATCCTTAGCCTCATCCACGGCACGCCGGAGAAAATACTCCCCCGCCTGTTCCTGTAGGTTTGCATAGTGTCCGGTGGCAATACGGTCTGCCCCCAACTGGTCCAGGGCATAGTCGAGGAAGGCCCTGAATTTTATCTCCCGGTTGCAGAGCACATCGGGATTGGGTGTGCGTCCGGCACGGTATTCGTCCAAAAAGTAGGCAAAGACCCGGTCCCAATACTCCGTGGAAAAGTTGACGCTGTGCAGGGGTATCTTCAGTTGGTTGGCCACTGCCTGGGCATCCGCCAGATCCTCAGCCGCGGAACAGTAGTCAGCCCTGTCATCCTCCTCCCAGTTTTTCATGAAGAGGCCTTCCACCCGGTAGCCCTGTTCCAGCAACAGGAGGGCGGCAACGGCTGAATCGACCCCTCCTGACATGCCGACGACGATATGACCCTGGTTCATCTATTGTCTCTCTGTTCTACGCCATTCACCTGGCTGTAGCCTGCCTAACCGCCACTGGCCAATGCTGGTGCGGATCAGGCGCAGGGTTGGGTAACCGACAGCCGCGGTCATGCGTCGTATCTGGCGATTGCGGCCCTCCCTTATCTGCAGTTCCAGCCAACGGGTCGGGATGCTGGCGCGATATCTGATGGGGGGATTACGGGGCCAAATTGTGGGCTCGTCGATAGGTTTTACCCTGGCGGGCAGGCTGCGACCCTCTTTGAGTTCAACTCCCTGTTTTAACTGCTCGATGGCTTTATCACTCGGTACTCCCTCCACCTGTACCCAGTAGCTTTTCCAGGTCTTGGCCTTCGGATCGGTGAGACGATGTTGCAGTTTGCCGTCATCGGTCAGCAGCAACAATCCTTCACTGTCCCGGTCAAGCCTGCCGGCAGCATAGACATTTTTAAGCGGAATATAGTCCGCCAGGGTTGAACGCCCATCGCTAGCGGTGAACTGAGTCAGAACCCCATAGGGTTTGTTGAACAGGAGCAACATGGAAATTTCTGGGTTGAGATGTCCTGGCTAATCATTCAGGGAGGGAAACCCCAATGGAAGCCAGGCGGGTTCTTGGAAATATCTCCCTGAGCCGCGGTACATCAACTCTCAGCCGCAAAGAACTGATAGTCATTTCGACCAGCATCCTTGACCCGGTAGAGTGCGATATCGGCATTGCGAATCAGGGCCGTAATCGTTTCACCATGGGCAGGATAGAGGGCGATTCCCATACTGCAGGAGGTTGTGATTTCTGTGTTCTCGATTGCCACGGGTTGACGAACTTCATGCGTAAAACGACGAGCTGCTTTTGCCACATCCTCACTTGAATGGATATTTTCCAGTAAAACAATGAATTCGTCACCACCAAACCGCGCGGTATCCACATGGGCATGAGTGATTGCATCCGTTTGTCTGAAGGTGGATTTCAAATACTCCGCGATGGCGACAAGTACCCTATCCCCAGCAGAGTGACCGTGTGTGTCGTTGATCTCCTTGAAGTTGTCGAGATCAATGAGGATGAGTGCCAGATTGCTGTTGTTGCGTTTGCATCTTTCCAGGGCATTGTCAGCCAGGTCATGAAATAAGCGTCGATTGGTCAGGCCCGTTAAAGGATCGATATAGGCATACTCTTCAAGTTGCCGATTGGACTGCGAGAGTTCTTCGACCAGTCGTTTGTTCAGTGCCTGCTCCTCCAGGTTCTGTTTCAGGTTTTTATGGTAGGCATGCGCCGTGATCAGCAGGACAATGGCAAAGGCTATTCCCAGTGCGCTGAATTCAAAATTGATTTGCTCAACCATCAGCAGAGCCCAGGCCTGAAATGCGATGAGGATAGGGATGGTAAAGGCATAAAAAACCGGCAGAAAAACGGCATTGTTTGGCATGGAAGCTATCGGCATAGCGACCATAACAAGCAAAATCAGTATTTGTGCATGGAGTGGTAGTGATGAATCATAAAAGATTATGAGCATGCCCCAACTCAAACCGGCGAAAAATGTCATCGATACATAGGGGGTTATCCAGCTAGTGGAAGATCTCCTGTCGCCGAATGAATGTGGCCTGACGTATCGCATAGCCAGACGAAGCAGATTGAACAGGGTCACTGTGCCGAGCCAGATTAATAAACTTTTTGGGTCAATCGAATTATATAGGGCTAGGCCAACAATGAGTGCGACGAGTTGGCTGCTGAGGAGGGTGGTGGGAGCGTACTTGTAAAGTATATCGAAAAGCTCATTGCGGATTTCGGAAGGGTGATCAGGTGATTCGGATAATTTTACGTCAGACATGGTTGAGTCTACGTCAGACATGGTTGAGTCCGCCTTGAACTGCATCGGTAGGCAGGGATATATCATTGTATGCATAACCGCTCTGTTATAGAAGGGTATACTTATGCATGCATAGGTGATTTCGGGTCAGGGGGATTTCAGAGCGAAGAAACCAGGCGCGCATAAAGCAAAAGCCGATGGCTGGTAGACCATCGGCTTGGTAAGGGCCACGGAAAAAAAGATTTGTCCTATCTCACGCCCCTCTTCGGGCAACCTTTGGACGATTTTCAATCGCAAATTCCTCAAATTAGTCCAGCTAGTCTTGCGGATTTGCTCAATCAAATCGCCCAAATCTCACCCAAATATGAACGTGATCTTCGGACAAATCATTTTTTCCGCGGCCCTAAAGCCCCTAATCTTTTGGATTAGAATGTTAAGTTATTCATTAACAATGTGTTGGATATTGGTTGCATGCAGACCTTTGGGGCCCTGATTGATGTCAAATTGGACGCGTTGACCCTCCTTCAGGGTCTTATATCCGTCCATCTCAATGGATGAGAAATGGACGAAAACATCTTGTTCACCATCTTCAGGTGTAACAAATCCGTAACCCTTTGCATTGTTGAACCATTTTACGACTCCAGTCGTCATAGCTGATACTCCTCGCAATCAATGTCCTGGAAAAATGGTGTAGTGTGTATTTGTTATTGCGGAGAGGCATCGAAAAACCTTTCCCCCACTTACCAAGAACATATCAATGGTAAAAATAAAGTGGGCCGTCATTTACTGCCCGAAACGTAGTCATAACTCCCTCTATTAACTGAGGAATTTATTATCACTCACCCAAAGTATAGTGACCATGAATATCAGGTCAACTATAAACCAATGATCCTGCTGGGTTATAATTCAGTCAATTAGGAATTTCCCCAATAATAAGGAAAATCACGGTAAACTTATGTGCCTATAGGGCTATTTGCGGAAATAGCAGGCCTGCTAGAATTGAAACCATGAGCGATCAGGAAAAAACACTCAGAGATGATGGACTCGCCTTGCAGGAGAGTCCACCAGAGGTCAAAAAGCCTCCCATGTACAAGGTCATCATCCTGAATGATGATTACACGCCAATGGAGTTTGTTGTCCAGATATTGGAAACCTTTTTCAGGATGGACCGTGAAAAGGCAACCAGGATCATGCTCCATGTTCATACCCGTGGTATGGGAGTCTGTGGAGTATTCACGCGGGATATTGCAGAGACCAAGGTTAACCTGGTGAATGATTATTCCCGCAACAACCAACATCCTCTGCTATGCACGATGGAAAAGGCCTGAGCAGGGTTTTCGGAGTCTGAACAGATGTTAAGCAAAGAACTTGAATTTACCCTGAACCAGGCCTTCAAACGCGCGAAGGCCAAGCAGCACGAGTTTATGACCGTCGATCATCTTCTACTTGGGCTTTTGGACAACCCGGCAGCTGCGGAGGTATTGCGCACTTGTGGCGCGGATATCGATAAATTACGCCGTCAACTTGCTGAGTTTATTGATGAATCTACTCCTCTTGTATTAGACGGTGATGAGCGTGAAATCCAACCCACATTAGGGTTCCAGCGTGTTCTGCAGCGGGCGGTGTTTCATGTGCAGTCATCCGGCAAGAATGAGGTAACCGGGGCAAATGTCTTGGTGGCAATCTTCAATGAACAGGATTCTCAATCCGTGTTTTTCCTCAATCAGCAGGATGTCTCAAGACTGGATGTAGTGAACTATATCTCACACGGTGTTTCCAAGCGCGATGATGAGGGACGGGATAGTGAGGATGCCATTGAATTCGGCGATGTGAAGAAACCCGATACCCCATCCTCTCCGCTCGAGAGTTATGCCAGTAACCTCAATGAGCAGGCCAGACTGGGAAAGATAGACCCCCTTATTGGCAGGCGAAATGAGGTCGAGAGAACCATTCAGATCCTCTGCCGGCGGCGTAAGAACAATCCTCTATTGGTCGGGGAGGCGGGCGTAGGTAAGACCGCGATTGCCGAAGGTCTCGCCAAAATGATCGTCGACCAAGAGGTACCCGATGTCTTATCAGGCGCCACGATCTATGCCCTTGACCTGGGGAGCCTGGTGGCGGGCACCAAGTATCGGGGTGATTTCGAGAAACGTCTGAAGGCCATCCTGGCGCAGCTGAAAAAAGAGCGGGATGCGGTGCTGTTTATCGATGAGATCCATGCCATTATCGGTGCGGGGGCCGCTTCCGGTGGCGTGATGGATGCATCCAATCTGATTAAGCCGGTGCTGGCTTCAGGCGAATTGCGCTGTATCGGTTCGACCACCTACCAGGAGTTCCGAGGTATCTTTGAAAAGGATCGCGCACTGGCCCGCCGCTTTCAGAAGATCGATATAGAGGAGCCAACAGTAGAAGAGACGGTCGAGATCCTGAAGGGCTTGAAATCCCGTTTCGAGGATCACCACGAGGTCGAATATACCACTGATGCCCTGAAGAGTGCGGCGGAACTCTCGGATAAGTACATCAATGACCGCCACCTGCCGGATAAGGCCATCGATGTGATCGATGAAGCGGGCGCCAATGTCCGGCTTCAACCGGAAGACAAGCGCCAGAAGATCATCGACGTTGAGGATGTCGAGAACATTGTGGCCAAAATTGCCCGCATTCCACCGAAAAAGGTCTCCAGCTCTGACACCGAGTCATTGCGGAATCTCTCCCGTGATCTAAAGATGGTGGTATTCGGTCAGGACCCGGCCATCGAGGCGCTTGCCGCCGCCATCCGTATGAATAGATCCGGACTGGTCAACGAGGGTCGGCCGGTGGGCTCCTTCCTGTTTGCCGGACCCACCGGTGTGGGTAAGACCGAGATCTCCCGCCAGCTTGCCCGTATCATGGGCATGGAGCTGATCCGCTTCGATATGTCTGAGTACATGGAACGACATACGGTTTCCCGCCTGATCGGCGCACCCCCCGGCTATGTCGGTTTCGATCAGGGGGGGCTGCTTACCGAGGAGATCAACAAGCACCCGCATGCCGTGCTGCTGCTCGATGAGATTGAAAAGGCCCATCCTGATGTCTTCAATCTGCTGTTACAGGTGATGGATCACGGCACCCTGACGGACAACAACGGACGTAAGGCGGATTTCCGCAATGTGGTGATCGTCATGACCACCAATGCCGGTGCCCAGGAGATGAGCCGCTCCTCCATTGGCTTCACCTCCCAGGACCATACCAGTGATGGCATGGAGGTGATCAAGCGGATGTTCACCCCCGAGTTCAGAAACCGGCTCGATATGATCATCCAGTTTTCCGGACTCTCCCAGGAACATATCGCCAAGGTGGTTGACAAATTCATCTTTGAGCTTGAGGGACAGCTGCAGGAGAAGGGCGTCCATCTGGTGATAGAGGAGGAGGCCAGGGTCTGGCTGGCTGAAAAGGGCTATGATCCGAAGATGGGCGCAAGGCCCATGGCACGGCTGATTCAGAATGAGATCAAAAAACCACTGGCGGAGGAGCTGTTGTTCGGCCAACTCGCCGGCGGTGGAACCGTCAAGGTCGACCTAAAGGACGGCAAGCTCGAGTTCGATTTTCTGGCGGAGCCGGTCACGGACAGCGGGTTGACCCACTAAGCCATTGGGCAGGCCAGTATCAGCGGGCGCGGTAGGTGATGCGGCCTTTGCTCAAGTCGTAGGGGGTCAACTGGACGGTAACCGTGTCACCGGTGAGAATGCGGATATAGTGTTTGCGCATCTTGCCTGATATATGGGCGGTAACCACGTGCCCGTTCTCCAGTTCCACCCGGAACATGGTGTTAGGCAGGGTTTCAATAACCGTACCCTCCATCTCGATAAAGTCTTCTTTCGCCATACTGAACCTGTCGTGTGCATAAATTTCAGGAGCGATAGCATATCACAGGCCCCATCTGATGAAGAGCGTCATTATCAGGATATTTATGTTCAATACAATCTTGACGGAGTACTTGCATGATCGTATTGACAGCCTGGAGTCTCCAGCCTAATCTTCACTCTGCGCCGATTTTTCTCAAATTGCGGGCGCTCGATAAATACCGCTAAAGCGAGGGTAACTGCTTTAGCCGCCACGTTGGGCGGTTTTTTTGTTTTTGGAGATTTCCAAAAAAATGGCAGCTCCCTTATTGGTCAGATCTCCATAGGAATTGACAATGTCAGAGCAGAACCCAGAACATTGGAATTTCGCCACTCAGGCGATTCGCATCGGGCATCACCGTACCCCCGAGGGAGAACATGGTGAGCCGATATTTCCCACCTCGAGCTTCGTCTTTAGCAGTGCCGCGGAGGCGGCTGCTCGTTTCAGTGGTGATGAGCCGGGTAACATCTATGCCCGATTTACCAATCCCACCGTGCGGAACTTTGAGCAGCGACTGGCGGCCCTGGAGGGCGGCGAGAGCTGTGTGGCCACGGCCTCCGGTATGGCCGCTATTCTCGCGACCTGCATGGGGCTGCTGCAGGGTGGTGACCACATCGTCTCATCCCGTAGCGTGTTCGGCACCACCACGCTGCTGTTCACGAAATACCTGAGCCGGTTTGGCATTGAGACCAGTTTTGTCGATTTGAGTGATATTGGGGCTTGGGAACAAGCCATCCGACCGGAGACCAGGATGTTGTTTCTGGAGACCCCATCCAATCCGCTTACCGAGATGACCGATATCCGGTTGCTGGCAGACCTGGCCCATGACAACAGCTGTCTGCTGGTGGTGGATAACTGCTTTTGTACCCCGGCGCTGCAGCGCCCCTTGGCGCTGGGTGCGGATATCGTGGTCCATTCGGCCACCAAGTATCTGGATGGCCAGGGCCGTTGTATCGGTGGGGCGGTGGTGGGCAATGCCCAGCAGGTGGGAGAAGAGGTCTTCGGGGTGTTGCGAACCGCCGGACCGACCATGAGCCCATTCAACGCATGGGTCTTTCTGAAGGGACTCGAGACCCTGGAACTGCGCATGCATGCCCACTCCCGCAATGCGCAACAGCTGGCCGAATGGCTGGCACAGCATCCCAAGATCGAACGGGTCTACTATCCGGGCCTGGCGGCCCATCCCCAGCACGCCCTGGTCGCCAGCCAACAGAAGGCCGCTGGCGGTATTCTCTCCTTCGACGTGAAAGGAGGTCAGCCTGCTGCCTGGTCTGTCATTGATGCCACTCGGATGCTCTCGATAACCGCCAATCTGGGGGATACCAAGACCACCATCACCCACCCGGCCACCACCACCCATGGGCGCTTGACACCCGAGCAGCGAGCCGAGTCGGGTATCGGTAATGGTCTGCTGCGGGTGGCTGTGGGTCTTGAGTCCATCGAGGATATCCAGGCGGATCTTGCGCGGGGGCTGGATGGTCTCTGATCCACTCCATGTCCGACCTTGATAGCCTGCGGCTGAAGTGGGACCAGCGCCATGCTGATCCCTTGAATCAACCGAGAGCGGCAGAGGTGCTGTTACAGAACCAGCACCTTCTACCGAGTCATGGAAAGGCCCTGGATCTGGCCTGTGGTCTGGGTGGTAATGCACTCCTGC
>CBDVCD010000157.1:0-7817 GCA_965372385.1 uncultured Gammaproteobacteria bacterium | reverse complement strand
CCTGCAGTTCAATATCGACAACTGGCGTTGGGCCGGTGTGCCCTTCTATCTGCGTACCGGTAAACGGCTGGCGCGGCAGGTGACTGAGATCGCTGTCCATTTCCGGCATCCACCTCTGGCCATGTTTCCACAGGATGCCGCTCTGCGGCCGAACGTGATTACCCTGCGTATTCAACCGGACGAAGGCATCAGCCTGGCCTTTGGAGCAAAACAACCGGGCACAGAGAAGAAGGCGGTGCCGGTAGCGATGGAGTTTGGCTACCATTCCGCCTTTGGCGGTAAACCGCCCTCGGCCTATGCTGTGCTGCTGCTGGATGCCATGCGTGGTGACGCCACCTTGTTCACCCGCCGCGACGGGGTGGAGGCGCAATGGCGCCTGATCACCCCCATCGAGGAGGCTTGGGCGGAACAGGGTCTTCCGTCCGTGGTTGAATATGCGGCGGGCAGTGACGGCCCGCAGGAGGCGGATGCCTTGCTGGCCCGCAACGGCCATCACTGGCGTCCCATTGGCGAAGTGGAGGAGGGCAACGATATCTGAGGTATTGGTGCTGGCCGCTGATATCGGTGGAGAGAATGCCCAGATTTAAACCCTATGCTTGCAAAAATCGTTGGGTTACGGTGCACCCACCATTTGGCGGAAATGATTAATTAATCATATTCGTGATGTGCACCTTGGCGACTGCTCCTGGAGCATGCAGCCGAGGACAATGCAGGAGCAGTTTTCGAAACAATCCCTGCCATGCAGTCGTAACCTACGAAGTGGCTGGTTTTAACCTGTTCCTGAATCTCACCGGCGGTAAATTCCAGAAACAGCGCCAGAAGCTCATTTCACCCCGTCTTGTTGCGTAGTAGGTGTTCGAATTCTGTACTGATTGCAGATTTTATTGTTAAATACTGCTAATAATACGTAATTACCATTAGTACTCCATCAATATAATCTTGTTGGAGTACTAGTAACTCACATTTGAAGATTAGCTCGATGCCCAACAGCGATGGCGGTGAGATCATGACCATCGAGGAACTCTCCAGTTACCTCAAGATCCCCAAATCCACACTCTACAAGCTCGTCCAGGAAGGCAGGTTACCCGGGCAGAAGATCGGTAAGCAGTGGCGCTTCGGCAAGCGTTCGATAGACCGATGGATCAATGACGGGCAATCGGGCAGGAAAGCATAGCCGTGTTCAGCGAACATCAGAGCCTCTACTTCGCTCATTGGCTGACCCTGGCGGGGCGTTCCGATAAACAGGTAACCCGCACCATGGCCTCCGCACGGTTGGACATGAACCCGCATCAGGTTGAAGCGGCCTGTTTTGCGTTGAAGTCACCACTCGCCAAAGGGGTGCTGCTGGCCGATGAGGTCGGTCTGGGTAAGACCATTGAGGCCGGATTGGTCATGGCGCAACGATGGGCTGAGAAAAAACGCACCATCCTGCTGGTCGTCCCCGCCTCCCTGCGTAAACAGTGGAATCAGGAGCTGGCTGACAAATTCGAGCTGCCCTCCCTCATCCTCGATGGCAAGATCGCGCGGGATCTGCGCAAAGATGGCATCGACAACCCGTTTGCTCAGCAAGACAGAATTGTTATCTGCTCTTACGAATATCTCTCACGCCAAAAAGATCAGGTATCCTTCGTGGACTGGCATTTGGTGGTCTTTGATGAGGCGCACAAACTGCGCAATCTCTATCGCAAGGATGGCAATAAGATCGCCCGCAACATCCAGCAGGCAACTCTGCATGCGGAGTCGAAGGTGCTGCTCTCCGCCACCCCCATGCAAAACAATCTGATGGAGCTTTACGGTCTCTCAAAGGTGATGGACGAGCATTTCTTCGGCGACGACAAATCCTTCAAGACCCTCTATGTCAATCGGCAAGAGAATAAGGCGGCGCTGAATGATCTAAAACAGCGCATCAAACCACTCTGCCATCGCACCTTGCGTCGCCAGGTACAGCAAGAGGGCGGCATCAATTTCACCAACCGCTACTCCCTGACTCAGGACTTCATCCCCAACGAAGACGAATGGGAACTCTACACCAGAATCTCAGAATACCTGCAACGTGAACATCTGCATGCCGTCCAGCCCAAGGCCAGGCACCTGGTCACCATCGGCATGCGCAAGATCCTCGCTTCATCGTCTTATGCGATCGCGGGAACGTTGTATCGCATGATCCAACGGCTGGAGACGCAACAGCTGCTTGGTGAGGAGTCCCTGGCAGATCTGGAGGAGGCCGATGATTGGCGTGACCGCTTCGATGATCCCTCCGGGGTCTCGACCGAACAGGCACTGACGGATGAGATCGAAGAGCTGAAGGGCTTTCGACAACTGGCGCAGGAGATCACCAGTAATGCCAAGAGTGATGCCCTGCTGACAGTGCTGGATCGCGCCTTTGCGATGACCGAAAGCCTGGGCGGCGCCCGCAAAGCGGTGATCTTTACCGAATCCCGGCGTACCCAGCAGTTCATCAAAGAGCAGTTGGAAAGTAACGGATTCGCCGGACGGGTGGTGCTGTTGAACGGCAGCAACACCGACCCGGACTCCAAGGCAATCTATAAGGCCTGGCTGGCGACGCATGCAGGAACCGCCCGCATCTCCGGCGCCAAGACCGCCGACATGAAGGCTGCCTTGGTGGATCGTTTTGCCAGCAAGCAAGCGGACATTCTGGTCTCCACCGAAGCCGGAGGTGAAGGCATCAACCTGCAATTCTGCTCTTTGCTGATCAACTACGACCTGCCCTGGAATCCGCAAAAGGTAGAGCAGCGAATCGGCCGCGTGCATCGTTACGGCCAGAAACACGATGTGGTGGTGGTCAACTTCGTCAACCGCAAGAACCCAGCGGATGAACGTGTTTTCCAACTGTTGAACGACAAATTCAAACTGTTCGAAGGTGTCTTTGGCGCATCGGATGAGATACTGGGCGCCATCGAAGGCAATATTGATATCGAGCGGCGCATCTACCAGATCTACCAAAATTGCCGGGATGAGGAACAGATTCAACACGAATTCGATCGGTTGCAGCAGGAATTGGAGCCACTCCTGATGGTAAAGGAGGAGCGAGCCAGGCAAACACTGTTGAATCACTTTGACCGTGATGTGGTGGCCCAATTGAAATCCCGACGGGACAGCTCACGAGATTTTCTTGATCGCTATGAGCAGGTTCTGCTCGACCTGGCGCAAGCGGAGTTTCCGGAGATCAGCGTTGATCGCAACCATTTCACCCATCAAGGCCGCCGATATGACCTGAGCTGGGAGCAGGCGCAACGGAATAACTCCGAGTTCTTCCGCCTGCAATCCAAGGAGCATCGGCTCGCCTGGGAACTGGTGCACAAGGCCAAAGGACGCAAGCCGAATAACGGCACACTGCCCTCGGCTCAACTGCAATTCCACTATCACCAAGGAGAGGGACAACACTCGGCGCTGCAAGTCCGGCTGGGGCAGTCGGGCGTGATGCGGATAGAGAAACTCACCTTCCGTTACGCCGGAATCGCAGAAGAACATCTCCTGGTTGCGGCAATAACCGATGATGGCGTTGTACTGCCTGCCGACGAAGCCGAAAAACTATTGCGCATCCCCGCAACCTCAACGCCCATCAACGAACCGAACACCACCACCCTGATCGAGGTAATGGAGACCCTGCGTGATAAACAAGCAGCGGAGACCAGTGAAAAACTGGAACAATACTTCGAGCGGGAGAACGCCAAGCTCGAACGCTGGGCCGATGACCGTCGTCAGGCGTTACAGCTGACCATCGATGAGCTGGACCGGGAGATCAGGGAACTCAAACGCGCCAGCCGCCAGCTCTCCTCGTTACAGGAGAAAGTTCAGGCCAAACGACGCATTAAGCAAAAAGAGCGTGAGCGCGACCGCGCCATGACGGAATATCACGAATCAAAAAAGGAGATCGAGCAACAGGAGGACCGGTTGCTGGACGAAATCGAGGCCAAATTGAAACTGGAAACCACAACGGAAACCCTGTTCACTATTCGCTGGGCATTGGGCAAATAATTCGAGTTATCCATGGAACGAGACAAATTAGTTAGTGACCTGCTCTACCATGTACGCATCGGCGAGGATTCGACCATCGAGTTCAAGGTTGTACGCCTAAAAGGCGACGTGGTGGTCGATCCTCATCGGGACAAAATGGCCCATGAAATGGCCGCCTTCGCCAACTCCCGGGGAGGGCGCATGATCATCGGCATCGATGACAAGAGCCGCAACGTCGAGGGTATCCCCCCTGAAAAGGCAGGTAAGGTGGAAGAGTGGTTGGTTACTATCAGTCAGCAGAAGATAGAACCGGCTGTTACTATTCATACTCGCCTGCTGGAGCTACCCGACCGGGAGGGGCGGCTCAAAACGGTACTCTACGTGGAGATCCCACGCAGCATTATGGTTCACAGCAGCGCTGGCCGCTTTTACCATCGCGTCGGCTCCACCAAACAGCTGATCAAACCGGAGGTATTGGCGCGTCTGTTCCAACAGCGCAGCCAATCGCGTCTGATTCGCTTTGATGAAGAGGCCATTCCAACAACCTCGATTGCTGATATCGATCCGAGCCTGAAGGCCCGCTTTCTCAAACCCGATATCCCTGAGCAGGAGCAGTTGCGTAAGCTGCACCTGTTGGCCAAAGGTGACAATGGCCAAGATTGCCTCTCCGTGAGCGGCGCCCTGTTGCTGACAACGGAGGTGACTCAGTACCTTCCCCCCGCCTTTGTACAGTGTGTCGCCTACCGGGGCACGGAACGCACGGCACAGGAACAGCTCGATTATCAGGACTTCACCGGCCCCCTCGACAGCCAGATCCAGGGCTCTTTTGAGTTCGTGCGCAAGAACATGCGCATCGAGGCGGTAAAGACAATAGGTCGTATCGACATCCCCCAATACCATCTGGGTGCGGTCTACGAGGCCATCGTCAACGCCGTGGCCCATCGCGATTACTCCATGGCCGGCAGCCGTATTCGGCTGCATATGTTCGCTGACCGGCTGGAGATCGCCTCGCCGGGCCTGTTGGCCAACAACCTGACCATCGACGGACTGAGTGAAAACACCGTCACCCGCAACGAGACCATCGTCAACCTGCTCAGCCGCTACTATCAGGCCGATCCGGTATCAGGCCGACAACGTCCCATCGAACGGCGGGGTGAGGGCGTCCCCAGAATCCTCAAAGAGAGCCAGGCGCTCAGCACCCAAATGCCAGAGTACCGTATCGTCGGCGAGCGAGAACTGGTATTGACCATCTTTGCTGCCAGCAGAGAGAAAAACGGCATCGTTCCACGCTAACCCCTATGACCAAACGCAAACAAAGACTCGAAGTCATTGGATAAAGAAATTCAAAGAGACTAATTATGATTAAGCGTATCTACGCCCACAATTTTCGTTGCCTTATCAATTTCGAGGTATCGTTGAGCAGCATCGTATTATTCATCGGACCAAATGGAGCAGGCAAATCGACCCTGTTTGACCTGCTGAATCTTCTCTCTACGCTGATTTCTGGAAACAGCACGGTGTCGGATATATTCAAGGCTGATGATCTGACACGCTGGGGAAAAGCAATAAATGGCGTGCAAAAACAGCGCTTCGAGTTGGATATAGACGGCAATGGAGGAACCTACCAGTATGAGCTGGAAATTGAGCACCGCCCTGAAAAGGATCAGGTTAGAGTTGGCGGCGAGAAATTATTGTTCAACGGCAAACCTTTGTATAAATTTTCCGCCGATTCCGGTAAGGCTCATTTTTATCGTGATGATCACTCTTCTGGTGGGGAATACCTGTTTGACTGGTCAAGATCGGGAGTGGCCACTCTCCATGAGCAAAGCGAAAATACAAAATTGGTATGGTTCCGGAATCGTTGTGCCAATATTCTTGTCGTTCGTCCAAACCCCGCGTGCATGGGAGCTGAAAGTCGGAAGGAGGAACGCCGCCCCAATGCAGACCTGACTAACTTTGCATCCTGGTACCGATTTTTGTCTCAGGAACGCCAAGGACAAGTGATGGAGTTAAACAACGCACTCCGAAAGGTCATATCCGACTTTGATTATCTTCGATTGAAAGAAGCCGGTGAAAGCAAGATTCTATTGGCTCGTTTCAAGGGAGGTCGGGAATACAAACTTGATGAGTTGTCGGATGGTCAACGTATGCTGATCGCTCTTTACACACTGCTGCACTGCCTTCCGGAAGAGGGGGCGACGATATGTGTGGATGAACCGGAAAACTTTCTTGCTCTGTCTGAGATTCAACCTTGGATAGATGAACTTGATGAGTGCTGTACTGAAGGCCCTCATCAGGCGCTCCTGATTTCACATCATCCCCGCCCCATCAATTTTCTCGCCCGTGATGCAGGGCTTTGGATTGATCGAACTGGTATAGATCAGCCGAGTCGCGTCAGTCCGATCAGGGATGATGGTCAAGGGATATCCATTGCGCAACTGGTTGAGCGGGGCTGGATCTACGATGCGTAAAACCAGAGTGGTGGTTCTCTGCGAAGACAGGGCGCACTGGCACTTCACTCGGGGTTATCTAGTCAGAAGAGGTTGGAACGGCAGGCAGTTAACCCCCAGGGTTTCACCATTTGGACGAGGCTCGGCGGTGCAATGGGTAAGGGAGCACTTCGCACAAGAGCTGAAAGCCTATCGTAGTAAAGCGCATGAAAATATCTGTCTTATCGTTATGATGGATGGCGATAATCGGTCGAGATATAGGATTCTAGAGTTGGACCAAGCGGTTCATAAATCGGGCCTTCAGGTTCGAAGAGAGGATGAGCGGATTGCAATCTTCATCCCCAATCGAAATCTGGAAACCTGGTTCGCTTGGCTGGATGGTGAACCTGTCGATGAGAAAACAGACTACAAGGCGAAATATAGGAAAGGGGCCCGTCGATGCGATTTCGGACGGCAGTTGGTCGACAGATGTAACCAAGACAGTGGATTTGACGGGGCGCCGGATTCCTTGCTGACGGCCTGCACGGAATGGCGCAGAATCGGCGGATGAGATCAACTTGGCCGCAAGTGTTGGCTGAGTGAATAACATTCTCAACATCCCACAAACTACTGCCTTACCACTACTCATTCTGATAGTTCCCACGCTCCAGAGATTGTGAAAGTATTCTCTGTTGAACGCCCCAAAGACCTGGAGATCATCAAGCTCGAAGACGGCATCCACCACCACGAGTATGTGCGCGTAGAGCTTGAACGCTACGCTTATGAAAACAAGGTGGACCGGCTCACCATCATCTCTCACGATCGCTTTCAAGAGATTATCGATCGGGCTAACGATCCCAACTCCATCATCCACGAGGCCATCACCATCGGCGAGGGTGGCGATATTCCCGCCAATCGCAACCGCCTGTTGGAGATTCCCTCCCATGTGCAGACCCGGCTTACCGGACAAGTTCCGCAAATGGATGGCCAAGCCTTAATCGACCCGCGGCCGGAGGCTATACAAACGCCACCTGATCCGCGCCAGGCAGCAATGGCCAAGGTTACCCTGGAGATCATCCGTCAACAGGAACGCAAGCTGAAAAGCGCCCAGGAGCTGATCCAGCCCGAGGTGCAACGGCATATCCGCGAAAAGGTGGGGGAGTTTTGGGCCATACAGACACCCCAGCCGCAACTGACGGGATTGGAAGCTGAGACTGAGGAAGCAGAACAAAAACTCTTGGATGAGGTGGTGGCGGCAACCACGGCACAGGTGGCAGCCAGTACCATCGATATCCCCAACATCGTCGTGCTGCCTGACAACCTGGATCAGAGTTATACCTTTGCTGACTTTGATCTGGTCAACACAAATACCATCAACTACCCGCCGGTGAGCGAGGAGCTGTTGATCCG
>CBDVCD010000156.1:0-7959 GCA_965372385.1 uncultured Gammaproteobacteria bacterium | reverse complement strand
ACGGAACCGGCATTTCCCACATCCCTGTGGGTCAGATTTGGGCGATTTGATTGAGCAAATCCGCAAGACTAGCTGGGCTAATTTGAGGAATTTGCGATTGAAAATCGTCCAAAGATTGCCCGAAGAGGGGCGTGAGATAGGACAAATCTTTTTTTCCGTGGCCCCTAATGGGGTTATATTCAGAAACACCCTAAGGATTGGGTGTTTTTGGAACGGAAACGAAAAAGTAATTTCCTGATGTTTGGGGAGGAGAGATGATGAATATCAGATCGGGACTGGTTTTGAGCATGCTGTTAGGCGCAACGCTTATCGCATTGCTGTTTGTCAAGCTGATGTATGATATGAGCACGAATATGGCCAGGATGACCGAGCATGTTGCTTCACTCTCCCAGGATGTATCGGCAATGAGGAAAAGTATGGAAAGCATGTCCAGTAACATGGCGAGTATGGATGAGAGCATGCGGCGCATCGATGCAAATATACAGGGGATGGGCACTGCTGTTCAGCAGGGTGGCAAGATCTTTCAGCAATGGAATCCTAGTGAAATGATGCGCTAGAAGTTCCCTTGTTTGACCTCAGGGGTTAGGATCAACAGTCTCAAGACCGAAGAAAGAAGATATGTAATCATTCAACAGCCCCATAATTTGAGGCTGCTGAAGAATTACGAAGATTTATTATTATTAGATGGAGTGGTGATGGGCGGAAAGATTCGAAAAGCCGTATTTCCTGTAGCGGGTTTGGGGACACGTTTTCTGCCGGCTACCAAGGCGAATCCAAAGGAAATGCTTCCGGTTGTGGATAAGCCATTGATTCAATATGCTGCCGAAGAGGCAGAAGACGCGGGTATCAATTCCCTGATCTTTGTTACCGGACGTAACAAGCGTTCGATACCTGACCATTTCGATACAGCCTATGAGCTGGAAAGTGAACTCAAGGCAGCAGGTAAGACCGAGTTGTTGAACAAGGTCCAGAACATACTCCACGAGGATGTTGCCTGCATCTACCTGCGTCAAGCAGAGGCTCTTGGTTTGGGGCATGCGGTGCTCTGTGCGGAGCCTGTCGTGGGAGATGAACCCTTTGCGGTCATTCTCGCGGACGATCTGATTCGAGGCGACGAGGGTGTGGGGGCTATCGAACAGATGACCAAGGTATACGAACAATACCAATGCAGCGTCATCCTCGTGGAGGAGGTGCCGCGGGATGAGACGCAGAAATACGGGATTGTGGAGATCGAAGAGGATGATGGTGAGACCGCCATCGTCACATCTATCGTGGAAAAGCCTGAGCCTGAAAATGCCCGGTCAAACCTGGCCGTTGTAGGGCGTTATATCCTGACTCCCCGGATCTTTGATCTGATCAAAAAAACCGGCAGTGGCGCGGGGGGCGAGATCCAGTTGACGGATGCCATCTCAGAGATGTTGAAATACGAGAAGGTGCGGGCCTATCGAGTCAAAGGTAAGCGCTATGATTGCGGTAGTAAACTGGGCTATCTGGAGGCTTCTGTCGAGTATGGCCTTGAGCATCCGGAACTGGGGGATGACTTTGCTGTATACTTGCGCGAGTTGGTTCGTAAGATCGCTGAAACCGAAAGCTAACAAGTAGTGAACGGTTTCACCAGCTTTTCCAGTGGTTCAGGTCGCCCAATGCCATACCCTTGGGCGTAATCTACGCCGATCTCCTGGAGCTTTTCGAGGATCGCTTCATTCTCCACGAACTCAGCGATCGTCTGCTTACCCATCACCTGGCCAATCTCATTGATGGATTTCACCATAGCGAAGTCCATGGGATCATCCAGGATGTCTTTGACAAAAATACCATCGATCTTCAGGTAGTCCACAGGCAGACTTTTGAGATAGGCAAAGGAAGATAGACCACTGCCGAAATCATCCAGGGCAAAGCGGCAACCCAGTTCTTTCAGCGACTGGATAAAAATGGTGGCATCGGTCAGATTCGCTATCGCCACTGTCTCGGTGATCTCAAAGCAGATCTTCTCCGGGGGGATGCCGCACTTATTAAACTGTGCCTTCACAAAAGCCAGAAAATCTTCGTCGCCCAGGGAGAGACCCGAGATGTTAATGGCGCAGAGAAACAGGCGTTCCAGATTTGCTGGCTGGTTGGCAAACCAATGAAAGGCCGTACTTATGACCCAGCGATCGAGCCAGCCTGACAGGTTGTAACGCTCGGCGGCGGGCAGGAATACACCCGGCAATACAATGTTGCCAGCCTCGTCTTGCATACGCACCAGCAGTTCGTAGTGATCTGCTTCGCTCTTGTGACCCGCCAGCGGTACAATCGGCTGAAAGTAGAGCTGGAAGCGGCCCTCGTCCAAGGCCCGCGGCAAACTTGCCGCCCACTGCATCTCACCATGTCGCTTCGCCAGCACCTCATCGTCCTCATGGTGGACGTGTACCCGGTTCCGCCCCTGTTCCTTGGCCATATAACAGGCCGTATCCGCAGTGCTCAACAAAACAGTGGCTTTTTCGCTGGCCTCATTGATAGCCACCAACCCGATGCTGACCCCGATGTTGAAGCTCTTGTTTTCCCAGGCAAATCGAAACTCAGTGAAAGTCTTGATGAGCTTTTCCGCCACCCGCTTGGCTTCATTCAATGAGCAGTGCTCTATTATCAGGCCGAACTCATCGCCTCCCAGGCGGGCCAAAGTGTCATCTTGTCGCACGTGGGTCTGCAACACCCCCCCAAGCTGGCGCAACAGTTCGTCACCAGCCACGTGACCGCAGGTATCGTTGACCAGCTTGAACTGGTCCAGGTCAAAATAGAGCAGGGCATTCTCCGTCTCTTCCTTTCTGGCCGTCTCCAGCACCCGCTTCAGCCGGTACTCGAATTCCCGGCGGTTGATCAGACCCGTTAAGCCATCATGCGCTGCGTGGAAGGAGATCTCCCGTGACATGCGCCGAGCCTCTGTTACATCCTTGAACACCAGTACTACGCCCAGAAGATCGCTGTCCCTTCCGCGGATGGGTGCCGCTGAGATCTCGATCGAATACTCCTTGCCAGACCGGCTCACCAGCACGGTATGATCCGCCAGCCCGATGATCTCACCTTCTCTTAAACAGCGTGCAATGGGATCCTGCGAAGGTTTCCGAGTCTCTTCATTGATAATCTGGAATACCCGTTTCATGGGTTGACCCTGCGCCTCGCTGGCCGACCATCCGGTCAGTTTCTCTGCGACCGGATTAAGATATTCGACACGACCGTAAGCATCCGTGCTGATCACGCCATCGCCGATGGAGTGGAGGGTGACCTGGGTGCGCTCGTTTTCCTTAAACAGTGCCTGTTCGGTGAGCTTGCGATCCGTGATATCGGTGGCGATACCTTCGAGAATCAGATCCTCACCCTCCCCATGCCTGCCTACCGATCGGTCCAGAAACCAATGCCATTGACCCCTGAGGTCCTTTATCCGGTATTCCAACTCGAGGGACTTGCCCTCTGTGAAAGCCTGTATGGCCTGGTCGACACGCGGGAGGTCATCGGGGTGGATGGCGTTATGCCAGAGAAACGGCTCCATCTTCAGTTGATTCGGTTTGAATCCCAGAATGTCCTGGACCCTCGGAGACCAATAGCTTGCGCCGCTATTCATCGAGTAGGTGTAGACAATATCCGGCAGTCCCTCAACCAGGCGCCGGTAGCGCGCTTCACTCTCCTGCAGGGCAATCTGTCCGCGATGCGTGGTGAGTGCACCGCCGATAATCTCGGTTGACAGTCTCAACAGGGCCAGGTCCTCGTTTTTCCATGTGCCGGCCTCCTTTACGTTATCGAAGCCGAGAAAGCCCATGACCGTCCCGGTCAAATAGATTGGCATCAAGATCAGCGACTTTATGCCCTGGCTCTCCAGGGCGGCTTTCTCATTGGCCGCCGCTTCCGGTAATGCCGACACGTCATGAATAGGCAGAACCTTGCCATTCTGTAACTGTGCCAGTGACCAGGAGAAGACCTCCATCGGTAATCCTTGACAATTCTCGATCTCTTTGCTGACACCCTCGGCACACCACTCGTGGGTGTTGTCCATCGTCTTCCCCTCGTTCTTGAAGAGAAACAGATACGACCGGGAGGCCCCGCTCAGGCGACCGATCCTTTCCAGAGCGTAATCGATCGCGGAGTCAATATGTGAAGTGCCCATGAATCGGGAGGAGATAGCGGTAATGGCATTTTCCACCACAAGCCGATGTCGCAGAGCGTTCTCGTTATGGACCCGCTCGGTTACGTCGACGGATATAACCAGTTCCCCCATCCGCCCTTCGTGCTCCAGTGGGTATGAGGTGATATCCACATAGATGAGATCTCCGTTTTTTTTCATGTGGCGCCAGACATCAGTGTGATCCAGTTCGTCACCTTTCTGGCTGATTTCATCTATGAGCGAGGGGGCTTCCTCCTGCTGACGAATGTCCTTGACTGTCATACTCTGGAATTCCTCCTTGGAATAGCCATAATTCAGGACCGCTGCCTCGTTCACTACCAGAAACTGCAGTGTCTCAAGGTCGTATATCCACATTGGCATAGGATTCATCAAAAAGAATTTCTGAAAACTGCTGTTGCTCTTCATCGCTAATCGTTCGTAAGATAGTCCGTTGATATTCAAGATTAACAGGTAGGTAATATACCCATCACGAATAGGTTTCCCCGGAAATCTCACGCCCTCCTCGCCCTGTGGCTACGTTGCGATTCCTTGCAATAGACTGGCTATTACGCGTCATCGCGCGCCGTGCATGGATGCACAAGTGTCGCAAGCTAAGGATGTGCAGGAGCGACCCTTGCCACAGAACAAGGATGACGCATCCTTCCTCGGGAAAACCTATTCGTGATGGGTATAAGTGCCAGATCATCATAGACAGTTTATCTATAATCAGGGTGTTATGCCTGAATATAGCGGTTTCTTTAGCGTAATCTGGAATTAACTTCATGCACTTGCGGTTGATCCTGGATGAGTTTCCATTTGAAAATCGACTAAAATATCTGATCATGGAAACTGACAAGCAAGATGGGGCTGATGAAAGACCCGCCGCAAAGGCGGCGAAAGCAGTCGTTCGCCCCAAGCAGGACTATTCGGAGTTACCGCAGAAACCCATCACGTTGAAGGAGGGGATAGGCGGATTGGCGGCGCCTGCCAAAACGCATGAGGAGTCAGCGGAAAAACCCTTGGCTGCTTTGGCGGCCAAGCCGAAAAAGAGGCTGCCGGCAAAACGAAAAAGAGCGACGAGAGATCAATGGATCCTGCGTGGAGTGTCCATATCTGCCCGGGATGCGGCCACGAAGGCCGCACGGGCAGAGGGAGTCAAGCTTGCTGAATGGCTGGATCAGATCATCCTGCGGACAACCACAGCCCCTGCTCAGAGCGGGGAAACCCAGCAACAGGTATTGGAGGCCTTGCGGGATATTCAAAATCGGTTGGAGCGCATTGAATATCAGCGGGGTTTCCTCTCCCGCCTCTGGGAACAGTTGAAATCCATCTCTCAGCGTTAATCAAAGAAAAATTGGGTACAATCAGGCCCCCATACACGATTTAGAGGTATCAATCGATGGAGTTCGGCCCGCGTGAGATCCTAACCCCCTTTCGCCCCATCCCGCTGGATGTACCTGAGGGCATGAAACCCAACGAGTTCTTCAACAGCACGGAAAATCTCGATGACCTGGTGCACAACAATGGGTTGCTGGTCAATCCGGAGAACCTGCTGCTCTACCGCAAGGCGCTGGGCCACAGCAACGAATTCGATACCTCCATCATCTATAACACCTCCAAGGTGATCCTCAATCCGTTGGGCAGACCGGTGCGTCGCACCCAGGTGCCAAAGAGCGTCAAACATGTCTGGAACCGGATGAACCAGATCATCATCGAGTACATGGTCGAACGCTATCCGGATCCGGCGGATCACCTGTTGCTGGCCGGCGAGGCAAGTCTCGATGCTACCTGGCCATTGACCTCTCCCGGTGTGCCCAGCATCCGGATGCTGCACAACCATTTCATCGTCTTTCCCATGCAGCAGTTGCGCGAGGCGAGTCTGGCGGACCCGGCCAATCCGAATCTGACCGACGGGGGGCAGCACAGCCTGTTCCAGTCCTATATGCGGGAAGTTTATCGAGACTTTTTCGACCAGGCCCTTGGTCTGGAGGTCTTGCGGCAGGCCCCTGCCGGGGCATCACGGATCGAGTTGACCGGCTATCCGCAAGGTCTGCCATGCTGGGAGATTCAAGGGGGTGTGGAGAGCCTCGGGGATATCCGTTTCTGGAGGGAGTATGACCTGATTCTGCAGGGGTTCATCGATTTCTACCGCACCTTCTTCACCCAGGTCTCCACGCGCAATGCACCCATGCTGGAGGATGTCTATTTTCCCCAGCAGGTGGAGAGCGTGCTGCTGTTCAACAACGACTTTCTCGGCACGGCGAAAAAGGTACGGGATCAGTGTATCGTCGATGCGAAGTACGCCAATGCCATACGCTGGCAGCCAGCCTTCAAGCAACTGATCTACCGCAACGATGAGGGCAAGCTGATTGTCACCATCAGCCAGAACTCCATCGGCAATGCGATCACCGAATTGTTGGGTGTGGTGGTGAAACGCACGCCAAACGCCGATGAATATGAGCAGGCCGAACCCGGGTTGATCGAAAGGTTGTTGGTGGTAAGAAAGCGGCTGGTCGATGCGGATCTGGGGCAGGGTATTGAAACGGCCTATTGGCCAGAGGAGTGATGGGTATATTCAGCCAGATGATCTGATCAGCTCTGGCGAGTCCTTCGTGGTGAAATTTGAAAGACGAATTGCCGTGATATTCGGATTCATGACTAGCGAGCCCTTAGCCTCGCAAGTCATGAACCTCAACATGATCAGCAAATCCGGCGCCTGCCTCAGTGTAGATATTGAACACATCGGTTGCACCTGACTGGCGTAACAATTTCTCTTCATCTGAATATCTTGCGGTTGCGGCGATATGTCCGGAAAAGGATATCTCACGCAGTTGTTCCAAGGCATCCAGGTTGGCTTGAAGATTTGGCAGCGCCAGCATGACAAGTTCGATGCTGTGGTCTTGCTCTACTTTTTCCCAGAAATCCGCATCGCTTGGATCACCCTGCAGAACCTTGCGCCCCATCGTCTGGTGCGCTTTGACCAACTCGGCATCAAAGTCGACACCAATCACAGTTTCACCGTGGAGTTCGCGCATCTTGTCATAGGCACCACTGCCTACTCTGCCCATGCCAAAGACAGCAATGGTTGCACCGAGCGTATCCAACAGCCTGTCATCCGGGAGCCTCTCTGTGCGCTGAAACCTCAACCAGATGCCCCTGAACCGGCTATAGATTCTGTCATCAATGCTATTCAGCGGGGCAGCAATAACAAAAGAGAGGGAGAGGGCGATGGCAATAACGACCAGCCATTCACCCTCCATCCAGCCATTCGTTACCCCAATCGCGGCCACGATCAGACCAAATTCACTGTAGTTGGTCAGATTCAGAGTCGCCAACAGGGAAGTCCGTGCCCGCAGTTTGAAACGGGTCATCAGAGCAAAAAAGAGCGCCGATTTGGCGAAGACAAAGGGTACGAGCAGGAGCCCGATGATCAGCGCCTCCAGCGAGAGCTGGCCTGACATGCCGATGGAGAGGAAGAAGCCCACCAGAAACAGGTCCTTGAAGCCCAGCAACGATTTGGCCATCTCATGTGATTTGGGGTGGGTAGAGATCAACACCCCCATGATGAGGGCACCCAGGTCGTCCTTCACTCCGCCCAGCTCAAAGAGTTCGGCTCCGCCCAGGGCCAGGACCAGGCCATACAGAATCAACAGCTCACCATGACCCGTTTTTTGCAACAGATGGTGAAACAGTGGTCGTAGCGGGATGAGGAGAAACAGCAGTAGCGCCCAGGGTGAAGGGAGCTTTCCCATGGATGCCGCCAGAAAGATGACCGCGGCCAAGTCCTGCATCACCAGGATGCCGATAGCGATCCGTCCATGCAG
>CBDVCD010000155.1:0-7983 GCA_965372385.1 uncultured Gammaproteobacteria bacterium | reverse complement strand
TGACTCAGGGACGGGTCAAGTTCAAGTTTTACCCCGGCGGGGTGATGGGCAATGATCAGACAGTACTGCGCAAGATCGACCTGGGACAGTTACAGGGGGGGGCAGTACCCGGTGGCAGTCTGATCAGGTTTGCCCGCAACAGCCAGATCTACAGCCTGCCGCTGCTGTTTCAGTCATTCGACGAGGTCGATTTCGTGCGCCATTACGTCGATCCCATCATCGTGGACGAGTTGGAACAGGGTGGTTTCGTTACCTTCGGACTGGCCGAGGGTGGGTTGGCCTACCTGATGAGTGACTCTGAAATCACCAGTGTCAGGGATCTCAAAAGGAAGAAAATCTGGGTACCGGACGCTGACCCGAATACAATCAAGGTCGTCGAATCCTTTGGTCTGTCACCCATTCCGCTTTCCAGCGGAGAGGTGCTGCTCAGCCTGCAAACCGGCATCATCGATACGGTGACCACTTCACCGATTGCCGCCATTGCAATGCAATGGCACACTCGGGTTCAATATATGACCAACCTGCCACTCTACTATTTCGTTGCCGTACTGGCGATTGACCGAAAGGCCTTCTCCAATATCAGTGAGCAGGACCAGCAGTTGGTGCGCTCGGTGATGGGCGAGGTGTTCCGGGATATCGACCGGCAGAATCGAAAAGACAATATCGCTGCATTTGCCGCCCTCCAGTCACTGGGGATCAAACTCAGTAACCCTTCAAATGACGAAGTAGCCGATTGGCGTGCCAGGGCTCAGGCGGTAACTGAGCAGTTACTGCAAGATGGCGAGGTCTCCCTCTCTCTTTTCCATCAGGTCAGCGGTTATCTGCAAACCTGCCGTGATCAGAAGTCAACCGGCAGCAGGAGCTGTCATGTCGTGGAGTAAGTTGCGGGTCATCCTCCACCACCTGGAAAACGCGCTGCTGGTGGTTCTGTTTATCGTCGTCATCGGTGCCGCCAACACCCAAATTGTGTTAAGGAACCTGTTTGAATCATCCATTAGCTGGATCGATCCTTTCCTGCGTATCACTATCCTTTGGCTGGCGCTTATGGGCGCCATGGTGGCAACCAGGAAACGCGTGCATATCGCCATCGATCTGTTCTTGAGATACCTGCCCTATCGCTGGCGCATAGGGATAGAGCGGCTGATCCATCTTGTCAGTGCGCTTGTCTGCACCATCGTCGCCTATTTCAGCGCACGACTGGTATGGATGGAGTTCAGCGATGGAACTGTGGCATTCGCCTCTGTACCCTTGTGGCTGTGCGAAAGCATTTTACCGATCGCCTTTTCAGTGATGGCCTTGCGGTTCTTGCTCCAGGCCTTCGCCAGTTCGCAAGAGATGTTGGACAAAGATGTACTCGAACAGGCCGCCCAGGAGAAAGCAGTCACATGACACTGGTATTTACGGGGCTGTTATCCCTATTGGCATTGATGCGGATGCCGCTTTTCATTGTCATTGCCGCAGCCGCCTGTTATGGGTTTTACGTCCAGGATGTCAACCTGTCCGTGGTGGGCCTGGAGATCTATCGTATTACCGACACGCCGTTGCTGCTGGCGTTGCCATTGTTCGCATTTTCCGGCTACCTGTTGTCGGAAACCCGGGCGCCAGAGCGTCTGCTGAGTCTGGCTCGTGCCTTTTTCGGCTGGGTACCGGCCGGGCTGCCGCTGGTGGCCTTTTTGACCTGTGCCTTCTTTACGGCGATCACCGGCGCTTCAGGCGTGACCATCGTGGCGGTTGGCGCGCTGCTCTATCCGGCGCTGCAGCAGAGTGGTTATACAAAGGATTTCAGTCTGGGTCTGGTGACCTCATCCGGTAGCCTGGGATTGTTGCTGGTGCCATCCATGCCGTTGATCCTGTACGGTATTGTGGTCCAGCAGATGGACCTCCCCATCCAGCTGGAACTCACCGATCTCTTCATCGCCGGTATTGGACCACTCCTGTTGATGGTCGCTATGTTGAGCGTCTGGAGCCTGTGGGCGACCCGGCATCAGCGGGAAGCGACCGTACCCTTTTCCCTGCGGCGGGTCGGCGCCGCCTTGTGGCAGGCCCGCTGGGAACTGCCGCTGCCGGTTATTCTGCTGGGCGGCATCTATGGCGGCATTGTCACCCTATCGGAAGCGGCGGCCATCACCGCGATCTATGTGTTAGTCATTCAGGTGTTCTTGTATCGTGAACTGCCGTTGCGTCAGTTACCTCGTGTGGTGCTGAATACCTGTGTCATGGTCGGGGAGATTCTCCTGATCCTGGCGGTTGCGCTGGCCTTTACCAATGTGCTGATCAACGCGGATATACCCACCTGGTTGTTCGAAGAGATTCGCGGCTCTATCGAGAACAAATACATCTTTCTATTGTTGCTGAATGGCTTGTTATTGTTGCTGGGTGCGCTGCTCGACATCTTTTCCGCGACCATCATCATGGTGCCACTGATCGTACCGGTTGCGCTGTCGTACGGCATAGACCCCGTACATCTGGGGATTATTTTTCTGGCCAATATGCAGCTTGGCTATTTTACCCCGCCGGTGGGCATGAATCTGTTTATCGCCGGCATGCGTTTCAACGAACCCATCACCGACATCTATCGCGCCACCTGGCCATTTTTCCTGGTGCTCTTGGCGGCCGTATTACTGATCACCTATGTCCCCGCGCTGAGTCTGTTTCTGCTGAAATAGGGCAAGCTAAGGAATGGCCGCGGAAACAATGAAACATCTGACGCTCATTTCTAGCTGTTCAGCAAAGGATAGGTTAAAGTCCAACGCTGCTTTTTTAGTTTCAAATAACTCAAGGTCAGAAAACCATGCAATGGCATAAGTTAAAATACACCGGACTTCTGATTCTCTCTGTGGCAATTTCAGGCTGCGGTGAACCCCCGCCGAGCGTCCCTAAAGAGATCGTTCAGCCCGTTAAAACGGTTCTGATCGATGCCACAGCCTCCAGCGGGGTACGCCAGTTTCCCGCGAAAATCGATGCCGGCAGGAAGGCGGAGCTGGCCTTCAGGGTTCCCGGCAAGGTACAAGAACTGCTTGTCAAAGAGGGCGAGCAGGTCAAGAGGACGCAGCTGGTGGCAAAACTCGATCCCACCGATTTCCAGATTATCGTCAACGACCGCAAAGCGACCTATGCGAAAAACAAAAAGAACTACGATCGCGCCAAGGGACTGGTCGAAAAAGGTCATATCTCGAAGATGGACTATGATCGCCTGGAAGCGGAATTCAAGAATGCACAAGCTGCGCTGGAGAGCGCACAACAGGATTTGAACTATACCCAGCTCACGGCCCCCTTCGACGGCGTGATTGCCAGGCGTTATATCGAGAGTTTTGAGGAGGTGCAGGCCAAACAGATCATCCTGGACCTACAGGATATCACCCAGTTGGAGGTCAAGTTCGATGTCCCCGAAAACCTCCTGCGCGGTTTAGGGGCCAGAACCCGCCAGCAGGATCCTAAGCATGAACAGATTCCTGTGTTTGTCTCGTTTTCCGATCTTCCTGGTCAAACCTACCCCCTGACCTTCCGCGAAGTCTCAACCAAAGCGGATGAGAGAACACAGACCTTCCAGATCACCTACACCATGGATCAACTGGAGAGTGCCACCATCCTGCCGGGTATGACGGCCAATGTGAGCGTGGATCTCAGTCGCTTTGTCGAGAGTGGAAAGATACATCTGGTGCCTGTGAGCGCCATTGTGGGCGACTACAAGCTCGACCCCCTCGCCTGGATTGTCGATGAGCAGAGTATGACCGTAAAACCACAACCGGTTAAGGTGGGCCGACTGGTTGGCGCCAGTATAGAGATTCTGGATGGTCTGCAAGCGGGTAACCGAATCGTTACAGCGGGTACCCCCTTCCTAAAAGAAGGCATGAAAGTCAGGTTCATGCCGGAAATAGAGCAGGCCGACCCACGTCCCGACGACCTGCAATACCAATAAGAACTTTGCATACAACAACAATCATAAGGGGCGACAGATGAATATAGGCGAATACTCCGTCAAGACACCGGTCATCTCCTGGCTGCTGATCATCATCATGGTGGGAGGCGGCCTCTGGGGCTTCGAGGAGATGGGTAAACTGGAGGATCCACCCTTTACCATCAAGCTGGCCAAGATCATCACGCTCTATCCCGGCGCCACCGCAAAACAGGTACAGGACGAGGTAACCTACCATATCGAAGATGCCATCCAGCGGTTGGAACAGGTCAAATATATCAAGATGTCCATCTCCCGGCCTGGCATGTCCGATATACAGATCGAGTTCAAAGACAAGTACCGGGCTGAAGATTTCCCGAATATCTACGATGAACTGCGGCGCAAAATTGCTGACATGCAGGACAAGCTGCCTCCAGGCGCCCAATCCCCCATGGTCATAGATGACTTCGGTGATGTCTACGGCATCTATTTTGCCCTCACCGGTAATGGCTACAGCTGGCGAGACCTTTGGGACCTGGCCGACAGCTTAAAGCGGGAGCTGGTGCTGGTCCCCGGTATCCGCAAGATCTCCATCGGCGGTACGCAAAAAGAGCTGGTCTATGTCGACATGTCCCGTGCGCGCCTGGGTGAACTGGGCATCTCACCGGGGCGGATAGCACAGATCCTGGAGTCACAAAACGTGGTGGTGACAGCGGGTAATGCCGGGGTTGGTGATGAATATTTGCGTATCGAACCGACGGGGGAATTCAACTCGGTGAAATCGATAGGCAACGTCCTCATCAATTCCGATGATAAAAAACTCGTCTATCTCAAAGATATTGCCACAATTACCCGTGCCTATACAGAAGTCCCCAGCCAGATGTACTACGTCAACGGTAAACAGGCCCTCACCATAGGTATCTCCATGCAGGCCGGGCAGAACGTGGTCGCAGCAGGTAGACGTCTGGATCAACGCATTCAGGAACTCCAGTCGATCATACCCATAGGCATGGAACTGACCGAGATCTATAACCAACCGGTCGAAGTGGAAAAATCGGTAGGTGGTTTTATCGTCAGCGTGGGCCAGGCAGTGGGTATAGTTATCATGGTCCTGCTGCTCTTTATGGGCCTGCGGGTGGGTTTTATTATCGGTGCCGTGTTGTTGATCACCGTGGCCGGGACACTGCTGATCATGAACCTCCAGGGGATCGAGTTACAGCGTATCTCCCTGGGCGCGCTGGTTATCGCCCTGGGCATGTTGGTGGACAATGCCATCGTGGTGGCTGAAGGTATGCTGGTGCGCATGCAGTCAGGTATGCAGGCAGCGGAGGCTGCCCGCGAAGCCGTGGGCAAGACAATCTGGGCCCTGCTGGGTGGCACGATCGTCGGCATCCTCGCCTTCTCCGCCATCGGACTCTCAGCAGACAGCACAGGCGAGTTCGTCAACTCACTTTTCTGGGTGATTCTTTTCTCTCTGCTGCTCTCCTGGGTCACTGCTATCAGCACCACACCTCTGCTCTGCGCACTGCTCCTGAAACCCGGTCAAGGCGGTGGCAATGAGCAGAAGGATCCCTACGGGGGAGCTATCTTCAAACTGTTCCGTCGTTTCGTCGCCGCCGCCGTACGTATGCGCTGGCTGACGGTAGGGGTTGTGGTTGGCCTGTTCATCCTCGCGGTGGTCGGTTTCGGTAACGTCAAGCAGGCCTTTTTCCCCGAGTCCAACACACCGCTGTTTTACGTCGATATCTGGGAGATTGAAGGCAGCGATATTCGCAAGACGCGCGAGGATACCCTGCGGGTCAGCGAGTTTTTACGCCGGCAGGAAGGTGTCGTGCAGACCTCCACCGTCATTGGTGGACCTCATCAACGATTCACACTGGTCTATGATCCGAGGGAGATCTCCTCCGCCTATGCCCAGATTATTGTACAGACCGATAACCTTGAGCGGATTGCCGAGGTATCGGACAAGGTTGAGCAGTATCTGATCGATGAAATGCCTTGGACTGACCCGATAATCAAAGCAATGCGAATCGGTCCTGGCCGGGACAGTAAGATAGAGGCACGCTTCCACGGTGCCGATCCGGTTGTTTTACGTCAGCTTTCAGAACAGGCACAGGCGATCATGCTCAATGATCCGGAAGCCAAGGATGTTCGTGACGACTGGCGTCAGCCGGTTAAACTGATCAGGCCCATCTTCAACGAGCAGGTCGGCCGCCAACTCGGTATCACCCGGGAAAACCTGGCCTCTGCCTTACAGTATGCCTTTGACGGAACGCCTGTCGGCCTCTATCGCGATGGTATCCGCGTGCTGCCGATCCTGATGCGTGCTGAGGAAGATGAACGGGGTGATGTCGGCAATTTACAGGATATCAGCATCTGGAGTCCGGCGTTGAACCAGTCGCTACCGATTGCCCAGGTGATTTCCGGTTACCAGACGGTGTGGGAAAACACGGTGGTCCGCTCCCGCAACCGTATTCAGACCATCATTGCCTCATGCAACCCCACGAGTGAATCGGCTACTCCCTTGTTTAATAGACTCAAATTCCAGATCGAAACAATGGATCTGCCACCAGGCTATGCACTCTCCTGGGGCGGTGAATACGAAGATTCCCAAAAGGCCCAGGCTGGGCTGGCCAGCTCACTGCCCGCCGGTTTCCTGTTGATGATCCTCACCACCATCCTGCTCTTCGGCAAGGTACGCCAGCCACTGATTATCTGGCTCACGGTACCCCTGGCGATCATCGGTATCACCGCCGGCTTGCTGGTATTCCGAGGCGCATTCGACTTTATGTCTCTACTCGGCGCACTTTCCCTGATTGGCCTGCTCATAAAGAACGCGATTGTGCTGATCGATGAGATTGACCAGCAGATCGCCGAAGGTAAAGATCCTTACACTGCCATCCTCGACGCCACGGTGAGCCGTTTGAGACCCGTGGTACTGGCCGCCGCGACAACCATTCTCGGTCTGATTCCGTTGCTACAGGATGTCTTCTTCGTCAACATGTCCCTGACCATTATGGCTGGACTGGGGTTTGCCACCATCCTCACCTTGCTCGTCGTGCCGGCCTTGTACGCCATGCTGTTTCATATCAAACCATCGAGTTGAGTCGCCAGCTTCTTTAACAACATCGGCTTAGCAGCTTGGGGCCGCTGGCTGAATCCAGCCAGCTAATCTCACGCTATCTGGTGGTAGCCAGGCTGCTTTGAGTGGACAGAAAATGCTTCGGTTTGAGAGCAGAAAACGTGAAGTTTTCTTGAATTCGCTTATGTGAATTCAAGAGGTTAGAGGGGCATACACTGTGAACAAAAGCAACATTCAAACCTTGCAAACATCATAGTTTATGAATATACTTATGCACATATAGAGGTTTTTTATCTAATACCATGAATCTGCGTAAATACTGGCCTGTTGCCGTCCTGTTTGCTGCCGTACTGCTCTATTTCCTGGGAAATGGAGAGGAACCCGCACCCATTAACCAGGTGCGGCAGGAAAAAACTCCGCAAACCGTTCCTCCTATCAAGGCAATAGAGCCGCCGCCAATGTGGGACGGTCAGGCCGGCTACCAGACCCCGACCACACCACCCGGAGGCCACCCATACGGCTATCCCCAAGCTGGACAAAACAGCAGGTTTCAGACGTCTCTACCAAGTCAATACCGCTTCCGTCCCTACGATAAAGAAGACAGCGCGAGCAAACGCTATCCGGATTCTTATGTCAGACCCAGGCAAGATCGGGGCTACCCCTATGCCATGCCTGCCCCTGAGCTTCAGGGTTATTCGAGGAGTGGTATTGACCGCGCGCCTGATGGCGTCACCACCTACCGCTTCCGGCCGCTGGATGAGAAGCGGCAATCCAAGCGGTGGGTAGGCAACCAGGCACCCAAGCCGACGCCCCGTTATCAACCACCGACTCCTTACCCCTACGAAAACTATCCGACTCCCTTAAACCAGGTCGGACCTGCCGTAGAGAAAAATCCCCTCTGGGCGAATTCCTGGCCTGTGCGTTAGGGCCACGGAAAAAAAGATTTGTCCAATCTCACGCCCCTCTTCGGGCAATCTTTGGACGATTTTCAATCGCAAATTCCTCA
>CBDVCD010000154.1:0-8009 GCA_965372385.1 uncultured Gammaproteobacteria bacterium | reverse complement strand
CTGCTGAAAGAATCCGGGTTGCTGGCGATTGTTACGCATAGCGGCCGCTTGCAAAGCTGGCTTGCCGGGCTGGGTTACTGGGGACCTGTTGGGCTCGTTTCACTGATAGCGATAGCCATCATTATCAATCCCGTTCCCAGCGCACCCATTGCCCTCGCAACTGGTGCGGCCTATGGGCATGCCTGGGGTACTATCTACGTAGTGACCGGTGCCACCACCGGGGTGGTGAATTGACCTCGTCGAACCTGGATCAGGCACTACTCATACTGTTGTTACTGGGAGGGCTGATATTGGTGCCGATCATCGCCACCATGCTCGTGAAATGGCATAAGCGTAGAGCTGATGACCGGATCGATGAGTCAAGTAAATCGACCGTCTACTATAGGGAAAAGACCGACTTGTAACCGGTCATGATATCTGATCGAATGCAGCACTCAACGATGGAATCATTTGTCGTCTGTAGTGTCTTTGAATATGGAAATCGAAAATTCTAACAAACAAGTAGTTTTAAGATGCCCCTAGCTCGAGACAACAATCTGCGATTGGCCAGCTGGATGCTGGTGATAATATTGCTGTTGTCCTGGGGAGAGGGTGCCTTGGCAAGTTTCGGGCAGGACCACCAGCCGATGGGAGAGGGTTCCCCTATGGCCATGGGTGATGATCAGCATTGCCAAATGCCCAACCTGGCGGTCTTTCAATGCGACTGTGAAAATGGCTGTTTCAATCTGCAACTGGCGCTACCGCAACGCGATTCCGAACTCTTGGACTTCGAACGCATCGATCAGCCGGTATTGCTCTCCATGGATCTGGCGAGCCTGCTCCCGATCAGGGGACCACCTCCCCGCGATGAGATTCTGTTCCCCTTTAAGCCCCCACCTGTTTCAATTTCTCCACGCCTGAGTTTCTGCTGCCTGCGTATCTGATATCCCCCTGTTGTCTGACGAGCTTCAGAACGCAGCCTTTGGATCTTCGCCCCTCTCTTCTTGGTGTCCACTAGGACAGCCCGAATCTGCTTAGGGATGGAGACCATCCGCTGCCAATCCCAAATCAAGCAGTAGGTTTTCATTCATGTTTTCTTTCTTACGACGACGCGGGCATTTCGCTTTTTTCCTGGTGTGTGGTCTGATCTGGCAGAACGGTCAGGCGGACGCTACCTTATCGATCGAGCAGGCGGTGAGCCTGGCGCTACAGGACAATCCTGGCCTGGCCGAGGTGCAGGCCAGGGCTGAATCTGCCGCCCAGCGGCCGAGTCAGGTCGGCGCCTTGCCAGACCCTCTACTGTTCCTCAATGCGCTCAATCTTCCCCTGGACAGCTTTGATCCAACCCAGGAAGCCATGACACAATTCCAGGTTGGGATCAGCCAGAAACTGCCTTGGTCCGGCAAGCTCGAGTTGCGTGCGGAGGCAGCACGGTTGACGGCTCTGAGCAAGCAGGATGCAGCCATCGAGGCGCGGCTGATGCTGGCGCGTGATGTGAGGCGCAGTTGGTGGAATCTCTTCTACCTGGATAGGGCTCTGGACACGGTGCAGGACAACCAGGCGCGGTTGCGCTCTTTCGTCCAGGTGGTGCAGGCCAAATACCGGGTGGGCGAGGGGCAGCAGCAGGATGTACTGCTGGCACAGGTGGAGCTCTCGGGTCAGCTGGAACGTGCGGTGCGCCTGCGAGGCATGCGTCGCGGTGAAGCGGCCCGCCTGCGGGCCCTGATGCATCACCCCGGTGACTTATCGGTGGATCTGCAGCACATCGAGACCCCTGAATTGGCTGATTTGGATGCTGCCGGGGAGTGGCAGCGTCAGGCGCTGGCCAGACGCCCCCTGCTGAGCATGAAACAATATGCGCTGGATGCCGCGGATCGCCTGCTGGAGCTGTCACGCAAGGGAAGCTATCCCGATTTCACCCTCAAGGGGGCCTATGGCCTGCGGGGCGGGGAGAATCCGGATGGCTCCTCCCGCAGCGATTTTCTCACCCTCGGTGTCAGTCTCAACCTCCCGCTCTACCAGGGCAGCAAGCAGGACCGGGAGGTGGATCAGCGCAACAGCGAACGGATGGAGGCCCGCTACGCGCTGGACGATGCGCGGCGTAAGGTCCGTGAACAGGTGGAAGGGGCCCTGGCGGACTATGCACAGGGCCGGGAGCAGGCCCGCCTGTTACGCAACGGGATCATTCCTCAGACCGAACAGGCGGTGGCCTCCATGCTTGCCGGTTATCAGGTGGACAAGGTGGATTTCCTCACCCTGGTCCGCACCCAGATCAAATTAAACAACTTTCGGATCGCCTACTGGAAGGCCCTGAGCCAGGCCAAGCAGGCCGAGGCGCGTCTGCTGGCTGCGGTCGGCACGGAGAAAAATCATGAATAAACATTATATCGGCCTTACTCTCGTACTGTTGGTCAGTGTCGGCGCAGGCATTTTAAGCCATTATTCGTCGCGGATTCCCTGGGCTTTTCCGGTGATGGGGACAGTGGACACCGCGCCCAGGGAGGAGGGGCGGAAACCCCTGTTCTGGCGCAACCCGATGAATCCCGCCATTACTTCGCCGGTGTTCACCAAGGATGAGATGGGCATGGACTACCTGCCGGTCTACGCCGATGAGCCCAAAGCGGAGAAAAAGGTGCTCTTCTGGCGCAATCCCATGAACCCCGCCATCACCTCGCCGGTATTCGCCAAGGATGAGATGGGCATGGACTACCTGCCAGTCTACGCCGATGATGACGGGGCAGCGGACGAGCCTCCTGGCACGGTGCGGATCGACCCAGTGAGCGTGCAGAATATTGGTGTACGCACAGTGAAGGCCAAGCGCCAGGAGTTCTCGAGCACGGTGCGGGCCCTGGGCCGGGTGATTGCCGACGAGACCCGTGTCACCCGGCTACATCCCAAGACCGAAGGGTGGATCGAGAAACTCTTCATCAACAAGACGGGAGAACCGGTGAGGAAGGACGACATTCTTTTCTCCATCTACTCCCCCAAGCTGGTCAGCAGTCAGCATGAATATCTGTTGGCGCTACGCAATCTGAAGACACTGGGTGAGAGCGAGTATCCCGATATCCGGGAAGGCGCCCGCCAAATGGCGGAGATCTCCCGTGAACGGCTACAGTTGTTGGATGTGCCGGAACACCAGATCCGGGAATTGGAACAGAGCGGTAAACCGTTCAAGGCGCTACATGTTCATTCTCCCTTCGACGGTATCGTGATGCAGCTGAGTGTGAGCGAGGGGGAGTACGTGACCCCCAAGAGTGAACTCTACCGTCTTGCTGATCTCTCCAAGGTGTGGGTGCAGGTCGATATCTACGAATATGAACTGCCCTCGGTGCATATCGGAGATAAGGCGCAGGTAACCCTGAAGAGCATGCCGGGCAGGGTCTTCGAGGGCCCCGTCACCTATATCTATCCCTATGCGGAGGCGAGGACCCGTACCATCAAGGTGCGCCTGGAGCTGGATAACCCGGAACTGGCGCTGAAGCCGGATATGTTCGCCGACGTGACCCTGAAAACCGGGTTGCAGAAAGCTGCGGTGGTGGTGCCGGATGAGGCGATCGTACGCTCCGGTGAACGGGAGCAGGTCTTCGTGGTGCGCGGGCCGGGCAAGTTTGAGCCGCGGGAGGTGACTCTGGGCCAGAGCAGCGGCGGCTGGGTGCAGATCCTCGATGGGGTGAAGGCCGGCGAGGAAGTGGTCTCCTCCGCCCTGTTTCTGATCGATTCCGAATCCAAGTTGCGCGAGGCAACCGCCAAGATGATCGAGGCGGCCAAGGGGGATCAATCCGCTGGTGATATGGATATGCAGGGCATGTCGATGGATGAGATGCGTCTCGACAGCGGTGCTGCCGGTGAGCTGGATATGGGCGGCCTCACCCTGGATGGAGGCGGCAAACCATGATCGAGTCGATCATCGACGGCTCCCTGCGCAACCGCTTTCTGATCATTCTCAGCAGCCTGTTGCTGCTGGCGGCGGGCATCTGGGCGGTGAAACAGACCCCGCTGGATGCCATCCCGGATCTGTCCGACGTGCAGGTGATCGTCTTTAGCGAGTTTCCGGGTCAGGCGCCCAAGGTGGTGGAGGAACAGGTCACCTATCCGCTGACCACCGCCATGCTCTCGGTGCCTTATGCCAAGACGGTGCGGGGCTACTCCTTCTTCGGGCTCTCCTTTGTCTACATCATCTTCGAGGATGGGACCGACCTCTACTGGGCCCGTTCCCGGGTGCTGGAGCAGCTCAACTATGTCACCAGCCGGCTGCCGGACGGGGTCAATCCCACCCTGGGACCGGATGCCACCGGGGTCGGCTGGGTCTATGAATACGCCCTGGTCGACCGCAGCGGCAACCAGGATCTCTCCCAGTTGCGTTCGATCCAGGACTGGTATCTACGCTACCCACTGCAGACGGTGCCCGGGGTGGCGGAGGTGGCCAGCATCGGCGGTTTCGTGAAGCAATACCAGGTGGAGGTGGACCCCAATGCCATGGCCGCCTACGGTATCACCCTGGATAAGGTGAAGCACGCCATCAAGCGTTCCAACAACGACGTGGGTGGGCGGCTGGTGGAGATGACCGAGACCGAGTACATGGTGCGGGCCCGTGGCTACATCAAGAGCCTGGACGATCTGCGGGAGATCCCGGTGGCGGTGGACGGCCAGGGAACCCCGGTACGCCTGCGGGATATCGCCCAGGTACAGTTGGGGCCGGAGCTGCGGCGTGGCGTGGGTGAGCTGAATGGTGAGGGTGAGACCGTCGGCGGCGTAGTGATCATGCGCTTTGGTGAAAACGCCTTGACTACCATTCAGAAGGTACGGGAGAAACTGGAGGAGTTGCAGGCGGGACTGCCGGAGGGGGTGGAGATCGTGCCGGTCTATGACCGCGCCGATCTGATCGAACGGGCGGTGGAAAACCTGGCGCACAAGCTGCTGGAGGAGTCGATTGTGGTCTCCCTGGTCTGCATCATCTTCCTGCTACATGCCCGCTCCGCCCTGGTGGCGATCCTGACCCTGCCGGTGGGTATACTGATGGCCTTCATGGTGATGCAGTTCCAGGGCATCAACGCCAACATCATGTCCCTCGGAGGCATCGCCATCGCCATCGGCGCCATGGTGGACGGCGCCATCGTGATGATCGAGAACGCCCATAAACACCTGGAACAGATGGCCCACCGGCACGGCCACAAGTTGAGTGACCGGGAACGCTGGCAGGCCATCGGCAACTCGGCCCGTGAGGTGGGGCCGGCGCTGTTCTTCTCGCTGCTGATCATCACCGTCTCCTTCCTGCCGGTCTTCACCCTGCAGGCCCAGGAAGGACGGCTGTTCAGTCCCCTGGCCTTTACCAAGACCTACGCCATGGCCGCCTCGGCGATCCTGGCGGTGACCCTGGTGCCGGTACTGATGGGCTTTTTTATCCGTGGCAAGATCGTCTCGGAGGCGAAAAACCCCATCAATCGCCTGCTCCATCTGCTGCATCGCCCACTCTTGTCGCTGGCGATCCGGGTGCGTTGGCTGACCCTGGCCGGGGCGGTGCTGCTGCTGGGTTTCACCCTGCAGCCGCTGCAGCAACTGGGCAGCGAGTTCATGCCGCCGCTGGATGAGGGGGACATCCTCTACATGCCCACTACCTACCCGGGCATCTCCATCACCAAGGCCAAGGAGCTGTTGCAGCAGACCGACAAGATCATCTACACCTTCCCGGAGGTGGCTTCGGTTTTTGGTAAGGTGGGACGGGCCGAGACCGCCACCGACCCGGCGCCGCTGTCGATGCTGGAGACCACGATCCGGCTGAAGCCCCGGGAGGAGTGGCCCGATCCGTCCAAGACCACCAAGGAACTGATGAAAGAGATGGACGCGGCGATCAAGTTCCCTGGGCTGGCCAACAGTTGGACCATGCCGATCAAGACGCGTATCGATATGCTCTCCACCGGCATCAAGACCCCCATCGGGATCAAGGTCAGCGGGCCGGATCTCGGCGTGCTGGAGTCCCTGTCAAAGGAGATTGAACGGGTCATGAAAACGGTGCCCGATACGGTCTCCGCCTTCGGTGACCGGGCGGTGGGGGGCTACTATCTCGACTTCGATATCGACCGCAAGGCGGCGGCCCGTTACGGGCTCACTGTGGGTGATGTGCAGGACGTGATCCAATCCGCCATCGGTGGCATGAACGTCACCCACACGGTGGAGGGGCTGGAGCGTTATCCGGTGAACGTACGCTACCCGAGGGAACTGCGTGACGATCCGGCACGGCTCAAGCGGGTGTTGATTCCGACCCCCGGTGGTGAATCCATCCCCCTGGCCCAGGTGGCGGAAATCCATCTGCGCCGTGGCCCGCCGGTGATCAAGAGTGAGGATGCGCGGCCCAATGCCTGGATCTATGTGGATATCAGCACCTCGGACATTGGCGGTTATGTGGCCGAGGCCAAACGAACCGTGCGTGAACAGGTGAAGATCCCGCCGGGTTATGCCCTGGTGTGGTCGGGGCAGTTCGAATACATGGAGCGGGCCGAGGAGCGGCTGCGCATCGTGGTGCCGGCGACCCTGTTGATCATCTTTCTGCTGCTCTATTTCAACTTCGGCAACCTCAGCTCGCCGCTGGTGGTGATGCTCTCCATCCCCTTCGGGCTGATCGGCGGCATCTGGCTGATTTATTGGTACGGATTCAACCTCTCGGTGGCCGTAATCGTAGGCTTCATCGCTCTGGCCGGGGTGGCGGCGGAGATCGGCATCCTGGTGCTGACCTTTATCGATCAGGCCGTGGCTGAAGCGCGCCACCAGCGAACCACGCGGGGTGGTACAGGGTGTCTGAGCAAGGGCGAACTGATGGAGGCGGTACTCCAGGGCACGTCGGAGCGGGTGCGCCCCATCGCCATGACCGCCACCGCCATCATCGCCGGCCTGCTGCCGATCCTTTGGGGCACCGGTACCGGCTCCGAGGTGATGCAACGCATTGCCGCCCCGATGGTGGGCGGCATGGTGAGCGTCACGGTACTTTGCATGCTGGTGCTACCAGTGATATACGGTCTGGTATTGCAGTTCAATGAACGCTTCTATTCCAGCGGAACCGTCGAGGAAGCGGAGGAGCTACTGAAAAATAGCGAAGTCTGATTGAATGAACTTGGAGTTTTTGGAAATAACCTTTAGCACACTACACGTAGGTCGGGTTAGATGCGCAACAGAACAATATTTTATATGTTGCACAATGCTGTGTGCGCATCGTAAACCCGACAAACCACTGATTAACACGATCCTTTTACCTGGCTTAAACGAGTGGAGACACAACATGAAAAAAGTCTTAAAGAGCCTGACCTTTGCCATCCTGAGCGGTGTTGCCGTCGCCGGCTATGCCGAGATGAGCCACAATCACACCGCCATGGATCACAGCAGTCATGGCAACATGGCGGCGCAGCCGAAGATGTTCCTGGAGAAGACGCAGATCGACGGCCACAGCGTCAGTTTCCACGTGATGCCAGCCAATGCCGGCATGCAACACGGTGGCAGCCACAACCTGATGATCAAGGTAGAGAAGGATGGCCAGGTGATGAACGATATCGTCGCCAACACCAAGGTGATCTTCCCTGACAGCAACGAGAGCAGCAAGATGCTGATGAAGATGGGGGACTGGTATATGGCGGGTTATGACCTGGGCCAGGTCGGTAAATACCAGTTGATGGTGTTGTTCAAGGACTCAGATGGGGAAAAACACTTTGGTGGTATTCACTATTTGGCCAAGTAAGTTGAATGGCTGCCGGAAAAGGGAGCAAATTAGAGGTCTCTCTTTTCCAGATCTGAAATTTCACAATCAATGCATTTGCTTCCTGGTGTACGGCTTTAGGCAAGGCGCTCCTTTACTGATGGTGTTAAGCAGACAAAGTTTAGTTTCAATTCACGGCCTGAAGAATAAGGACGAACCATAGGATGTGGCTCACGCATACCGGACACCTCAGTGATCTTATCTTATAGCTGCTGAAGGTGATTCCATGGTCGGGTCAAATTGGATAAGTCGCATTGGAACCGTCTCACCGGCCTAGTGCTCCATCAAT
>CBDVCD010000153.1:0-8019 GCA_965372385.1 uncultured Gammaproteobacteria bacterium | reverse complement strand
CCATCTTTTTAGTTCCCGTGGCAAATTTGGCCGGTATTTAACGAACATACCTACTAAAAGGCAAATTATGTCCGAATCGATCGACAGCCTGATCCATGCAGAATGGGTCATCCCCGTGGTGCCGGAAAACCAGCTGCTGGAACAATACAGCCTGGCCATTCAGGGCGGACGTATCCACGACATCCTGCCGACCGTGCAGGCCAGGCAAAAATACCAGACCGGGCATGAACTGGCGCTTCCCGGACAGGCCCTGATCCCCGGCCTGATCAATGCACACACGCATGCCGCCATGTCACTGTTGCGTGGACTGGCGGACGACCTGCCCCTGATGACCTGGCTCACCGAGTATATCTGGCCCGCCGAGGGCAAATGGGTCAATGAAGAGTTCGTACATGACGGCAGTCAGCTAGCCATCGCCGAGATGCTGCTGGGCGGCACCACCTGCTTCAACGACATGTACTTCTTCCCTGATGTCACCGCCCGTGCCGCCGATGCGGCGGGCATACGCGCCATGGTGGGGCTGATCGCCATCGACTTTCCCTCCGCCTGGGCCGCCGATGCGGATGAGTATCTGCACAAGGGGCTGGAGGTACACGACCAGTTTCGCGGCAACAACCTGATCCATACCGCCTTTGCCCCCCATGCCCCCTACTCGGTGACTGACAGCCTGCTGGAGCGGGTGCGGGTCTACGCCGACGAGTTGGAGATCCCCATCCATATCCATCTGCACGAGACCCACGATGAGATCGTCCAGGGCCTGCAGCAGCACGGCAACCGCCCCATGCAGCGCCTGCAGGAGCTGGGGCTGCTCTCCCCCTCACTGATGGGCGTACATATGACCCATCTGGCAGAGGGTGAGATCGAGCAGTTCGCGATCGGTGGTGGACATGTGGTGCACTGCCCAGAATCCAACCTGAAGCTGGCCAGCGGCTTCTGCCCGGTCCATGCATTGAAGACGGCAGGGATCAATGTGGCCCTGGGCACCGACGGCGCCGCCAGCAACAATGATCTGGACATGTTCAGTGAGATGCGTACCGCCGCCCTGCTGGCCAAGGGGGTGGCGAAAGACGCCAGTGCGGTGCCCGCCGCCCAGGCCCTCTCCATGGCCACCATCAATGGCGCCAGGGCCCTGGGGCTGGCCGATGAGATTGGTTCGCTGGAGATCGGTAAGTCAGCGGACCTGCTGGCGGTGGACCTGAATAGTCTGCATACCCAACCGGTATACCATCCCATTTCCCAACTGGTCTATGCCACCGGTCATGAGCAGGTCAGCCATGTCTGGGTAGCGGGCCAGCAACTGGTCAGTCGAGGTGAACTCACCACCCTCGACAAGCAGGAGATACTGGCAAGGGCTGCACATTGGCGTAACAGGATCGCCGCGGAGTGATATTATGTTAGGGCTGCGGAAAAAATGATTTGTCCGAAGATCACGTTCATATTTTGGTGCGCCGGTTCATATTCCTGACGGAACCGGCATTTCCTACATCCCTGTGGGTCAGATTTGGGCGATTTGATTGAGCAAATCCGCAAGACATCGCTGCCGGCGTCCTGCCTCTCGCGACACTGGCACCTCCCTGTGCGGCGTAGCTGGACTAATTTGAGGAATTTGCGATTGAAAATCGTCCAAAGGTTGCCCGAAGAGGGACGTGAGATAGGACAAATCTTTTTTTCCGTGGCCCTTAAGTCAACCAAACCCGATAAAGTGAAACATGACCTACGAAAGCCATAACGTCGACCCCGCCGAAATCAGCAAATTCGAGGAGCTCGCCTCACGCTGGTGGGACCCCCACAGTGAGTTCAAACCGCTGCACGAGATCAACCCGCTGCGGCTTGGCTATATCGACGCAATCGCCCCGCTCAACGGCAAACGGGTACTCGATGTGGGCTGCGGTGGTGGCATCCTGTCGGAGAGCATGGCGGCCAAGGGAGCCGAGGTAACCGGCATCGACATGTGTGAAGCGCCCTTGCAGGTGGCGCGTCTGCATCTGCTGGAGTCGGGTCATGAGGTCAATTATGAACGCATTCCCGCGGAACGGCTGGCCGAAGAGCGTCCGGCCGCCTTTGATGTGGTGACCTGCATGGAGATGCTGGAGCATGTACCGGACCCCTCATCCACCGTGCGGGCCTGTGCAAAACTGGTAAAACCAGGCGGTCACGTCTTTTTCTCGACCCTGAACCGCAATCCCAAGTCATTTCTGTTCGCCATCATCGGCGCGGAGTACCTGTTACGTCTGCTGCCCAAAGGCACCCATGACTTTGCCAAATTCATCCGCCCCTCCGAGCTCGACAGCTGGATTCGGGAGGCGGGACTGACCACCCGGGATATGACTGGCCTGATCTATAACCCACTGACTCAGATCTACAAGCTGGGACCGGATGTGGATGTCAACTACATGGTCTGCACGCAAAAGAACAGCGAGTGAATACGCAATGCGTTCTGTTCGATCTTGACGGTACCTTCGCTGACACCGCTCCCGATCTGCACTATGCCCTGGATCAGGTCCTGATCGGTCAGGGACGCGCACCCCTACCTATAGAACGGGTACGTCCGGCGGTCTCACACGGCAGCCAGGCGATGCTCAAGGTCGGCTTTGACATGGTGCCGGGCGATGCAGGATATGCTCCACTGCGGCAGACCTTTCTGGATATCTACCTGACCAACATCGCCAATCGGACCCGCCTGTTCGACGGCATGGAAACCCTGCTGGATGCATTCGATAAACGCGGCATCCGCTGGGGCATAGTCACCAACAAACCCGCCTGGCTGACAGACCCGTTACTGCAGGCGCTGGGGCTGAACGAGCGGGCAGCCTGCATCGTCAGCGGCGACACTACCGCTCACGCCAAACCCCATCCTGAACCGATCCTGCACGCCTGCCGCCTGGCCAATGCCGAGCCGCAACGATCGATTTACGTGGGCGATGCCAGACGGGATATCGAGGCGGGCAAGCGAGCGGGCACCAAGACCCTGGTTGCCCTGTTCGGCTATCTTGCCGAGGATGACGATCCGGATAGCTGGCTTGCCGACGGTGCGGTGGAGCAACCATTGGATATTCTGCAATGGCTCGATTGATAGCCCCCAAACTTACCCGCGAAACGCTATAATGCGAAACTGCAATTGACCCCAGGACGACTCATGTTCGACTACAAACCTGCTCTCGATCTGCTCAAAGACCGCATCATCCTGGTGACCGGGGCCGGCAGCGGATTGGGCCAGGCCGCCGCCCGGGCATTTGCCGCCCACGGAGCCACGATCATCCTGCTGGGCCGCACCCAGAGCAAGCTGGAGCAAACCTATGACGCAATTGAAGAGGCGGGCCACCCTCAACCGGCAATCATTCCACTGAATCTGGAGAGCGCCACGCAGCAGGACTATTACAACCTGGGCCAAACCCTCTACCAGGAGTTTGGACGACTTGATGGTCTGCTACACAATGCCGCGCAGCTCTCCCTGCTCAGTCGTATCGATGACTATGATCTGGAGACCTGGAACAAGGTCATGCAGGTCAATCTGACGGCCCCCTTTATCCTGACCCAGGCCTGTCTGCCGCTGCTGCGCAAATCCGCTGACGCCTCTATCCTTTTTACCTCTGATCAGGTTGGACGCAAGGGCAAGGCCTATTGGGGGGCGTATGGCGTCTCAAAGTTCGGAATTGAGGGCCTCATGCAGATTCTGGCCGATGAGTTGGAAACCAGTCAGATACGAGTCAACAGCATCAATCCAGGGGCGGTTCGCAGTGGTATCCGGGCACTGGCCTATCCGGGAGAAGATCCGCAAACGCTTCCTACCCCGGATGAGGTCATGCCTACTTACCTCTATCTGTTGGGCCCCGACAGTCTGGGTAAAACCGGCCAGGCCTTCGACGTCCAACAGAACGAATAACTTCTCCGCGGAAACTTCATGTGGCTGGAAAGTCTAATCTGGCATGGAATGCTCGAAATAACAGCAAGAGACCGTAGGAGAAATCCATGACCCCGAATAAAATTTTGCGCACACTGCTTAGCATCGGCCTGCTGTCTGTTGCATCCACGCTCATGGCCGCGGAATATGAGATCGATACAAAGGGCTCCCACGCCTTTATCCAGTTCAAGATCCCTCACCTTGGTTACAGTTGGCTGCTGGGGCGTTTCAATACCTTCGAAGGACGCTTCAGTTATGACGAGAAGGACCCTTCAGCCTCCCGGGTGGAGGTAGTCATCCAGACCAAGAGCATCGATTCCAATCACGCCGAACGGGACAAGCACCTGCGTGACGAGGATTTCCTCGACGTAGACAGATTTCCCGAGGCCCGCTTCGTGAGTACCGCATATACCGAAAAGGCGGATGGCAATGGCATTCTGATAGGCAACCTGACCCTGCGTGGCGTGACCCGGCCTATCAGCATCAATGTCAAACAGATTGGCGCCGGCATGGACCCCTGGGGAGGCTATCGCCGGGGTTTTGAAGGTGAGACCAGGTTGACCCTGAAAGACTATGGCATCGACTTTAATTTAGGCGCTGCCTCGACAGAGGTTCAACTCGGCCTGTACCTGGAGGGCATTCGTCAGGATAACCGGATGAAGCGCGTGAAGCGTTAATTAAGTCTTCATTTTATAATGAAATTTATGTCATCATCGCTTGCCGTGGATGGCTGCTGTTTACTTGCCCGGCAAACCGCCACGCATAGTCACTCATAATTCCGGGAGGAAAAATAAAATGAAACATCTACAACGACTGCTGTCCCTGCTGCTGTCCCTCTCCCTCATTCTGCTGCCAGTCATGTCGGCGCAGGCGGCACTGATCAACAACGCTCAACTGTTTGCCGCGAACTCCGGCAATACCGATCGCACTGCCCTGTTTGAAGCGCTGAATCGTGATACGGCCAGACAGCAACTCTCCGCCATGGGCATCAGCCATGACCAGGCCGTGCAGCGCCTCGCCCAGATGACGGATCAGGAGGTGGCACAACTGAATCAGCAACTGGCCGACCTGCCGGCGGGTGGCGACCTGCTGGGCATTCTGGTACTGATCTTTATCGTCTTCATCATCACCGATGCCATCGGGGCTACGGACATCTTCCCCTTTGTTCACCCCGTCAAGTGATAGGCTGAAAAGGACCCCTGAAAAAACCCGTCTACTGGCGGGTTTTTTCATTATTCTGCTGATCAGCGGCTGTTCCACTCTCCCCCCCGCTAACCTCCCGGATTCCCTGCCCCCATCGGTAGAGCTAAACCAAACCCCATTTTACCCCCAGGAGGCACACCAATGCGGTCCGGCCGCCCTGGCGACGATGTTGAACTATCGACAGATCGACATCACCCCGGATGAACTGACTCCCCAGGTCTATCTTCCAGCGCGTAAGGGCAGTCTGCAGATAGAACTCGCCGCCACCGCCCGTCGCTATGGCATGCTCGCCTATCCCCTGGCACCGGATCTGGGCGACCTGTTCAGGGAGCTGGCGGCTGGAAACCCAGTGTTAGTGCTGCAGAATCTGGCCTTCGACTGGTGGCCTCAGTGGCACTATGCAATTGTGATCGGCTACGATAGCGATTTGAACGAAGTCATCTTACGCTCGGGCAGAGAGGAACGCAGAAGAACCAGCTTCAGTGCATTTCGCAACACCTGGCGCAGGTCAAACAACTGGGCCCTGGTGATTCTGCCGCCCGATAAGATGCCGCAAACCGCCAGACCCGAAGCCTACTTGAAAGCCGCCTATGATCTGGAGGCGACGAGTCGGCCAGATGAGGCTCGGTTGGCCTATCGTTCGGCCAGCGAGCATTGGCCAAACGAGAAACGGGCCTGGCTGGCCCTGGGCAATAGCCTGTTCAATGCTGAAGAATACAGTGAGGCCCACACGGCCTTGAGAATGGCGCTATCACTGGATCCCAGCGATACCACAACCTGGAATAATCTCGCTTATGTCTATCTGGCAGCTGGTTGCCCTGAGCAGTCCCAGTGGGCCATAGAGAAGGCATTGAACATCTCCCCGGGAGAGAGCCATCTGTTGGACTCCCAGCGGGATATCAGAGCGAAAACCGCAGAGGTCGCGACAGGCAGTTGCAGTATTCAACAAGATGCTGATAATTAATCTGGACGGACCTATCTTAATGACCAGGTTAATGGCATCCGCGAAACGCGCAGCCCCCCGTCTTGATGGCTAGCCTCCGTCAAGAAACACCGTTCCCGACGGTTACTAGCCAGGTCATCACTTATCTATCAGCAATGGCTGTTCCGCGAACAGGTGAACATCACGCTGCGGAAAGGGGATGGAGATCTCTTCCGCATCGAACCTCTCCTTCACCGCCTTGGTGACATCCCAATAGACATCCCAGTAGTGCTCGGTTCTGGTCCAGGGCCGACAGACGAAGTTCAGGGATGAGTCCGCCAGTTCATGCAGCCGAACCACCGGTTCCGGATCTTTCAGCACCAGCTCGTGAGATGAGAGGATCTCCTCCATGATCTGCTGCGCCTTGTCGATATCGTCCTCATAGCCAATCCCGAACATCATATCCACACGCCGTTTGCTGGTCCCGGTGACATTGGTTATCACATCGCCCCAGATGGAGTTGTTGGGAACGATAACCGACTTGTTGTCGGGCGTCCTGATGTGGGTGGAGAGAAGATTCATCGATGAGACCTTGCCGAGTATGCCGGAGACCTCAATCAGATCACCCACATCGAACGGGCGATAGAGCAAAATCAGTATCCCGCTGGCAAAGTTGCCCAGTGAGTTCTGCAGTGCAAAAGCGACGACAAAACCCAATGCACCGATGATCGCCAGCAGTGGGCCGATATTCACCTCAAGTGCCGCCAGTCCAACGATCAAGCCAATTGCAATGATGCCCCGTCGTATAGCCATCGCCAGAAACTCGGACAAGAGGGCCGATGCGTGACGTGAAGCTTTTAGTGCTTTATCAGCGGCCCGGCCCAGGATGATCGAAAGCAGGTAAAACGCCAGCACCGTGACAATGAATATGCCAAGGTTCTTGCCCCAGCGCAGGCCACCCTCCTTGGATACCAACCAGCCCATGATGGCCGTCGATGTGGCATCTACATCCGTGACATCGAGCTTGATCCCTGACACCGCCTTGATGTACTGCCGATACTCTTCGATTAACCCCTCGTCACCCCCCTTCTCCTCAAACGCATCGATGACCAGATTGGTGCGGTCAATCAGGGCGGTTCCTTCGGCATGTAACTCCGCGATGTGCTCAAGCAGCGTCTTACGGATCTCAGTCTTGGAATCGGCCAACTGTTCCGCTGCGTCGGTTGCCTGTTTCAGCTTATCCTGATCCTGAAGATCCTCTGCATCAATCTGGTCCAGCTGTTTGACGGCAGCCTTTTCATCCTTCAGTACCTGTTCTCCAGAAACCTCTTCTGTATCCGTCTCTGATTCTGTTTTTGTCAGGACCTCTTCGGTAACCTCGGTCTTTACCGCATCCGCGGATCGCTCCTGTTCATCCATCGCCTCTTGGATCTGTTTCTGCGCCTCCTCGAGTGCGGCGTCTACCTCCTCCTTGCCGCTCTCATCCGTCTCAGCCGCTCCATCATCCGATTCCGCGGCATCTTCCAGGGTTTCTTTTACCTCCTCAAGGGCATCCAGTGCCTCTTCTACCTGTTTGACCTCGGTCTTCTTGTGTTTAGCGACCAGTTCCACATTGCTTATCTCCTGCGCCTTGGTCCTTAACAGCGCCATCCAATCCCTGGCCTCTTCAGCAAGTTCGCAACGGGTCTGAGGCTTTAGCCGGATCTCAAGCTCATCCAATGGTATCTGTGGATCCTGTGTCGTGACATTTTCATCCTGAGATGCACACTCGCTTGCATCCCCGGCGATACCCGCGCCCCCGGTCAGGAATAAAAGACTCATCAACACAAAGCCTTGCAGCCATAATCCACCGGACATCTTCATCGAGGCTCTCCTAATAAACTGAAATCGGACTCAACCCATCGTATTATATAGTTGTAAAAGTAATTGCATAGAATAAGGTGATTAGCCCCATCTCTCAGCTGATATCCCACGAAAGGGCGATGGGGATAGG
>CBDVCD010000152.1:0-8035 GCA_965372385.1 uncultured Gammaproteobacteria bacterium | reverse complement strand
CATGAATTCAACTCGTTAAAAGTAGAATGGAGCGGTCAACTGCAGAATCTAGGGTCATTGCTTCAGCCTGGGAACCAGAGGTCAGTCACGCATCTCTTCTTCCGCTTCGGAGAGGCTTTGCACGAATGACTCGCGCTCAAACAGACGCCTTGCATATTCGCTCAAACCCTTGGCCGAGGCGGGGATCTCCACGCCCAAACCAGGCAGGCGCCACAACAGAGGTGCTATCGCACAATCCACCAAGGTAAATTCATCGCTCATGAAGAACGACTTGGCGGCAAACACCGGCGCGGTGGCGATCAGGCTCTCACGCAACTCCTTGCGTGCCTTGGCGGCCTCTTTCTTGCCGGCCAGAATGATATCCATCAAGCGGTACCAGTCACGGTCCACCCGGTACATCAACAGCCGCGAAGTGGAACGGGAGACCGGATCCACCGGCAGCAGTGGCGGGTGGGGGAAACGCTCATCCAGGTATTCCATGATGATGCGCGACTCGTAAAGCTTGAGATCCCGATCCACCAGGGTCGGCAGGGCGCCATAGGGATTCAGTTCCATCACCTCTTCTGGCATATTGAGGGGGTCGATATCCCGAACCTCGAAAGTGATATTCTTCTCTGCCAACACCAGTCGTACCCGATGACAGTAGGGATCCTGCGGATCTGAAAAGAGTGTCATTACTGAACGCTTGTTAGCCGCCACCATTGGTACCTCTCAAAACTCATCCGTAGTTGCAAGCATCCGATGCTTGCAACTCGTATTTTTCAAATTAACTCACGAAAAAAGGCGCACAGTATACAACAACCGTGCGCCCTTTATTAGCTCAGGCGTATCGCCGGATCAGTGTACGTCTTTCCAGTACTCTTTCTTGAGCAGATAGGCCAGCACGAAGAATACCGCCAGAAACAACAGTACCCATTTACCCAGACGCTGACGCTCCATCTGAATCGGCTCGCCGACATAGCTCAGGAAGGCGGTCAGATCGCGGGCAACCTCGTCATACTGCTCGGGGCTCAAGGAGCCGGGCGTCACCGGTTCGAAGTGTTCGAAAACCTCCGTGTCGTTGCCAGCAGAGTCCTTTTCGAGCTTGTAGATCGCCTTCTGGCTTCCCTGTAACTCCCACAGTACATGGGGCATACTCACGTCCGGGAAGACAAGATTATTGACGCCGAAGGGGCGCGAATCATCCAGGTAGAAACTGCGTAGATAGGTGTAGATCCAGTCTACACCACGGGCCCGGGCGATCACGCTCAAATCCGGCGGTGGGTTGCCGAACCACTGCGCTGATTTATCCGCCGGCATGGCGATGGTCATCCCATCGCCAATCTTGTCGGTGGCTAACATCAGATTTGCCTTCACCTCTTCCTCGGTCAGACCAAGATCCTTCGCCATACGGTTATAACGCTGATACTTGGCGGAGTGGCAGCTCAGGCAATAGTTGACGAAATACTTGGCGCCACGCTGCAACGAGGCCTGATCAGATAGATCAATATCGGCATGATCCAGATGGGCGCCGCCACCAGAAGCCAGCCCGAGTACGGGAGCCGCAGCCATCAAAAATGCAATAATCAGCTTTTTCATTAGGTCACCCTCTCAGGAACAGGCTTGGTCTTCTCCATCTTGCTGTAGATCGGCATCAACAGGAAGAACGCAAAATAATAGGTGGTACCGATCTGAGACATCAGCTTATAGAGATCTGTTGTGGGTTGCGTACCCAGAAAACCAAGGATAATGAAGTCAATCACGAACAACCAAAGCAGCACCTTGTAGAGCATGCCCTTGTAGCGAATCGACTTCACCGGACTCCGATCAAGCCAGGGCAGGACGAACAAGATCAGGATGGAGGCAAACATCGCCACCACTCCGGGGAAGGCTGAACCCGCGATCGAGGGTACGGCGCGCAGGATGGCGTAGAACGGGGTGAAGTACCAGACCGGAGCAATGTGTTCCGGGGTCACCAGCGGGTTGGCCGGCACAAAGTTGGGGTGCTCGATAAAATAGCCAAACATCTCCGGTGCATAAAAGACCACCGCCGCAAAGAGAAACAGAAAACCCGCCACACCGGCGATATCCTTCACCGAATAGTAGGGATGGAAGGGAATACCGTCGGCTGGGGCCTTGTCGCTCCACTTGTTGCCCTTCGGACCCTTCTTGATCTCGATGCCGTCCGGGTTGTTGGAACCCACCTTGTGCAACGCCACGATGTGAATAAATACCAGCGCAGCCAGTACAAAGGGTATCAGGAAGTGCAGCGCGAAGAAGCGGTTCAAAGTGGCGTCGGAGATGACATAGTCACCCCGGATCCAGACACTCAGGTCGGGACCGACAACCGGCACCGCGGAGAAGAGGTTGATGATAACCTGCGCACCCCAGTAGGACATCTGACCCCAGGGCAGCAAGTAGCCCATGAAGGCGGTGGCCATCATCGCCAGATAGATGATTACACCGATAATCCACAGCAGTTCCCGGGGCTTGCGGTAGGAACCGTACATCAGGCCACGGAACATGTGCAGATAGATGACGATGAAGAAGGCCGAGGCGCCGGTCGAGTGCATATAGCGGATCAACCAGCCCCAGTCCACGTCCCGCATGATGTATTCAACGGAACCAAAGGCCAATTCGGCATCGGGCTTGTAGTTCATGGCCAGCCAGACGCCGGTGAGGATCTGGATCACCAGCACCAGCATGGCCAGCGAGCCCATGAGATACCAGATGTTGAAGTTTTTCGGGGCGTAGTATTGCGCCAGATGCTCGTTCCACACCTTGGTCAAGGGATAACGCTCGTCGATCCAGCCGACGAAGTTTTTCATCATACTCATCAGGCTGCGCCTCCATCTTCGCCGATAATGATTCGACTATCGGAGAGATACTGATAGCGGGGAATCTCCAGGTTCTTCGGCGCCGGCACACCCGCATAGACGCGCCCGGCCAGATCGAAGCGAGAACCGTGACAAGGGCAGAAAAATCCGCCCTTCCACTCGGCGCCCAGATCGGCCGGAGCCACATCCGGGCGATAGCTCGGGGAACACCCCAGGTGGGTGCAGATACCAACTGCCACCAGATATTTTTCCTTGATGGAGCGGGTGGGATTCTTGCAGTAGTCAGGTTGCTGACCCGTATCGTCCGAAGCCGGGTCTTGCAAAATACTGTCCAGGGTTGGCAGATCCTTCAGGTTCTGCTCGGTACGATTGACGACCCAGACCGGTTTACCGCGCCACTTCACGCGCATCAACTGACCCGGCTCGAGCTTGCCGATATCGGCCTCGACCGGGGCGCCTGCCGCCTTGGCTTTTTCACTGGGAGCCCAGGCCGCCAGGAAAGGATAGATAACGTAGCCGGCTCCAACCGCTCCGACCGCACTGGTAGCAAGCGTAAGCATACGCCGCTTCTTTAGATCAACGCCTTCTGCGCTCATGTTTGGGACTCCCCGGGTTACTGGACGGGCGACTTCGGCACCCCATGCCGAAATTCAACCCCAGCCGTTCAGGACATTAGTATATGCTTAACCACATAAATAGACCGCGCATTTTCCACTATGCACTACAACAGGTCAAGGCAGATGGCCAGCTATCTGGCCCACCTTTGCCTTAAATCAAGAAAGCCGAAAGCATCCCGACCTTAATCCGCCACTAAACAGGGTTCTCGATATCGACAAAACGGTAATCGAGGGAGAACTTCTCCGCCAGATGGCTGCCGAAGGCCTGCACACCATAACGCTCCGTGGCGTGGTGGCCAGCCGCGAAATAGTGGATGCCCAATTCACGGGCGGTATGTACCGTGGCTTCGGATATCTCCCCTGAGACATAGGCATTCAGCCCCAGACCCGCCGCCTCTTCGAGAAACCCCTGGGCTGAACCGGTACACCAACCGACACGCCTAATCTTGACCTTCTCTGGCGGAGCTATATGCAACGGTTCTCGCCCCAGAGTCTGGCTCAATCGGGCGTAGAGCTCAGCCTCGGTCACGGCTTGCATCAATTCAGACCGCCAGACCAGCCCCCGCCCAGCTGGCGTGGGCTCCGGCGCGGGAAAACCCAGTCGATTGGCCAGTTGACGATTGTTGCCCCATTCAGGATGGGCATCCAGGGGCAGATGGTAGGCGAGCAGACTGATACCATGGCGCAGCAGCGAGGCGATCCGGCGCCCCTTCATACCCCGAATCGGGGCTGCTTCACCTTTCCAGAAATAGCCGTGATGCACCAGCAGCAGGTCTGCCTCCCAGGCCACCGCTTCGTCGATCAACGCCTGACAGGCGGTCACACCCACCATCAGCCTCTGTACCTCATCGCCCGCTTCAACCTGCAGACCGTTGGGACAATAGTCATCAAACTGGGATGCTTCGAGCTGCTGGTCGCAATAACGCTCTATCTCTAACAGGCCGATCATCATTTTCCTGACTGACAGTTCATCTTAGAAATGCTAGGTTACACCTCCTATGCAACTCAGAAAACTGCTCTCACTGCTGTTGACCTCCATCACCGCGGGCATTGCAGCCGCCATCGTCCTGGTGTTTCTCATGCCGGAGATCCTGCAGCGGACAAATCCCGAACCCAAACTCAACCGTTTGGAACAGACAGCACTGCTGCCGCGTACCAGCGGGCCCTTCTCCTACGCGGATGCAGTGGCAATCGCCGCCCCCTCGGTGGTGAATATCTTCACCACAAAGATCACCACCGAACTGCAGACACTCCGTTTCAAGGACCCGTTCATGCAGTATCTGTTCGGTAGGATGCTGCCTGAGCAGAGGCGTGAGCGACGCGAAACCAGTCTTGGTTCCGGGGTCATCGTCACCAAAGACGGCTATCTGCTGACCAACCAGCATGTCATCGAGGGCGCCGATGAGATCAAGGTGATACTGTCCAATGGCCACAGTGTCGATGTCAGCCTTATCGGCAGCGATGGGGAGTCAGACCTGGCCGTGCTCAAGATCGACCATGAACCCGATCTGCCCGCCATTCACATCCGCAGCTCAGGTGACCAGCGCGTTGGAGATGTGGTGCTGGCCATCGGCAACCCTTTCGGGGTTGGACAGACAGTGACCATGGGCATCATCAGCGCCACGGGACGCTCACATCTCGGCATCAATACCTTCGAAAATTTCATCCAGACCGATGCCGCCATCAATCCCGGCAACTCCGGTGGGGCCCTGGTCAATGCCCGGGGTGAACTGATCGGCATCAACACCGCCATTTTCTCCAAGACCGGGGGTTCTCACGGCATCGGCTTCGCCATTCCGTTCGAACTGGCGGACGGGATCATGCGTCAGCTCATTGCCACCGGCCGGGTGGTGCGGGGCTGGCTGGGTATTCAGGGTCAGGATGTCACGGAGAAACTGGCGGAGGCCTTCGGACTGCATGGGGTCGAGGGCATACTGGTCACCGGGGTCATGGAAAAAGGTCCTGCCAGCGAGGCGGGATTGCGCCCGGGGGATGTGATCACCGAGATCAACGGCAACGTGACGAAGAACTCCCACGCGCTGATGCAGTTGATCGCCAATGAGGCGCCGGGATCCACCTTACAGGTCAGTGGCTGGCGTGGCAGCACCCCCTTCGACCTTACCGCCATCTCAGGCACACGACCGGTTTCCGATGAATAGATTAAACAATTCAGAGCTGATCGAGATATTCATCAAGTCAGCTGCACAAACGTTCAATGATGAATTGACTCCACCAAAGCAGGCACAACTCAAACAACTGCTGCTAAAGAACCTCAACCAATCCAGCAAGGATTCGGAAACGCCACAATACAAAGAGGTCACCATCCTGCTCTCTGATCTGCGTGGCTTTACCCAGATAGTCGAGAAACATCCCGCCGCCACCATCATCGAGATTCTCAATCACTACTTCTCCCGGATGTGCGAAATCATCTACCGCTATGGCGGCACCGTCGACAAGTTTATGGGTGATTCCATCATGGCGCTCTTCGGCATCCCCGAGGCCAAACCTGATGACCTGAAACGCGCGATCGCCTGTGCAGTGGAGATGCAGCGCACCATGCTCGAGATCAATGCCATCAATTCCAAACGGGGCCATCCACACCTGTTCATGGGCATGGGAATCAACACCGGTCGGGTTATGGCAGGCAAACTGGGTTCCGAACTGCACAGTGAATACACGGTCATCGGTGATGAGGTAAATCTGGTCTCCCGCATCGAGGCATTCAGTCTGCGTGGACAGATACTACTGAGTGAGAGTTCGCAGGAACGGGCCAGGGATTACATCGAATGCGGCCAGGCGAACGAGGTGGAAGTAAAAGGTAAGACCATGCCCATCAAGCTCTACGAATTACATGCCATCCACAGTCCCCGCTTTCTCGAGGTGCCCCGGGTGGAGGCCCGCAAGAGCCCACGTATCAAGGTCGATTTTCCATTGCGGTTCCGCCTGCTGCGCCAGAACCATGTGGCAAAGAACAGCTATGAGGGCACCGCCGTCGACCTGAGCTATCACGGCCTGCAGGCCCATCTGCCCATTCAACTGGAGGCGCTGTCGGACTTGCGCATTGAACTCTCGACCTCACTGATGAAAAACCAGTCCAGCCATATTTACGCCAAGGTACTGCGCACCCAGGCCGAGAAGACAGGCTGGCTAAGCCGCATGGAGTTTACCGGTATCGACGATATGGGGCAGAGTGCCATCAAATCCTACATCGACAAGGCGATCGCCCAACGTTGAGGTAAGACCGAAATACCGACAGATTCAGAAGAAACTCCCGTTTCTTCGCCATTTTCGCTATCATTTGCTCCTTTTTTTCAAGCGGTGCCCGCCGGGTAAGAAATGCGGGCCAGGGCCAAGAAATACGATGGATAAACTCATAATCAGAGGTGGCAATCCCCTGCATGGCGAGGTGCGCATTGCCGGCGCGAAAAATGCCGCATTGCCGATTCTCGCCGCTACCCTGCTTGCCGATGGGCCGATGACGGTGAGTAATGTCCCGCACCTGAACGACATCACCACCACCATGGAGCTGCTCGGAGGCATGGGTGTCTATCTGGTGGTGGATGAGAAGATGAATATCGGGTCCGACACCAACACCATCAAGCATTTTCATGCCCCCTATGAGCTGGTGAAGACGATGCGCGCCTCGATTCTGGTGCTGGGCCCACTGCTGGCCCGCTTCGGTCAGGCGGATGTCTCCCTGCCAGGTGGTTGCGCAATTGGTTCACGTCCCGTGAACCTGCACATCGACGGGCTGCGCGCCATGGGTGCGGACATCAAGGTCGAAAACGGTTATATCCGCGCCCGTTGTAAACGCCTGCACGGGGCCAGGATCGTCATGGATCTGGTCACCGTGACCGGTACCGAGAATCTGATGATGGCGGCCGCCCTCGCCAATGGAACCACCCTGATCGAAAATGCCGCCAGAGAACCTGAGGTAGTCGATCTGGCCAACTGTCTCAACAAGATGGGCGCCCGTATCTCCGGCGCCGGCAGTCCGATGATCACCATCGAAGGGGTGGACCGGCTCAATGGTGCCCACTACAAGGTGATGCCGGACCGCATCGAGACCGGTACCTTCCTGGTTGCCGCCGCCATGACCCGGGGGCATATCAAGGTGCGGGATACCCAGCCCGATCTGATAGACGCGGTGTTGCAAAAACTGCGTGAAGCTGGCGCGGAGATCGAGACCGGTGAGGATTGGATATCCCTGGACATGCATGGCAGACGTCCACGGGCCGTCGATGTACATACCGCCCCCTACCCTGCCTTCCCCACCGATATGCAGGCTCAGTTCACCGCCCTGAACACGATTGCGGAAGGGGTGGGCGTGATCACCGAGACGATCTTCGAAAACCGTTTCATGCATGTGCAGGAGTTGCAGCGCATGGGGGCGAAGATCCGCCTGGAGGGGAATACCGCGATCTGCACCGGCGTGCGGCAGCTGACTGGCGCACCGGTCATGGCCACCGACCTGCGCGCCTCCGCCAGCCTGGTACTGGCGGGGCTGGTGGCGGAGGGTGAAACCCTGGTAGACCGCATCTATCATATCGATCGCGGCTATCAGATCATCGAGGAAAAACTCGCCGGACTGGGTGGAGAGAT
>CBDVCD010000151.1:0-8074 GCA_965372385.1 uncultured Gammaproteobacteria bacterium | reverse complement strand
CGTGCAGGGAGGCACAAGTGTCGCAAGCACATGGAGTGCAGGAGCGACCCTCGACATGCACCACCAAAAACGCGCCATTCGCGGTGTAGCGTTATTCACCCATTAGGTGAAATCAATCAACACTGATAAGGCTTATGATTTCAAAGCTATAGGTGCAGTAGAGAGCGGTCAACTGAGGAATCTAGGTTCAATTTCGACGATAGCTGGCCAGGGCGCTGGCGGTCTCATAAATAGCCACTTCGATAACCGGGTAACCACCATTTGCCACATGATCGAAGATCAGTCTTGCGATGTTCTCGGCGGTGGGGTTGTGTTCCATGAGATATACCCGTTCCCCAGCCTGCTGTAGGCTGGGGAGCAGAGGGTCGTCCTTATGCATCAGCATGTTGTGGTCGAGTTCGGTGTCTATCCAGGCTTTTGCGTAGTCCCCGATATCGCTGAAATCACAGACCATTCCCAGTTCATCGAGAACCATAGACTCCAGCCGGATTACAGCGGTTGCATTGTGGCCATGCAGATGACGGCACTTGCCTGTGTGGTTGAGCAGGCGGTGGCCATAGCAGAAGTGGATCTCTTTGGTAACGGTGTACATGGGCGCATTCAATGGTGATTTATCGAGCGAAGGTCACGGTTAAAGAAACGGCTATCTGAGCCGTAACCCATACTAACGGGTTAAATTTCAAGAGCAAGAAATATGCTGGATCAATCAAGGTTCCTGGAGATAGCCGACGTGGCGGCTGTGCAATTGGAACGGTTGATGCGGAACTATCCTCATCTGGTTTCATCCCATGTTAAATCCGCCGTGGAAAGCTGGGAAGAGCGTACACACCGCCGTGGCGGTATTGAAATGGCACTGGTGGATTTAAAGATGGCGGAGGATGAAGCACTATCAGCCGCCGCCGCTGAGCTGCTTGAATCCCATCAGATGGAAGATGTGATGGAGATGCTGGCCGAGCAGTTTTCGACGGATGTCGATTATGACAGACTCATCGCACTGGTGGGTAAGGGGTGCTACACAAGTGCCCTGCGGCGTGAGGCAAATGAGTTGAAGATGAATGCAATCTCCTTTGATCAGATGGTCGATCTTTGGAACGGTATGGGTAAGCCCACCCTGGGTAGTGATAGATGGACCGCCCAGAGCATTTCCATGCTGACCGAATAGTCTTTCAATGCGTCAAATAACAACTGGTCAACAGATGATTTTTGCTTATCAGATAATTTCCGTGGATACCGAGATCCGCGGGAAGAGTGATCTGTAATTTTGCCGTTGGGGCAAAGGTAAATTGTTGGTTGATCCTGTCTATTTTAAGTTCAACTGAGTGAAAACCGAAAAAGTCCTTAACCAGCGGGTAGAGACATTTGTAGAGGCTCTCCTTGGCGCTGAAGATCAGCCTCTCCGGCAGGTCTGAATTTGCTTGCATGAAGGTGTTTTCAGCCTCGGTCTGAATATAGTTGCAGATGCCCGGCTTAAGTGGCGCCAATGGCTCCACATCCACCCCCAAGCCCTTGATTGTACTAGTCGGGCAACAGACCGCCAGGCAAAAGTCCCTGCAGTGTGAGATGCTCCCCAGGTAACCTTTAGGCCATAATGGAGCACGCTTGGGGTCACGTAGAATGGGTTCTCTGGGGTGTCCCAGTCTTTCCAAGGCGGCATGGGCGCAGTGACGCCCGGCACGAAACTCCCGCTGACGTTTTTCCAGGGCCTGGCTGATCAACGCCTCCTCTTCCGGAAAAACCGGCGTTGACCACATCTCAGGCGTGGCGGTAACAGTAACAACCTCGGCGGGGAAGAGGCTTGCTAGCTTCATGGGGTAGGTCCAGAATATTCTTAGTGTAGATTGTAGCACCAATCCAGGTATACCCTCATGAGACTGTTTGGAGAGAGAATGGAGCGCGGAATATGACAGCTGTTCTATTGTTGGGTCTGTTGATTGGGCTGCAACATGCCATGGAGGCGGATCATGTGGCGGCCGTGGCGTCCCTGGCGACTCAGAGTCGTTCGCTGGGAGATACGGCTCGTCAGGGAATGGTCTGGGGTATGGGGCATACCCTGACCTTGTTTCTTTTCTCGGGCCTGGTTTTGCTGCTGGATACCGTGATGCCGGTGCAGCTGGCTCAGCTCCTTGAACTGTTGGTTGGGTTGATGCTGATCCTGCTGGGCCTGGATGTGCTGCGGCGTCTGATCAGAGAACGAATCCATTTCCATCTCCACGCACACGGAGAGGTACACCACTTTCATGCCCATTCGCATCGAGGTGGTGGCGACCACGCCACGGATCTCCATGGACATGCACACCCGGAGCGTTTTCCATTACGCGCGCTTTTCGTCGGCATGATGCATGGTATGGCGGGATCCGCCGCATTGATCCTGTTGACCCTCGAGACAGCCATCTCACCCGTTCAGGGGCTAGTCTACATTCTGTTGTTTGGTGCTGGTTCCATCCTGGGTATGGGGCTGCTTGCCATGATCATCGCTCTGCCACTGCGCTATTCCTCCCATACCCTGACCTGGGCACATAATGGCTTGAAGGCGATGGTAGGCCTGGTCACCCTGGGTTTGGGATTGGCTGTAGTCATTGGCTATGGGCCCGTCTGAGGAATGCTGGTTGGGATCAACGGCTAAATAGCATACTTGCCAATCCCAGTGTAACCGAATACTGCCGAGTGAGTTTCTGAAAGACCTCATCTGCCGCCTGGGAATCTATCCCTAGGGTTGCTAGACGTGAGTCAGAGTCCAGCCAAGGTGCCTCTTGCCTAAGCCGTGAGACCATGGAGTCCGCGGTGATTACAATGAGAATGGTCCCCCAATAGGGCATTTCATCAGAGAGGCTGTCACGAGACATCGCAGTTGCCAATGGTTCGGGCATCTTCCATGCTTTTGCGAGAACAGCGCCGACATCAAGATAATCTATGCCGATAAGGCTGTGTAAAGCCCGTTTGAGTGTGGTGTTCGGATCGTTTTGTTTTTTCAGAATGGCTTGATGGGTTTCATCAGGCAGTTGGTCAGCTAGCCAGAGTAAACCCAGCTTATGCAATAGGCCGGCTGTCCTGGCTATCTGGGGCGACAACCTGGACTGAATCGGTGCTGCCTGGGCGAGCCAGGTGGATGCATCCGCTAGGAGGAGCGCATGGCACCAAAAGGTTTCCGGCTTGAATGCGGGGCAGCGTGTCGAGTCAAAAGGTGAAGCCACGGCCAATGCGATACAGGTGCTCCTGACAACCCCAAACCCTAGCCTTGAGCAGGCCATCTCCAGGGAGTTTATTGGGTTGATGGGGGCAGACCAGGCAGAATTGGCCAGGGCGATCAAACGGGCGGCTATACTGGGAAATCGCTCGATAACCTGGGCAAGTTGGCGGAAATTGATCGACTCGTCCAGCATGGACTCCACCAAATAGCTAATATCCGATGGCAGTGTCGGTAGCTGATTGGTTTTTATTCTGTCCAGTGGGGAGTGATTCAGGTTTTCAATATGCATCAGCCTTCCTTTGCAATCATCAGAGGGGGGTTAGGTGTATCAGTTGGTTGATTATGCAGGAAGTTGGTTTCCACCAGGGCCGGGATCTGGTCGGCAGGTACGGGGTGGCTGAAATAGTAGCCCTGTGCCATGTCGCAACCAATACCGTTCAGCACTTTCAGTTGTTCCCGGGTTTCTACTCCTTCGGCGACCACGCTGTGACCCAGCGCATGAGCAACGCTCACAATAGTGCCCATGATGATGGATGAGTCCGGGTCCTTGAGCATGTCAGTGATGAATAGACGGTCCACCTTCAGGCAGTCGATGGGAAGGTACTTTAGGGAGGCCAATGAGGAGTAACCGGTGCCAAAATCATCAATGGCGATCTGTACTCCCATCTCCCGCAGGCGCGCAAACATTGTCATGTTTTCCCCCGTGGTCTGCACCACACTTTCGGTGATCTCCAGTTCGAGATTGGCTGGATCGCATCCACTCTCCTGCAAAACCTTTGCGACGGCAACCAGAATGTCGGGATCCTGAAAGTGGATGGGGGAGATATTGACTGCCATGCGAAAGGTCGGGAGCCCCATATCGCGCCACTTGGCAGCCTGCTTGCACGCGGATTGAAGCACCCACTCACCCAGTGGTTTGATCAGTCCGATACGCTCAGCAACGCCAATGAATTCATCCGGTGGCACCAGCCCTCTGGTTGCATGACGCCAGCGAACCAGGGCCTCAACGCCGACCAGCCGGCCGTTGTTCAAGGCCACTTGAGGTTGATAGTGAAGCTCCAACTCACCTTTCTCAATGGCTTGGCGCAGTTGCTGCTCCATCTCAAGACGTTGTTCCGCCTGAGTGGTGAGTTCGGGTTGGTAGAAGGCATAACGGTGTTTGCCATCCGCCTTTGCTGCGTACATGGCGCTATCGGCGGCTTTCAGCAGGGACTGCAGCGTTGTACCATCCTGGGGGTAATGAGCAATGCCAATACTGCATCTTGGTCGAATCAGCTGTACTCCCAGATCAACCGGCTGGTTGATCTCCCGCAGGCAGCGGTCAGCCACATCGGCTGAGGAATATTCATCGGTAATATTGTTTACCAGGATGCAAAACTCATCGCCGCTCAAGCGGGCGACGAAATCCGCCTCCCGTAATACTGTCTGCACGCGTTGCGCCACGGCTTGCAGCAGACGATCGCCAATATCGTGACCCAGGCTGTCATTCACGTCCTTGAAACCGTCCAGGTCCAGGTAGAGGAGGGCGAAACACTCTTCCCGTCGCTGTGCAGTCTTGATTACGTCATCGGTGTGTTTGTAGAAGTAGGCACGACTTGCCAGACCGGTTAATTCGTCTTGATAGGCCAGTTGACGGATACGCCGTTCAGATGAACGTTGTTGGGTGATGTCCTGTACCGTGCCCAATGCGATGTGGCTATCGTTTGATACCAGGTCCACCTCCTGATGGACGGTAATGATACGACCATCACTGACCACCAGGCGGTAATCAACAGGTTCGAGTGGGCCATCCTGCAACATTAAACGGAAATGTTGTTCGATAAATTCAAGATCATCCAGGTGAATATAGTGCAGATAGGCATTCAGGTTGTGTCCGAAGAGGGCCTGCTTGGCGCCCAGCATTTCTAGCAGCTGTTCAGAGAGTTCAAAAGCATCGCTTTTTGCATCCCAACGCCAATAGCCAAGATGGGCCAGGCGTTGTGCGGTTGCCAGTCTTTCACGACTCTCCTGCAGGGCCTTGGCATTTTCCATGGCACGCAGTTGAAAGCGGATACGATGAATTAGCAGGGTGTAGTTGACGGGTTTGGTGATAAATCCCTCGGCGCCCGATTCGAATGCCCGATTCACGGAATCCATATCATCCAGGCCGGTCACCATCATGATGGGAATGCCCTTATGCTCAGCAGACTCATGCAGGAGCCGACAGAATTCGAAACCGTCCATGTCATCCATCAAGGCGTCGACCAAGACAAGATCCGGGCGCTGCTGCTTGATCCGTGCAAAGGCTTCATGACCATTTGCCGCTTCGTCCACTTTAAAGCCGGCGGCGATCAAGGCTTCAGCGCTGGTGAGTCGAAACCCCTGGTCGTCATCCACCAGCAGTAACCTACCGCTGACCAGGGGTTTTCTGATGCTCTCAACTGCCGGTCCAGATGGTTGGGTGCCGATCTTCCGCAGGGCTTCCAGGATTCGTGGATGCATTTGTTCGATCGCATGCAGTAGATCGGATGCTTCCATCAGCTGCTTCTCTCGAGCGATGGATTCCAGCTCAGCACAGAGCTTGGAGAATGCCATGGCGCCAAGGTTGGCACTGCTGGATTTCAGGCTGTGCGCTATTCGCAGTAGGGTCGTGCTATCCTCTGCCTCGAGGGCCTGGTGGAGCTTTTCGACATCACCCGGTGTCTGTTCCAGATAGTAGCCAATGGATTTGCCCAGCACGTCCCGTCCACTGGCCTCCCTAAGTTGGCGCAGTTGTTTCAGAGGTAAAGGCTCCAGTACCTGTCTCACTACCACATCAGGGTTGCTGTTATCCTCACTCGCGTTTTCGAGGAGGGGCAACCATTTAGCCAGCAAGTTTGTCAGCTGCTGCTGGTTGAAGGGCTTGCTGAGGTAGTCATCCATTCCAGCCTCTTTGCACTGCTCCTCTATGCCCTTTTGCACATTTGCCGTAAGGGCAATGATGGGTACCCTCTGACGCACCTTTTCCCGCTCCATCCGGCGGATTTCACGGGTCGCGTCAACCCCATCCATCTCGGGCATCAGACAATCCATGAGGATCAGGTCATAGACGGTATTGCTGGCTGCCTGCAGTGCTTCCTCGCCGTCTTCCGCCAAGTCAGCCCTGCAACCGATGATTTCCAGCATGCTCAGGGTGACTTCCTGGTTTACCGGGTTGTCCTCGGCGAGCAGGATGCGTCCGTCCTGCCGTACGCTGGCGGGTTTAACCTCCCTGGCGGAGGCGATTTTCTCGCCCATTACTTCACGCAGGCATTCGAGTAACTGGTTCTGACGGACCGGTTTATGCAGGAAACGAGAGATACCCATGTCGCGGGCCAGGGTGTATTCTGCATCTGACCCGGTGGAACTGAGCATGACCAAATGAACGGGTGGGATGGAAACGTCAGCCAGGATCTCACGCGCGAGTTCCAATCCATTCAGCTCGGGTAACTGCCAGTCCAGTAGGACGATCTGATAGGGGTCATCGCGATGGGCTGCCTGACGCAGGATATTGAGCGCCTCTGTTGCGGAAGCGGTACTGCCGTTACGCATGCCCCAGGCAAGAACCTGCTGGTGTAAAATCTCTCGATTGACCGCATGATCGTCCACGATCAGCACCCGAACCTCGTGCAATATCTCGGGCCCGGATACTTCAGTCTTTTCTTGTCGGGCAGCGGCTAAATGTATGCTGAAGTGAAAGTGGGTCCCATTCCCCGATCTGCTTTCCAGTTCAAGGGAACCCCCCATCAGTTCAACCAGACGCTTTGCAATCGCCAGGCCAAGCCCCATGCTACCCTGGCGGCGTTTGGTGGGCCCAGCATTTTGTTTGAAGGCATCAAAGATGGTTGCCTGCTGATGGGGAGGGATACCTGGGCCGGTGTCGGAGACATCAAACTCCACCTGCAGGCTATCGACCTTACGCTCCACTACCCGGCTTGTCAGGCGTACCTCACCCCGGTCAGTAAACTTTACCGCGTTGCTCAGGAGATTTATCAGTATTTGGCGCAGCCTGGCTGCATCCCCGTGTATCCAGTGTGGCAGATCTGGAGGTAAATTCGGTACCAGCTCCAGCCCTTTGCGGTGAGCCTGAATCGCGACCGCCTCCAGGGTATCCTCGAGCAAGGCCCGCAGATCGAAATCCTCCTTGTTGAGCTGCAGCTTGTTCGCTTCAATCTTTGAGAAGTCAAGAATATTGTTGATCACTCTCAACAAGGCATCCGCGGAACGGTGTGCGGTATCCGCCAGGCGGCGTGCCCGTTCATCGAGTCCACTGTCGAGCAATAGCTCGGTCATACCCAATACGCCGTTCATGGGTGTGCGGATCTCATGGCTCATGGTAGCCAGAAACTCACTTTTTGCCTGGTTGGCGGCATCAGTCGCTTCCATGGCCTGCTGGAGACTGGCTGTCCTCCGCGCTACTCTTTCCTCTAATTCGTCGTTGTAGGAGGCAAGAGATCGATCGCGCTGTTCGATCTGCTCCAGTAGTGCATTGAATTCATCGGCGAGGGAGCCAATTCCGTCCTTGGCGTCCGTCGGCATGCGCAAGCTGTAATCCTGTCTTTCCGATATCCCCCGGATGTCGACTATCAGTTTTTCGATGGGATCTGAGATCCGCCGTTGCATGCCATGAAAAAGGCTTAACACACCCACAATGAGGCAGATCAACAGCAGGATTGCAAGCGTGAGATGATCTGCAATCGCTACATGGATCAGGAAGGCAGTCAGCGCGGAAAAGACGCTGACCAGCAGGGTTAAGCGTCTGAGCCTCTGCGTTATACTGGTATGGGTTAAGAGCCTCATTCGTTAATTTCTTGAGTTGTTATATCTACGATTGTGCTCAGGACCCATGGGGGAAATAACCATGATCCCCAATTCCATCTAGACGCTCAG
>CBDVCD010000150.1:0-8080 GCA_965372385.1 uncultured Gammaproteobacteria bacterium | reverse complement strand
CGATGGCATTTTCAGTGTGAAGACATGGGCATGACAAAAGGAGCTGAATAGTTACGATTTTTGTTGCTACAAAGACATGAAGTACACGGAGAATTCAGTCATTTCTATTTGGAGTCCCTCTGCGTGTCTGCGTGGCACTTCACACCTCGTCACATGACTCTCTTACCTTCAACCGGTATGATCCCCCGAATTTGCAACCAATTTCAGGAAATCATAGATGACCCAGAAAGGGATTCTTGTTACAGGCGGCGCCGGCTATATCGGCAGCCATACCGCACGTCAACTGAGTGAGGCCGGTGAACGACTGGTCACCCTGGATAACCTCTCCACCGGATTCAGACAAGCCGTGCTCAACGGCGAACTGGTGGTGGGCGATACCGGCGACCGGGAGCTGGTCAGGCGGGTCCTGAAAGAGCATGACATCGACACTGTCATACATTTCGCCGCCCATACCATCGTGCCGGAATCGGTGGAGAATCCGCTGAAGTATTACCGCAACAATACCTGCAACACGCGTAATCTGCTCGAATGCTGTGCCGAGGCGGGGGTGAAGCATTTCGTCTTCTCCTCCACCGCGGCGGTCTATGGTATCCCACAAGCCGACGTCGCCTACGAGGACGCGCCCACCCTTCCGATCAATCCCTACGGCACTTCCAAGCTGATGTCGGAGATGATGCTGCGGGATCTCGCCGCGGCCACTGATTTGAACTACGTGGCCCTACGCTATTTCAACGTGGCCGGCTGCGATCCCGAGGGCCGCATCGGTCAATCGACGCCGAAGGCCACACTCTTGACCAAGGTGGCCTGTGAGGCGGCGGTGGGAAAGCGGGACGCGGTCTATATCTTTGGCACCGACTACCCAACCCCGGATGGGACCGGGGTACGCGATTATATCCACGTGGAGGATCTGGCTCACGCCCACGTCAAGGCATTGGACTATCTGCGCAACGGCGGCGAATCGACCACCCTCAACTGCGGCTATGGCCATGGCTACTCAGTGCGGGAACTGCTGCAGGCAGTGGAGCAGGCCAACGGCAAACCCTTCAAGATCATCGAGGTGGAGAGACGCGCGGGTGATCCACCGTCGCTGATCGCTGGCGCCGACAAGGTACGTAAGGTTTTAGGGTGGGAGCCCTTCTGCGACGACCTGGCAAAGATCGCGGAATCCAGCCTGGCCTGGGAGAGAAAGCTGTTGGAATCACCCTGGACCCAGGGTTGACACAATAAATCAGTCCGCAAATGAACGCTAAAAAATGCAAATGAGAAAATCTATTAACCTTTTAGTACATCTATCAGCGGGACAACATCCATAACCGGAACATGGAACTGCTGCAGATCTTCATCCTCGCTGTCGTGCAGGGCCTGACCGAGTTCCTGCCCATCTCCAGCTCGGCCCATCTGATCCTGGCACCCAACCTGCTGGGTTATGCGGATCAGGGTCTGATCTTTGACGTGGCGGTACATGTCGGTTCACTCGCCGCGGTAGTGGGCTATTTCCGGCGGGAGGTGATCACCATCGGCGGTGATTTCTTGCGCTCTCTGACAAATCCCAAGTCCGCCTCTCAGGATGCCAGACTGGGCTGGATGATCATCCTCGCCACGATTCCGGTGGGGCTGTTTGGACTGCTGATGAAGTCACTGGTAGAGGGGGATCTGCGCGCCCCGCTGGTGATCGCCATCACCACCATTGGATTTGGCGTGCTGCTGCTGGTAGCGGACAGACTGGGTAAGCGGGAACGGGACGAGTACTCCATCCGCTGGATCGATGCGCTGATTATCGGCCTGTTTCAAGCGGTGGCGATCATCCCCGGCACCTCCCGCTCCGGCATCACCATGACCGCGGGGCTGTTCCTTGGTCTGACCCGTCAGGCCGCCTCTCGCTTCTCCTTTCTGCTCTCCATCCCCACCATACTCATGTCCGGCGGTCTGGTGACATTGGACCTGATCCAGAGCGAGACCGGGGTCGACTGGACCTCCCTGAGCATCGGCGCCCTGCTCTCCTTCATCACCGCCTATCTCTGCATCCATCTCTTCCTGCGGTTTATCGAACACATCGGCATGGGGCCGTTTGTGGTTTATCGTTTCATCCTTGGCGCAGTGATTCTGCTCGTGATCTTTATCTGAGCAAGCGACAGGCTCTGAGAACCCCCTAGTAGGCTTTCAAGGGAATAACTCAAGTTTCGGAGTTCAAACACTCCAATGCGATATCTAGCGGAGAGGGGGGATAGCATATTGAAACCGTCTGCGGCCATGGAGGGCCGCAGCCGAGCGTACAAGGATGTATTAACAGCGTGTCTCAAAATGCTACCTCCTCTCCGTGCCCCGTTTGAACTCCGAAACTTGAGGGAATAAAAAAGCCCCCGGGAGACCCCGGAGGCTTTTGAATGAGCTCGCGGATACCCGAAGGCGCCCGTCTGAGCTGATCAGAGATTCGGATTACGCAACGGACAGCTGTTGCGGTCGTAATCCGGACCCAAGCCGTCCCAGGCATAATCCAGAGCAAATTGAATGCGGGAGAAGAAGTGGTCCTCGCCCATTTTATCGATAATATTGGTACGGCGCAGGGTGCCCATGAACTGCCTCTTCATGCGTGCAACCAGTAGTTCAATACCGTTGGACCTTAGACGCGAAGCCAGATGATACAACACCTCCTCGCCGGTGGCATCGAGCTGATTGATGCCCTGCGCATCGATGATGATGTAGCGCAACTCTGGATTGGCCGCCACCAATTCAAGCACATTGTTCTCAAAAAAGCCGGCATTGGCGAAGTAGAGCGAACCGTCGAAGCGCATGATCGAGATCTTCGGGCTGGTGGGCAGCTTGTGCACAGCGATGTCGCGCATGGTGCCATCCTTGTAGCGCGACAGTACCGCGACCCGCGGCCGCATGGTGCGGTAGAGGAATAGCCCGATGGACAGCGCCACGCCCACGATGATGCCCTTGTCCAGATGCGGGGCCATGACCAGGGTCAAGACAAAGGTCGTCACCGCGACGATGCCATCGTGCTTCTGGGCCTTCCAGGCATGCACGATGGGCTTGAACTTGATCAGGTTCATCACCGCCATGATGATCACCGCAGCCAAAGTGGCCTGGGGCAGGTGGTAGAGCAGCGGGGTCAGCCACAGCAGGGTGATGCCCACCACCGCGCCAGTCACCACCGAGGAGACACCGGTCACGGCCCCCGCGCTGATATTCACCGCCGAGCGGGAGAACGAGCCGGAGCCCGGATAACCGCTGAAGCAGCCGGACACCATGTTGGACAGGCCCTGGCCGATCAACTCCTGGTTGGCGTCCAGGCGCTGGCGGGTCTGCGCCGCCATGGCCTTGGCGATGGAGATCGCCTCCATGAAGCCGATCAGGGCGATGGTGACAGCGGTGGCGATGAGCTGGGTCATGACATCCAAGTCGAACACCGGCAACACGAAGCTGGGCAGACCCGCGGGGATCTCCCCCACCACCCTGCCGCCGGCATCCAGGAAACCGGTATACCAGGAGAGCAGCGTGGTCACCACCACGGCAACCAGCACGTTGGGGATCTTGGGCAGGTACTTCTTCATGCCGAATAACAGGCCGATGGAGAGCAGCCCCATCCACAGGGTGGGCATGTGGGTGTGCTGCATGGCCGCCTCGATGACGCGCCAGACCGTTTCATAATGGTGCTCCGCCTTCTCCACGGTGACGCCGAAGAGCTTGCTCAGCTGGGAGGTGGCGATGATCAGGGCGCCGGCGTTGGTGAAACCGATGACCACCGGGTGGGAGAGGAAGTCCACCAGCACGCCCAGGCGAAACACGCCGAGAAAGAACTGGAAGGCGCCGACCATGAAGGCCAGCAGCACCGCATAGGCCAGATAACCCTCGGGACTGCCGGAGGCAAGAGGTTCCAGGGCCGCGGCGGTCATCAGAGAGACCACTGCCACCGGCCCGGTGGCAAGCTGGCGCGAAGAGCCGAACAAAGCCGCTACGATGGGCGGCAGGAAGGAGGCGTAGAGACCGTAGTAGACCGGGAGCCCGGCGAGCTGGGCGTAGGCCATGGACTGGGGCACCAGCACCAAGGCCACGGTGACGCCGGCGATGATATCCGCCCGCAGGTTATCCTTTTTCTTCAATTCGCCAATCCAGCTCAGGAATGGCAGGAACAACTCCCAAAAAGGTCTTGCATCCGATTTTCCGCCAGCCACTTCGTTACCCCCTCTGTATTGCACCTAAGAAATCGAGAATCCATTAGTGTATTCTAATTCACTTACCTTACACAAACCCTATAGTCGATCCGCGGGAATATGCAGAGCTGGTGTTACCCGGGTAATCGCGGTTGCAAGGTCGTTACTCGGATCGCTATCTTCGTCGGCGGATACACTCGCCAGCCATCAGCGGAACCACCCTGGGAATCGCGTTGACTTTTTAATTGATGTCAAGTCAGTACAAATTGTCATTGTTATACCCGGTTACATTAGAGTCTTAAAAAGTCTCTATACTCGATGAGAAGGTCAGAGCTGCATCATGAAGATATAGACCCGACCTCGTTCACCGCAGATTGAAAAACACAAATGAAAACTGGAGGAGAATCCAATGAACCAAGTAAACAGGTTAGTAATGAGACTAGGAATTGGCATAGGTTTGCTGTTTCTATCCATCACTTCAGCACAGGCCGAGCAAAAACCCACCAGGCTGGCCATCGATCAGGTCAGGGGCAGTCTTTCCGTAATGGTGCTGGGATCCGGCGGACCCGTCGCCACACCCAGTGGCCGTGCCAGCGCGGGCTACCTGATTTTTGTCGACGGCGAACCGCGCATCCTGATGGATGTCGGAGGTGGCACCTTTCAACGGCTGGCCGCCAGCGGGACCAATATCAAAGACCTCGATATCGTCTTGTTGAGCCACCTGCATATCGATCACACCGGGGATCTGTCATCCGTCATCAAGACCATCTATTTCCACAATCGAGGTGCCGGCACCTTCCGCACCGCGCCTGTTCGTATTTTCGGCCCAGGCATCAACAGTGCGACCTTCCCAGGGACCGAGATACTCCAATATCCCGCGTCGACCGAGTATGTGGACGGTCACTATCACATGGAGTACGGGCTGGAGCGTTATCTGAACATCTTCGCCACGGCCATCAGCGGCGGAGAGTTCGACTATACCGTCGAGGATTTCGCCCCCGATGTCACCCTGCCTGTACGCACCATCCTGGATGAAGACGGCCTGGTGATAAAAACCCTTGGCGTGATCCATGGACCGGTACCTTCCTTGGCCTTTCGCATCGAATACCGCGGCAAGAGCATCGTCTACTCCGGAGATACCAGCTCCAAAACAGACAATATGATCGAGTTGGCCGAGAATCCCGACCTGCTTATCTACGACACGGCGATCATGGACGACCTTCCGAATGGACCGAACGACGGCGTATTTTTTGCCCTGCACACCACACCGACCCGGATTGGAGAGGTCGCAGCAGCAGCCGAGCCAGAGCGACTGCTGCTATCCCATATCACCCCGATCACCGAGCCACGACTGAATGAGGTCAAGCGGCTCATTCGCGCCCAGGGGTATGAGGGCAGGATCAGTGCTGCGGAGGATCTACAGGTCTACAACCTCGATCGCAGACACGAACCTGAGGATGATGAAGACGATGACTAGGTAGTTTCCTGCGGTCGTTTCTACTGAGTCCATTCTCTTATCAATTCGGAAAAACGTTCGCGTTCTTCTAGGTTCGGGAAATGTGCGCTGTTATCAAATTGGACAATCTGGCTGTCCGTAATGAGGTTCTCAATGGTCCGTGGATCTGTTTCAGAATGCGTTTGATCCTTGGCACCCCAAACCAGGAGCACGGGTTGTTTTACCATGCGCCAGTCAATCTGGGTTCGGTTTTGGAGCATTTGATACGCGGACGCTAAGCTAAAGCAACTACCATGTGCAATCGCTGAAAGTGAAGTGTTCGTATAGTTTCTGCAGTTGAGGTCAGAGGAAGTCAGTCCAAGCGCCGACGGATACCAGTGTTTCGTAACCTTGGCTTGTGCGGCTTGTGTTAGCAGCTGGCCTAAGAAAGGTGTTCGGATCAAGCCGAAGAGATCCGCTTTGTACGACCAACGAATGGCTTGTTGCAGATCTGCAACCTGGATCAATACGAGATTCTTGATTCGGTCTGGGTAGTAAATGGCGTAATTTATTCCAACATAGGCACCCAGGCAAGAAATCGCCAACGTGGCATTGTGGATATCGAGCTCGGTGAATAGCTCATGAAATACTTGCGTTAGGCCTGCCAACGTATATTGCATGGTTGACTTTGGATAGGAAAACCCAAATCCCGGGAACTCAAAACATACGATTCGAAAGTTGTGTTTCAGTTCTGCAATCAGTGGTGCATGATGCTCAATGGTATTCGGAGGATCCGGCAACATGATTAAGGTAGGTCCTTTCCCTTCAACATGAACCCGAATATCACAGTTGCTCAGCTTGATGTGATTTATATTGAGGAATTGTCTGCGGCGTGAATAACGCGATCTTGCACGTTGACAAAGTCGTGAGTCAAGCCGGCTGGCTGCCTGATAAATGTCCATTCTGAGTACCGCAAGGTGCGAGAGAAAAAGCAACGAAAAGACGAGAACTAAAGCGCTGAGTACGCTTTAGTTCTCGGAGATGTCATGCTCGAGCCACTACTCGAAACATAGCCTACCTGTGACGAGCTCGTAGTCGGCTACGCGATTGTCTGGATCATCGCAAGAGTTCGAAATGCCCTGCCACTCGATCCGGCCGGACGTCAAACCGACAAAAATACCCGTTCCAGAGCTAAAGTTCATAATTTCCGTGGCATCTATCAATAACGGTATACCGTCTTCGCCGAAGCAGCTCCCGCTGTTAGCGATAAACACGTCGGGTTCAAGGTCACCGGAAGTGAGCGTGCCGATTCGCCTATTGGTGCTAAGCACATGGCGCGTGAGCGCCCCAGTAGGGGTTCGCATAGTCGGCGTGCCTTTCATAGGGCCACGCAAGAAAACCGCTCTACGGTATTCCCCGTCCCTGTCATCATCGTCTACCCTGTCATCGTCCGATAGAGCATGCTCATTCGGTACGAGAAGCATTCTGTAGCGCCCGACAATGTCGGTAGGATCGGTGCCTCTAGCAACTTCAAAACTCCCATGCCTGACATTGTAACAGCCGGTGAGTCTATCAAGATCATCCGCAAGCAATGTGCCTGTCGGCAAGAGAAACGAGGCTAAGATTGCGGTAAGAATCTGTATTCGTTTTTGGTGATTGTGATGCATAGCACTTCTCCTGTTATTACTGATTGAGTCTCGCGAGTCGTTTTTCGATTGCCCATGGAACTTACTTCACGTTGCTACTACCTCTCCAGTACTTGCTCGCCAACTAGTTGATCTCTGCCAATGGCAGGCCGCTCGGGACCCGCGTGGGTACGAACTTCCTCAAGTCGCCCGCTGACGGATCGGTCAGCGCGTGAAGGAAGTCAAGTAGATCGGCGATGTCACGCTCCGACAGCGCGCGCCGCGGTGGTTCGATCTCGATGGCATCAGCGATCGCGGCGGTGATCACCGGGTCGCTGAAGGCAATAAGATCGAGCTCGTCGAGGTCGGGGCGTGGCGGCATCACGAGCTGCGACGGGGCATAGTTCAACAGAGATGCCCGGGCGTCCAGGTGGTGACTTACGACGGCCTCGAGCGAGTTGAAGGCGCCGTCGTGGTCCCAGGGTCCGGTCAGAGCGACGTTACGTAGCGAAGGGGTTCGGAAACGGTAGCGGTCAGCCGGATCGCCCGTGAATCCCTCGCGCCCGAAGTCCTCGCGGCCGCTCGGGCCATCTTCGAATCCCGGCCCGACCTGGGGCATACCGATTGCATGGAAATCGTGATCGGTCTGGAAGACGCCGCTGTGGCAGATCGAGCACCCAGCCCGTCCGTAGAAGAGGCGTGCGCCTCGCTTGGCCCTCGCGCTCATAGCACGGCGATCGCCGTGCAAGAATCGGTCGAAGGGACTGTTGTCCGAGCGGAAAGCAGCGGCCTGGAAGGCGCCGAGGGCGGTTCCGACGTGCACAACGTTAATGTTGTCGGGATCGCCGTCAACCTCGGGAAAG